>LFTH01000049.1:12961-22974 GCA_001513365.1 Clostridiales bacterium DTU033 | reverse complement strand
TTTTCAAGATTATCTTTGCAGTGGTTAGATCTTGAAGAACATGGATATTATGCCAGCCGGATCGAAAAAGAAAAACTAGACAAATACCTGCTGGGCGGGACAATTGATGTGGAAGAAAACACTTTGCCTTCGGATAGTTTAAGGGAAACATTAAAAGAAATCACAAAGTTGGATAAAAAAAGGGCTTTAGATGTCCTATCCTTTTATGTTGATTTGGACAAGTGCCTAAAATCAATAACTAGGCATATGCGAGTTAATAGCTATCAATTCTGGGTAGTAGGCAATAGAACCGTTAAAAAAGTTAACATACCCACGAACATTATTATTGGAGAGCTAGGCAGACAATACAACCTTATACCTGTTGCCACTATCCCAAGGAATATTAGCAGCAAAAGAATGCCGAAAGAGAATTCTCCAACAAATGTAAAAGGGGAAAAAGTGGCGACAATGAATAAAGAAAACATTGTGGTTTTACGGAAGGTGAGATAGTTGGCAACATTATCTGAAGTGCAGAAACGACTTGAAGAAATAAAGAACATGGGGTACATACCGACTTTAAGAAAAGGGCCAACAGGGATTGGCCATACTTTTGAACAAGTTTTCGGATTAGGTGAAAGCAACCTTCAAATCCCAGATTTAGGAGGCCGCATCGAGTTAAAAACTACACGAAGGAGTTCAAATTCTTTGGTTACACTATTTACGTTTAACCGTGCGGTATGGCAGTTTAAGCAAAAAGATATTATTGAAAAATTCGGCTATTATAGCGAGAAGGATAAAAGGCAGGCACTGTATCATTCAATCTATCCTCATCAAGCGCATCCTTCGGGGTTTGAAGTGGTGGTGGATAAGAACGGGAATACTCTGAAACTAAGACACTGCGGGGTGGATATTGCAGTTTGGAGTATTTACCGGTTAGTTGGTGCATTGCTGTATAAACTGGGGAAAATATTGTTTGTGGTAGCTGACACGCGGATAGGTGATAATGGCAGAGAAGAATTTCATTATAATGAAGCATATCTTCTTGATAATCCGAGTGAAGAAAGATTTATCGAAGCATTTGAAAAATCTAAGGTCTGTTTAGATATAAGAATGCATTTAAAAGAAGGCGGCAGCGTACGCAACCACGGAACAGGTTTTAGAATAAAAGAAAATGAGTTATACCTGCTGTTTGATACAAACAAAAGGCTTTTATAAACCTTTGCTTATACGCAAAAAATAATATGATTTCAATTAATAACCGCTCCTTTTTTGTAAGGGAGCGGTTTTAACATTTATTCAGCAGTTAAATATTGTGTATCCGATAAAACAAAAACCTGAGGCGTTCAATGTCGCCGGTGAGGTACAGGTAGCCGAACAGCGCCTCAAGGCCGGTGGCGCGGTGGTAGTCGCTGTCGGTGCGCTGGGTATGCGCGTTGCGGCCGCGGCGGTACACCGCTTCCTCCTGCTCGGTCAGCAGCGGCAGCAGGGTTTCGATTGCCGCCGACTGGGCCTCCGCCCTTACCATGCCGACCGATAGCTTGTGAAGCTCGCCGCTCGTCCGGTTCGCCTCGCAGGCCAGCATTTCCCTGACCATCAGCTCATATACTCCGTCCCCCACAAAAGCTAAAGTGTGGGGGCTTAATCTGCGCACGTCAACTTCGGCGGGGATTAACCTCTCCATACATATCAGTATCCTTTCAAATGCCGTTTTTGCCGGTCAATCAATCGATAAAATCAAATTCAAAGCCGTAAATCGACACGGTGTCGCCGTCCCGCACCCCGGCTTCCCTGAGCCTGTCGATTACCCCGCTTTGCTGCAAAACGCGGTGAAAGTGCTGAAGGCTGTCGTATTCGTCCATGTCAATCCCCCTCAGGTACCTTATCAGCCACTCGCCCTCGACAATATACCTGCTGTCGCCGTCCCGGATTATATTCACGTCGCGCTGTTTTATATCGGCCTCCGGCACAGGTTCGGGGTCAGGGGAGTATTCCCGTATCGGCGGGAGCTTGGATAACAGCTCGGCGCAGCGTTTAATAAGAGCGTCTGTGCCGTGCGCGATTGCCGCCATTATCGGGAAGAACTCATAGCCTTTTGCGCGCACGGCCGCGGCGAATTCCTCAATTTTCCGTTCATCGGCGAGGTCGCATTTGTTGCCGGCGATTATCATCGGGCGGGAAAGGAGCTCAGGGTTGAAACCGGAGAGTTCGCGGTTGATTGTTTCGATGTCTTCAAGCGGCTCCCGCCCCTCGCTGCCCGACACGTCAACCACGTGGATTAACAGCCGGCACCTGTCGATATGCCGCAGGAATTCGTGCCCAAGCCCCGCGCCCCGGCTTGCGCCTTCAATCAGTCCGGGGATGTCGGCCATCACGAACGAAACCCCTTCCATCACCCTGACCACTCCCAAAACCGGCGTCAGGGTGGTGAAATGGTAGTTGGCGATTTCGGGCCGCGCCTCGCTGACCGCTGAAAGCAGCGAGGATTTGCCGACATTCGGGAAACCGACCAGCCCGACGTCCGCGAGCAGCTTGAGCTCCAGCCGTACTGTAAGCTCCTCGCCGGGAATGCCGGGTTTTGAAAAACGCGGCGCCTGACGGGTCGGGGTGGCGAAATGGCTGTTGCCCCAGCCCCCGCGTCCTCCCTTCGCGGCGATAAAAGGCTGGTTTGAGGATATATCCGCAAGCAGCCGGCCGGTTTTGCTGTCGTAGATTAAAGTGCCGCGCGGCACGCGGATGATTAAATCGGCGCCGGATTTGCCAAATCGTTTTTTGGGCCCGCCGGGGTCGCCGTTTTCGGCGACATATTTTTTGCGGTACCTGAAATCGGCAAGGGTGTTCAGGCCGTCGTCGGCGACAAACACGATGTCCCCTCCGCGGCCGCCGTCCCCGCCGTCCGGCCCGCCTGCCGCGACGTATTTTTCGCGGCGGAAGGAAACGGCGCCGTCCCCGCCGTCTCCCGCCTTTATTTTTATTACCGCGGTATCAACGAACATGATATACCATCCTTTGCAAGAAAGGGAAAGATAATCGTATAATATTATAATACACCATAATTATTATATTTGCACCTGACAATTAAAAATCCCCGCCAAAAACGGCGGGGGGAAGAAAAGCGTGCGATATGGATTACTGTCCGACGGCATAGACGCAAACGCGCTTGCGGTCTTTGCCCATGCGCTCAAACTTGACCCTGCCGTCAACCAGGGCGAACAGGGTATCGTCGGAGCCAATCCCGACACCGCTGCCGGGATGGATTTTGGTGCCGCGCTGGCGAACGAGAATGTTGCCTGCCAGAACAAACTGGCCGTCCCCGCGCTTAACTCCGAGACGCTTTGATTCCGAATCGCGCCCGTTTCTTGTGGAGCTGACGCCTTTCTTATGGGCAAACAGCTGAATATTTATCTTAATCATTGGTTACACCTCCGTAAGTAACTCTCAGATTATTAGGGTACTGTTGTTGAAGCTCTGTCAAATGCAGGCAAAAACCCCTCAAAAGCTCCTGGCAGCGTTTTGCGCTGGCGATGTCCAGTTCGATTCTTAAATAGCCGCCGCGCTCGACAATATCTGCCGGCAAACCATAGATTTCAGTGATGGTGTTGGCGGCCATCAAGGCGGCCGAGGAAACAGCCGCGCAGACCACATCGCTGCCATATCTGCCGGCGCCGGTGTGCCCGGCGATTTCAAACCCGACCAGAATACCCTGATTTACAAAAAACTTACTCCGCGTCATCGGTCTTCTGGGCTTTTTTAGCGGGGGCTTTGGGGTTGATGGTCTCGATTTGTACCTTCGTGTATGGCTGGCGGTGGCCAACCGTGCGTTTGCTGCCCTTCTTCGGGCGGTAGGTGAAAACGGTGATTTTCCGGCCTTTCCCGTTTTTCAGCACCCGCGCCTCCACGCTGGCGCCTTTGACATACGGATTGCCTACTTTAAGGGTTCTGCCGGTGTGTACGGCAAGCACCTTATCAAAGGTTACAAGGGCTTCTTCGCCGGCGTCCAGTTTTTCGACAAACAGGATGTCCCCGCTTTGCACCTTGTACTGCTTGCCACCGGTCTCAATGACTGCATACATGGTTATTACACCTGCTTTTTGCAAGACTCGCTGTTACAGGCGGGGGAATACCCACTTTGAATGCCCGGAACATGCGGCAAACGAAATTGTAACACGCCGCAGCCCGATTGTCAAGCCTTGTTTTGTAACTGCCCGCAGTGGAAAAACTGCAACTTTTTCGTCCGCTTTATATCGCCGGTTATATTAAGCCGCTGTTTAATCTGGCGCCTTATATACTATTTATATACGATAATAATCATTCATCTTTGTACTTTAGCATTTGGCATTTCCGCGCCCTGCTGTCCAATCAACCTCGTTTTATACAAATAATTGCGAGTATAAAAGGCTTTTGTCGGTACAATTCGAGAAAACCCGGCGGCGGCATATTATTGGTATTGACAAAAAGTTTTGTATACTATATAATTTACTGCGCTCAATCATCCCTACGGCGGTATAGCTCAGGTGGCTAGAGCATGCGGTTCATACCCGCAGTGTCGTTGGTTCAAGTCCAACTACCGCTACCACCGCGCTCCCAACAGGGGGCGCATCAGCGGCCCGATGGTCAAGCGGTTAAGACACCGCCCTTTCACGGCGGTAACACGGGTTCGAGTCCCGTTCGGGTCACCAGCAAAACCGGCAATCCGCGTTCTGCGGATTGCCGGTTTTTGTTCTCCTTACTCTTGTTTTCCGTTCATATCTTTTTACCTGTCTTTTTGCAGCCAGCCGCAACCTGCGAAAAGATAAGGCAGGGACATATGAGAAAAAGCAATATTCTTATTAAAATAACAAAGCCGCGTGTTTATCTCCGCCTGACAAACAGACGGCCCCAAAACGCGGCGGCAGTGATTTTTTTGCTTGACAACAGCAGTATGTTTGGATATAATGTTCTGGCGCGGTCAAGAAATGACGCCGCTTAAAACGACTTGAGCCATTAGCTCAGATGGCAGAGCATTTGACTTTTAATCAAAGGGTCCGGGGTTCGAATCCCCGATGGCTCACCAGCACCAAAATCACAAAACCCGCCAAAACGGCACACTGCCTGTTTTGGCGGGTTTTTCAATCATTTGACGCCGCCGGGGGCTTTGCCGTTTGCCTGTGCCGGCGACACTCATGCGGCAAGTTTTTCGAATTCTTTAAGCCCGTCCTTCACAATTGCCATGGTTCTCTGATAAGATTTCATCGCATTTTCAAATCCGTCCTCACTGTACTGCAGGCCGAACTTGTTTTTCAAGTCCCCCGAAACATCCAGCGGGACAATCTGAAAAGCCTCCCGCCCGTTTTGTTTATACAAATGTACCCATGTGGGCAGTGCGTCCAAACCGGTAACCTCAACCCTGCCGTCCCTGTATTTTGAAAAGGTAACGATAAACAGTATTCCGTCTTCGGTGTGCCCGGTTTTTATGCTGGCGCGGTAAATCCGCTGGTTTGACACTGCATTGCCGGTGGAATAAAGGCATACGGTTGTGTGTCTGCCGTCAACCGATTTGATTATTTCCAAAGGCTGTATTACATGCGGATGGCCGCCGATTATCACGTCAATTCCGAGTTCGCACATTTTCCGTGCTATTTTCTTCTGGGTGTTGTTGGGAGTCAGCTTGTATTCGTCCCCCCAGTGTATAAAAAGGACCAGCGCGTCCGCCCCTTCCTCCTTCATCTGGTTTATCCGGGTTTTAACCTCGTCATAAAAGCTGTCAAGGTCGCCGTAACTGAACGAGTTGACCAGCGGAATCGCCCTTTGTTCGAGCATTACGTTTAAGTACCTCTTGTCGCCGGCGCGTCGGCTTTCGTAAGTATAGTTCATCATTCCGATGTTTATACCGTTGACATTCTGAATTCTATACGGTTTTTCCTGTTCCGAATGTCTGGTGCCCGTATAGCCCATATTCTTCTGCGCCAGAACGGCTGCCGTCCGCAAAATCCCGTTTAAGCCGCTGTCATTTGAATGGTTGTTTGCGGTCAGAAGCATGTCAAACCCCGCGTCCTTTGCCGCGTCCACAATCTCGTCGGGGCAGTTGAAGCACGGATATCCCCGGTACGGTATCCTGTCGTTGCCGGCAAGGGTTACTTCCAAATTCGCCACTGCAAAATCGTATTTTTGGACATAGGGCTTAATATAGGTAAATATGCCGCTAAAATCATAACTGCCGGTCTGCTCGTCATAGTTATTGGTTAGAATAGGGTCGTGCATTAAAAGGTCCCCGGTCGCCGCAAGTGTTGCGGTTGAAACCACTGCGGACACAGGTTCGGGCACGGCAGGCGCGGTTTTTGAGCCGCCGGTTGCTGTAGACGAGGCGGTTTGGGCAGCGTATCCTGCGCCGGCCGTTTCCCTTTGTCCAAAATCCGCGCACCCGACAGTTATCGCAAAAAGAATGATTACCGGTACCGCCAGCATTTTGCAACTTTTTAACCGCATTTTACGATATCCTCCGCACCTGTCGTCAAATCCGCGCTCAGCTTTTTATCGTTACGAACCGTCGGCCTCGTCCTCCACAAATTCGAGCAAGTCCCCCGGCTGGCAGTCCAAAGCCCTGCAGATGGCGTCCAGAGTGGAAAACCTGATGGCGCGGGCTTTGTTGTTTTTCAGTATAGAGAGGTTCGCGGGAGAAATCCCGACCTTGTCGGACAGCTCTGTCAGGCCAATCCGGCGTTTTGCCATCATTACATTCAGGTTTATCCTTATTCCCATCAACCAGGCCCCCTTAAGACGTGCAATCCGTACGCGGCGGAGCATGCCGCGCTTATATGGTCATGTCGTTTTCTTCTTTAAAGGCTATCGCCTGCTCAAAAAGCCGGGCAAACACGAAGAGTATCATCCCGACAACCGAAAAGGTAACAAAAACAGCCACCATAAAAAACCTTGTAACAACAAAAACCGAGATGAAATAAAAAACCGAAAGTATCAGGCATTCCACCCCTATTATCCGAAGCCTTCTGACCATCTCGCTGACAAACGGGTTGCCGTTGTTGACAATCCGCAGCACGGCTCGCGCCTGCCACAGTATCAGCATTGCCATAACCCCCGAAACAATCAATACCACGAGGTACTTTTCGTACCAGAACCCCTTTTCGCCCGGGTAATGGTGAGTTACGGCGGGAATGCTCCACGGCAGTGTTACCGTCAGTACAAAAGCGATTAGCATTAATATGGTCAGTGCATATTCGATTGCTATGCTCAGCCTGTCCTTCTTCACGGCTTTCATGCTCTCACATCCTTTTTGGCTGCTGCCGATAAAACGCCGTTATCGATTATACAGCAATAACAGTATCCGGTCAATCGCTTTCAATCGAAAGCCGCCGTTGCCAAAAGGCAAAGGCGGCTGCCGTCAGGATTGTTTGTTGATGTCCTTTTCAAGCTGTTTGGGCGTGCACCTTCGCAGCACCGTTTTGTTGATTTTAAAATCCTTTTCTATCTTTTTGACGTATTCCTTAATCTCTTTGTCAAACTCCTCGTATTTAGCGCTTTCAATCACCCGCTCGCGAACGTTTTCGAGTTTGTACTCTTTTGTGTCTTCGGGGTTGACCCGGTAGATTAAGGCCGCGACATTGGTTGTTCCTCCGCTTTTGAATTCCACGATTTTTGCGCCGCCGACCGATACTGACCTGACAGCTTCCACCAGATTTTCATCGTCTCTGGTCGCGTCAATCATTTTCAGGTTCTGGTCGGTCTCGTCTTCGGTATCTCCGTTCTCGTCATCGCCTTCGCCGTCGTCCTTATCGTCCTCGTCGGCGGATTCGCTTTCCTCTGTTTCCCCGTTTTCCCCGTCTTCGTCTTCCTTGTCTTTGTCTTCCTCGTCCTTATTGTATTTATCAATCACCTTGTCAAAATCCTTTTCGGAATTAAACAAGTCCAGATATCCCTGCAGCCTGTCTTTTACCTCTTTGACGCCTTCTTCGTCAAGGTCGGAGCCGTTTTCGTCAACCAGCGGGATTTCAATGCTCTTATATGTCAAAAAGTTTTCCTTGTAATACGACTTGATTTCGTCCTCGCTCATCGCCCGTTTCCCGCCCTTGTCGTACAAACCGAAAAACAGGGTGGACTCATAGTACGAAACCGCCTTATACATCCTGCCGAAAGCCTTTTTGCTGAATCCGAGGTGAATAAACTGGTCTTCCGAGACCGTGTCCATAAAGGATTTATACTCTTCCTCGTCTTCCTCCGACAGCTTGATGTCAAACTTCCTGAGCTTGTCCTCTAGGGCCTTCTGGCGCAGGATACTATCCCTTGTCATTCTCACGATATATTGCTCGACAGACAGCTTCTCGGCGTCCTCTCCTTCGCCGTAGCTGAGTTCCTGCTCCCAGTCAATGCCGTAGTAATAGGAAAAGAGCGACTGATACGAATTAAAGAGAAAGGCAAGGTATTCCGCGGTGGTTAGCTTATCGCCGTCGCCGAACTCCACAGCATATTGCGGCGTGGAACAGCCGGACAGCATACCGGCAAACACCAGCGCGGCGCAGAGCGCAAAACAGATAAGTGATTTGATTTTTCCTTTGAGATTAAGGCTCATAAAGATTTCCTCCCGTACAATCCAATCATTGGCTGACCAGCTTTTTCTTTATTTTGCTCACCAGAGAATTATACAACGCCGCCTGTTTTTTGTCTACAAACAACTGCGGCCCGCCGGCCCGCATATTCTGCAAAAATCTCCTCGTTGCGACAGATTATACCCGCAGGATAATCCTGCAAAACCGCCGGCAGGCCAGTCAAAACGCAGGAATTGTTGAAAACTCGGTGGAAAGTGGGTAAAACTTTCTGTATAATTCCCAAAAAGAGCGGGTCCGCAGCCCTACTGGCCGTTATATATGAACTTATGCAGCTCGATAACCGCGGCCGCGGGGTCGTCCATGCACAAAACCGCGCCAAGTCCCAGCTCCGGGGCGGAATGGTACTTGCCTCTTTGCGGCAGATGGTATGTTTTATCCATGGTATAACCTAAATAGGTAAAGGAATTTAAGGTAAACCCAAAGAATTCGTTTATGGTCATATTGGTCTGAACCTGGGGAAAAACCTTGTTCAGGATACTGTTAAGCTGCGCGGGGTTCATGGCCTTTGCTTTTTCAAACATCGCCCTGACCGCTTTGCGCTGCCGCTCGGTCCGCCCGAAATCGGTGCCTATCGCACGGATACGGACATATTCCAGCGCATAATGGCCGTTGAGGGTGTATTTTTTGGCCGCGCTGCCTATCTTGATATGTTGCGCCTCCGCCGCGGTCAGCTCGATGTCTATCCCGCCCATCGCGTTTATGGCGGCCGAAAAGGCTTTGAAGTTCACGGTGATGTGCTTGTCTATCTTAAGGCGGAAATTCTGTTCGATGGTTTTGAGCAGAAGGCTGGCACCTCCGTATGAATACGCGGCGTTCAGCTTGGCGTAGTCGTCCTTGCCGTCCCCGTTTTTATCCCTTCCCGGAATGGTAACGAGGGTGTCGCGCAGCAGGGACGCAAGCCTGATGTCCTTATTCTTTTTGTCGATTGTAAGTATGATAATAGTATCCGAAAGCCCTCTGAAACTGCTGCTGCGGCTGTCAACCCCAATCAGCAGGTAGTTGGAGATGTTTTTGGTGTTCCCCTTGACCGAAATCTCGGCGACGCTGGCGGCGCCCTGTTCAATCTTGTCGTAGTCCTCGATTTCCTCGTACCCGGAATCTTCCTCCTCCGGGATTGAGTCTTCGTAATAACTCTCGACATCCGGGCCGTACTGTACCAGCCCGAACAGGTGCCACAGGTACGCGCCGGAGCCTATGCACAGCAGTCCAAGTATGCTCATCAGCGCTACCGACGCGGTAACAATACCGCGCACAGCCTTGCCGCGGCGTTTTGGCTCCGTGCGCTTCTTGCCGGAGCCTCTGGTGCCATCCTTCAATATAAAGACCCCCACCGTAAAGACTATAAAATTTACATCTCAAAAAATGCACCGGCTTGCGGCAGGTGCAGGCAGGTTAATAATATCACAACCGCCGGCGGTTTGCAACGATTATCAATCCGCA
>LFTH01000049.1:0-12939 GCA_001513365.1 Clostridiales bacterium DTU033 | reverse complement strand
GTCATGAACAATACGCCGAGGGTGTTCGGCCCGCAGTGGGCGGAGATTGTGCAGCCGGCGCGGGTAATGTGAATGTTCTTGAAATAGTTCATTTTTGCTATTTCGCCGTAAACCAAATCTATCCTCTGCTGGGATATGCCCGAATGGGTGATAAAAATCCGGTCGTCCCGCAAATCGTCTCGGTTGTCCAGCATGTCGTGCACATAGGAATATAAAACCTTGTCCAGCGAGCCGCGGTACTTTTTGCCGACCCCCATGCTGCCGTCGGCGTTGTTCACCAGTATGCAGGGCTTTAACTGCAGCATGTTCGCGCCCAGCATCTGCAGCGCGGTACACCTGCCGCCCTTATACAGGAATTCAAGGGTATCGATAATAAAGCTGGAATGCACCTTCGAGGTCAATTCCTGCACTTCCTTTGCAATCTGCGCGGCAGGCATGCCGGCTTCAATCCTCTCGGCGGCTTCGATTACTATATGCCCCGAACCGGTCGAAAGGTTGCGGCTGTCCACAACATACACCCCGGACAGCTGCTCGGCCGCCCTGCAGCAGTTGTTGTAAGTGGCGGACAGGGCTCTGCCCAGCGAGATATGGATTACCTCAAGCCCCTGGTCAACCCATTTCTTGAAATAGTCAAAATATTCGTGGGTGTTTATGGCCGTGGTTTTGGGAAGGATTTTCTTTTGCCTGTAAATCTCGTATATCTGGTCAGGGTGCACGTCAACCCCGTCCGAATACTCTTTGCCGTCCAGTATAATTTTGAGCGGATAATACTCGACCGAATACCTCTGTCTAAGCTCGTCCCCCAAATCGCAGGTGCTGTCCGCGCTTAATACAATACGTCTGCTCACTTAAACAACCCTCCGCAGTCAGGATTAATGGCTGTGTTATGTTTTATAATGTGGTATAGTACCATAAATAATTCCAAAACACAACCCGTAAACAGTGGACAGCAACAGATTTTAGTTGTACAATTGTTCAATAGCAAATACGCGCTTTTGGCTGTAAATTCTGCGCGCAGAACCCGCCGCCGGTGTTTGCGGCCGAAAAACCCCGCGAGAGGATGGAGAAAATGGGGATTCCGACCCTCCTGGTGATTGCCGTAGGGCTGTCGATGGACGCTTTTGCCGCCGCCGTGAGCTGCGGGCTGGTTATCTGCTTTACAAAACCGCGGTATATTCTGAAAATAGCGGGCAGCTTCGGGCTGTTTCAGGGTATCATGCCGCTTATCGGATACGCTATCGCGAACACCTTTTCAGACAGGTTCGAGTCGTTTGACCATTGGATTGCATTCGCTCTTTTGAGCTTTGTCGGCGGCAAGATGCTGTGGGAAGCGGCAAAAAAGGATGACGAATTGCCATTGGGGAACCCCAGCCGCTTTGACAACCTGCTTGTGATGTCGGTCGCGACAAGCATTGACGCGCTGGCGGTCGGCGCGTCCTTTGCGGTAATGCCGCATGATGGCGTTCTGTCCTTAAAATACGGGTATCTGCTGTCCAGCGCGGTTATCGCGGTTGTTACTTTCGCCCTGTCCGCCGGCGGCTATGTGCTCGGCTGCAGGTGCGGCAATCTGTTCGGCAAAAAGGCGGAAGCCGCGGGCGGGCTGGTTTTAATCGGTATCGGGCTGAAGATATTGGCTGAAGACATCTTTTTTTAATAGAAGTACCGCTGTCCGCCGGCGGGTCAGCCCTTTACCGCCCCGGCGGTCAGACCCTCCACCAGCCTTTTCTGGGCGAAAAAGAACATCATGCACACCGGTATGATGGTTATAATCCCCCCAGCGGTAAGTAAATCCCACTGCACGCCAAGCTGGCCAATCAGGTTTCTTAAAGAAACCGGGATTGTCCGGCTTTTTTCGTTTGTGAACATCACCGCAAAGGTGTATTCGTTCCACGCGTTCATGAAGATATAAACCCCGGTCGCGACAAGGCAGGGCACAAGCACCGGAAGTATTATCCTCACAAACGCCTGCGGCCTGTTTGCCCCGTCCACCAGTGCCGCCTCCTCAAGCGACATCGGCAAATCGCTCAGATACCCGTTGAGCAGCCAGACCGAAAACGGTATGGTAAAGGTGGTGTACGACAGAATAAGCGCCAGCGGGGTATATAAAATCCCAAGCCTGCGCATAATCGCGTAAAGCGGGATTAACAAAAGCACGGTCGGGAACATATTGTTTGTCAGAAACATAATCATCAGCGGCCGGCGCCCCTTGAACCTGAACCTTGAAAAGGCGTAGGCCGCCAAGGTCGCCACAAAAAGGGTGAGCAGGGTGGCGGACGCGGCCACGATAAAGCTGTTTGTCATGGGCTTTACAAAGTTGTAGTCCACAAACAGGGCTCTGTACGCGTCAAAAGTCGGGTTTTTCGGCCAGTAGGTTACCGTGCCGCCGTAAAGCTCGCTTTCAGGCTTTATCGAGGTGATGAAGATCCAATAAAACGGGAAAATCAAAAAGCCGAACAGCAAAACAAGGGGCAGACAAAAAGACAGGGCGCGCGTGGCTAGCCTTTTTCCTTTACCCATTTTTACCCCTCCCGGATTTTGAACAGGGTTTTCAAATACGGCACCGCCGCGAGCAGCAGCATCAGGGTCAGCAGGATTGACATCGCCGAGGCATAACCGAGGTTAAGCGCGTTCGCCTTGTTGAAGACGTAAACGCTCAATGTCTGGGAGGCGTACGCCGGCCCCCCGCCGGTCATGTTGTAAATCACGTCCACCGAGTTTGCGACCCAGATAATCCTCAAAAGGGTGGTAACATATATGGTGTTCTGCAGCGACGGCACCGTTATATGAAAAAATTTCCCGAACACGTTCGCGCCGTCAATGTCGGCCGCCTCGTACAGTTCGGCCGGCACCCCCTGAAGGCCGGCCAGCAGCATTAGCGCAAAAAACGGGATTCCCTGCCAGATAATCGTTACAATCACCGCCGGGAAAACCGTATCCTGCCTTGCCAGAAAAGGCACCGGATTTTCGATTATTCCGATTTTCATCAAAATATCGTTCAGCACTCCGTAGCTGCCGTCGTATATCCACCGCCACATCAGCCCAATCAGCACGCCCGGCGTAACCCACGGAATCAGGCTGACCGACCTTGCGGCCCCCCTGCCTTTGAAATCCCTGTTTAACAGCAGCGCAAGACAGAAGCCGAACACGAACTGAAACCCGACCCCGAAAACCACCCAGATGACCGTCCGCAGCACCGACTGCCAGAACAGGGTATCCTTAAACACCGCCGAGTAGTTCCCCGCGCCGATAAACCCGATTGCAAAAGGCCGCCTTAAATCATAGCTTTGAAAACTCATCAAAACCGCATTCCCGACCGGGACAAAGACCACCGCCGCAACCACTAAAAGCGCCGGAGCCACCAGCAGGTAAGGCCAGATTCCGGCTTTTTTGTCCCGCAATTCTATCACCTTCTTAAAGACGGCTTGAAACTGCCGCCGCCCGCCGTTTTATATAGAATGTAGGGGTTCATGGCCCGAACCCCTACCTGTGAGGAATAATTATCAAAACCGCGGTATCAGCCTCCGTACAAGCCCCTTTGCAAATCCTGCATCGCCGCGGCCGCGGTTTTCTGCCCCGCAAGCGCGGCCGCGACGGTGTTGGGCCATATCGTGTTTATCCATTCGGTGGTGGTGTCCAGAATCGGGAAAATCCCCGCGGAAGGCGCCCCTTCAATCGACACCTTCATAAACTTGTTGTTCTGAAATTCCGGCATCGCCTGCACCCTCTTGCTGACAGGCACGTTGCCGGTGGCCTTGCACCATTCCTCCTGCCCTTTCCCGGTCGCGAGATACGCCACCCACTCAAACGCGGCGTCCTTGTTGTCGCAGGCCTCGAAGATTACGTTTTCGGTGTCTCCCATGGACGTCCACTGGCTTTCTCCCGAAGGGAACGGGAAAGCGTCCACGTCATCCCCCAGCGTTTCCACCATCCCGACGGATGAACCGATATGATGTATGGTCATAGCGGTTTTGCCGGATTTGAAGTTGGCGATGATTTCGTTAAACCCGTCGGTCGGGGCTGTCGGCGGGACATACCCGTTTTTAAACAGGTTGATAAAATCCTGCATGCCCGCAACCGCTTTGTCGGTGGTGAAATCCGAAAAATCCCCGCCGCGCGCGTAAATAAAGCTGCCCCACGGCTCCTGCCCGCCTTTGGCGCCCCGCATGCCGAACCCGTAAACGTCCACCTTCCCGTCCCCGTTGGTATCGCGGGTCAGCTTCCGGCAGGCTTCAAGGAATTCCTGATAGGTCTTGGGCACGCTGACGCCGGCGTCCTTGAACATTGACGGCCGGTAGTAGACATATAAAACCTGGGTGTTCCACGGCATTACATAGATGTTGTCCGAACCGCCCGCGTCTCTCATTACCTGATACAGGTTTTCGTCAATATCGTCCTTGTCCTTCCAGCCGTTTATATAGCTGTCCAGCACCGCAAGCAGGTTGTTGGCCACAAAAAGCGGGGTGGAGGTCAGCTTCCATGAGGCGGTATCCGGCCCGCCCCCGCCCATCGCGGCCGTGAACAGAGTCTCGCTGTAACCCCCGCCGTCCCACGGGTATTCCTCGGCGGTTACTTTGATGTTTTTGCCGTTGGTCTGGTTGAATTCCTTTACAATATCCTGCATTTTTGCCGAATACTGCTGGGTATCCGCCCAGTACCAGTGGGTTATCTCAATCGGCTCGCCGGTCGCGGTATCATAGCTTGACTCGTCATCCTTCTTCCTGCAGCCCGACGCTATCGTCATGCACAGGGCAAACATCAATATCAAAGCCAGAAACTTCTTTACAATCTTCATGCCATATCCTCCTGTTTCTTAAATGAACGTAAAGCCATCGCTCTTCAGGTTAATTTTTTGCAAATTATCCGGCATTATACCAGCGCCGGGCAAAAAGTTGTTCTTTGACACAAAAAAGCGCCGGCTTTTAAAAAAACCGACGCTCTTATAAAATCGTTTTACTGTAACCATACCGCAATTATTCATTATTTATTATAAATTATTAATTAATTCTCAAGTCCTTCATTACCCCTCTCAACATCTCGCAGGAGGCGTGCATCTTGCGCAATTCCTCATCGGTCAGCTTAAGCTCGACGATTTCCCGCACCCCATTGCGGTTTACGATACACGGCACCCCGGCATACACGTCCTTCTGGCCGTATTCGCCGTCCAGCCTGGCGGATACGGTCAGAATGCTGTTTTCGTTGCCGAAAATCGCGCGGACAATCCTGACCATCGACATCCCGATACCGTAATAGGTCGCTTTTTTCGCCTCGATTATCTTCTGGGCGGCGTTTTTTACATCCTCGCTGATTTTTTGCATATCCATGGCGCAGAACTTCCCGCCCGTCTCCTCGCAGTGAGCAAAAACCGATTTGGTGCCGACCAGCGCCTGCGACCACGGCACAAACTCGCTGTCCCCGTGCTCGCCCATCACGTACGCGTGAATATTGCGCGGGTCCACCGAAAAATAGTTGCCCAGCATATAGCGCAGCCGCGCGGTGTCCAGAGTGGTGCCGGTGCCGATTACCCGTTTGGGGTCCACGCCCGAAATCTTCTGGGTTACATGGGTCATTATGTCCACCGGGTTGGTGGCAATCAGGAAAATCCCGCCAAAGCCGGAACTCATCACCGGCCCGATTATCGAGCGGAAAACCTCGGTGTTCCGCTGCAGCAAATCAATCCGCGATTCGCCCGGCTTTTGGGCGACCCCGGCGCAGATTGCCACAATATCGGCGTCTGCGCAGTCGGGGTACTCCCCGGTGCGGATATTCATGTGCGAACCCGAAAAAGCCAGACCGTGGTTTAAATCCATTGCCTCGCCGTAGGCGCGCTTTTTGTCAATGTCTATCAGTATCAGTTCGTCGCAGGCGTTCTGGTTGAGCAGGGCGTAAGCAAAGCTCATCCCCACAAAACCGGTGCCGACGAGCACGATTTTTCTGGTCTGATTGTTCATGCGGGCCTCCTTTCACCCATTCACATTCTATTCATATCCGCGCGGGTTTTTGGACTGCCAGCGCCATGTATCGCGGCACATCTCCTCAATTCCGCGCGCGGCTTTCCAGCCCAAAAGCCTCTCCGCCTTTGAGGGGTCGGAGTAACAGACTGCGACGTCCCCTTCGCGGCGGCTTGTAAAGTAATGCGGCACCCTGACCCCGTTGGCCTTTTCAAACGCGTTTATCAAATCAAGCACGCTGTACCCGGTACCGGTGCCGAGGTTGATTGCCTCCCAGCCTGTGTGCTCAAGCGCGTATTCCAGCGCGCGCAGATGGCCGAGCGCAAGGTCCACCACATGGATATAGTCCCGCACTCCGGTGCCGTCATGCGTATCATAGTCATTCCCGAATACCGGCAGCTTATCCAGCTTCCCGATTGCGACCTGCGAAATGTAGGGCATGAGGTTGTTGGGTATCCCGTTCGGGTCTTCGCCGATTGTACCGCTCTGGTGAGCCCCGATTGGGTTGAAATAGCGCAGGCATACCGCCGTCCATTCGGAATCGGATTTGCACAGGTCGCCGAGGATTTCCTCAATAAAATACTTGGTGCGCCCGTACGGGTTCGTGACCGCGCCGACCGGCATATCCTCCTTGAGCGGGGACGGGTTGTTCATGCCGTAAACGGTCGCCGAGGAGCTGAAAACCATTTTTTTGCAGCCGGCTTCGGACATCGCCTTGCAAAGGGTTACGGTGCCGCCGACATTGTTCTCGAAATATTCCAGCGGGATGGTTACCGACTCCCCGACCGCCTTCAGCCCGGCGAAATGAATTACCACCTCGATTGAATTCTCCTTAAATATCCTGCGCAGCCCCTCCGCGTCGCGGATATCGCACTCATAAAACGGAAAATCCCCCTTAACCAGCTCGCGAACCCGGCGCAGCGCCTCGGGTTTGGAATTGTAGAAGTTGTCCAGCACCACAATGTCAAACCCGGCGTTTTTAAGCTCTACCACCGTGTGGCTTCCGATATAGCCGCAGCCTCCTGTAATCAATACTGCCATCGTTGTTTCCTCCCTGATACAAAGCTGATGTCGCTTGCCATTCCTTTATACTGATTATATTATACCGCAAATTCAATATGTGGCAACAGAAATCTTTTTGTCCTGATTAAAAATCAAGAAAAACCGAGTGATTTTACCAACCCGGCTGTAATATCAAATTATAATTATGCCCGCTTTTTAATACAATTATACAAACCGGACCTTTTTCCAGCATCAGGCACAGAGGTTACAGGAATGTAACTTTTGGACAAATGCACAAAAATCCGCGCGGGAATTACTTATACTCCCATTGATGGTAATCAACTGGCAAATTGGTGCTTTTTCGACAACAGCCCGCTTTTAAATGCGGTGTTTTTTAATCAGAGTACTATAAAATACGGGATAAATCGTGATAGCGGCTGTAAAAAACTTGAAATACCCTCTGTACGCTCCGCCCTTTGGCTTAAACCGCCGACCTCAGGAATTTTGTTAAGTTTTAATAAAAATGTTCAATTTTTTGCGGTTTGACACCGCAATTCTTTGTGCGTATAATACAATCGCATTTCAACTAGACGGATTTTTCCAGCCAGCCGACACAAAAAACGCGCTGTTCCGGCGCCTTAATTTTCCGCTTTATCGCGAGGTGGGCTTTGGGCGGCGCGAAAGAAAGGGAGCATTGGATGGATACCGTATACAAACTGGGGTCGGCAGTGTCGCGGATAGTGCAAAGCCGCGCCTTTGCTGCTTCTGTGCTGGCGGCAGTCAGCGCAATCATAGTAGTTGTCGTATCCCTTAATGTCAAGGCGGTTACCATTGTTGACGGGGACTCCACCATGGTGGTCCTCACTTTGGATAACGACCCTGTGCGGGTTGTTTCAAGAGCAGGCATCAAACTTGAGCAGGGCGACAAGATTGTCGCCGAAAGCGATTTAAGGGTTCTCTCGGTCAACCGCGCCTCGGAGGTAAAAATAACCGCAGACGGGATAACCACCGTACTGCGGATGTCGGGCGGGACGGTCAGCGACGCCTTAAAAAAAGTCGGGTTAGAGCTTGACCAGAACGACGCGATTAACGTCAGCCTCAATCAGGAAATTAACGACGGCCTCGATATAAAAATCGACCGGATTTCATACGAGGAATATTCCGAAATCATCACCGAAAAATTCACCACACAAAACATCAACACCACCGTATTGAAATACGGCAAATCCCTGATAAAGCAGGCCGGCGTCAACGGCAAAAAGACCGTTTACTACCGCAAAACCATCAAAAACGGCGAGGTCGTCAAAACCGAAGTGGTCAAAGAGGTTGTCCACCAGAAGATGGTGCCCCAGATAAAGCTGGTCGGGGTAAAGTCGGGCACCCCACACAACCCTCCCCCTTACCCGATAAAGCTCGATTCAAAGGGGCAGCCGGTGGAATACAAAGCCAAGTACACCGGCAGGGCGACCGCCTACAGCTGTGAAGGCGGCCGCGCCGGGACAAGGACAGCCTCAGGCATGCCGACAAAAGCCGGCGTGGTCGCTGTCAACCCCAAGCTGATACCCTACGGCACCAAATTGTATATCGTCTCGGAAGACGGCTCGTATGTCTACGGCTACGCGGTCGCCGGCGATACCGGCAAGGCGCTGATGACCGGACACTGTTTAGTGGACCTTGTTTTTGACCATTATGTCGAATGCCTGCGATTTGGCGCTAAAAAGCTCAACGTCTATGTTTTAAAATGAGTATTGATTACTAACAGCCCCCCGCGCAAAAGCGCGGGGGGTTTTACTGATTATGTAAACACCGTTTCAATCAGTTTCGGGCAGCCGGGCGGGGAGTACACCCACCTGTCGATATGCCCGCCGCTAATGAAGTATTTCGGCGGCTTGCGCTCTTTGGTGGGCGGCGAGGTGTCTATTATCACCAGCTTCAGCTTCATTTTGGACGGCAGTATGCTTTTTATGTATACCCCGGCATGCTGGCCGGGGAAAACCCCCTCCCGCGGCTCGGCCAGCCCCGCGAGGTTCGGGGTAAGCTCGACGAACACCCCGTATTCCTCCACCGACCGGATAATCCCCGCGACTGTCTCTCCCTGTGAAAACAGGGCGGCGTTTTCCTCCCACGTGCCCAAAAGCTCGCGGTGGGACAGGCAGACCCTGCCGTTTTCAAGGGAGGACACCACCCCCAGCACATCCATCCCGGCAGTAAACCTGTCGGACGGATGGGCAATCCGGCTGACAGACAGGCTGGCAATCGGCATTAAGGCGGGCAGCCCGCATCCGATATCGCAAAAGGCGCCGAAGGTTTCAAGGCGGGTAATCCGCGCGGGTATCACGTCCCCGCAGCGCAGCCTGCTTATGTATTCGTCCCTGCATTTTTCCTGCGCCCCGCGCCGGGACAGCACCGCCCGCCTTTCGCCGTCGGGCGCGGTCTCAAAGCCCAGCACCACAAAGCAGACCGGCTTGCTGACCCGCGAAATAAGCGCTATGTCCCGCGTCAGGCCCTCGGCAATCCCGACAGCCCCCTCATAATAAGGAATAATACCTTTCATGCAGGGCATTTCGACGTGCAGATAACGGCTGGAATCGCAGAGCACCGCCCTCGCCTCCAGCACCCGCCCTTCCTCGGCCGCCTCGGCAAGCCCCTCGGCGGAACGGATATACCTCTGATTTGCCGCAGTGTCAATCAAACTGCCTTCGGGATAGAATTCGCTCATTTTCAGCACTTCTCTCCGATTAAATCTCGCATTGTTTATAATGCGCTTTTTATATCATTCAATTATTATGCAAAAAACCCCGCGTCCATGCCTGATTTTTAGAATTAGGAAACGCAAACTAAAACCGCACCCCCGCCAGACTGTCCTGTCGCGGCATTTCCAATTAATCCTAACTCCTAACCCCTGATATCTAAAAACTAGTTGACAACACGGCTTGCGGCTGATATAATATCAGCGCGATAAAACAAAGCAGAGCGATTGCCCGCTCTCACCGCCGGATTCCGTTCCTGGTCGGTCAATATGGTTCACCCCTGTATTCAGGCGTTTACACGCGTCGTCGCAGGTCGTTGAATGGTATGTGCGGGCAGTGGTTTTGCCCGCGTTTTTGTTGTAAAAAACTTTACTTTAAGGCGGAGGTGCTTACCCATAGCGATTAAGGAACTGCAAGTCAATGAACAAATCCGGGACAAAGAGCTTCGCGTCATTGACGAAGAAGGAAAGCAGCTTGGCATCATGTCTGCGGAGAAGGCTCTGAAACTGGCCGAGGAAAAAGACCTCGATCTGGTCAAGATTGCGCCTGCCGCAACCCCCCCGGTATGCCGGATTATGGATTACGGCAAATACCGGTTTGAGCAGGCCAAGCGCGAAAAGGAAGCTCGGAAAAAACAGCGTATCGTTGAAGTCAAGGAGGTCAGGCTCGGTCTTAAAACCGATATCGGGGATTTCAACACCAAAGTCAGGCACGCGGCCCGTTTTTTGAACGACGGGGACAAAGTCAAGGTCTCAATCCGTTTCCGCGGCCGTGAGCTCGGCCACCCCGAAATCGGTTATGAAGCCATGAGAAGGTTTGCCGAAGCCTGCTCGGAATTCGGTATCGTGGAGCGCCCGGCAAAAATGGAAGGACGCAATATGCTGATGTTCCTTAGCCCGAAGCCAAACAAGTGATGAATCAAGGAGGACATTCGACATGCCAAAAATCAAAACACACAGCGGCGCAAAAAAGCGCTTTAAGGTATCAAAGACCGGCAAGATTTTGCGCGCAAAAGCGTACAAGTCCCATATCCTGAACAAGAAAACCACCAAGCGCAAGAGAAATCTTCGCAAAACCGGTCTGGTTGACACTACAAACGCGGCGCAGGTCAGGCGCCTGATACCTTATAAATAATACCAGCATAGGACGGAGGTACTGAAAATGGCACGTGTAAAGGGCGCTGTTGCTACGCGCAAGAGGAGAAAGAAGACATTAAAGCTCGCAAAGGGCTATTTCGGAGCAAAATCAAGAGTGTTCAAGATGGCCAAACAGGCCGTTATGAAGTCCCGGCAGTACGCCTATATCGGCCGCAGGCAGCGCAAACGCGATTTCCGCAGGCTGTGGATTACCCGCATTTCCGCCGCGGCCAAGCTAAACGGCATGAACTACTCCACACTGATGAACGGTCTTAAAAAGTCCGGTATCCAGCTCAACCGCAAAATGCTTTCCGAACTGGCGGTCTCGGACGCCGCCGCATTCTCCGCCTTGGTTGAAAAGGCGAAAGCAGCGCTTTAATAATCTGAAACTGCGCCCGCCGGCACTGCCAGCGGGCGCAGCGCATATATGCGATTATTCGGGAGGCAGGCCTAATGATTACAAGCCGGAGCAACCAGCATGTCCGCAGGATAAAGCGGCTGCTGTCGGATGCCGGTTACCGCCGACTTGAACGGCTTTTCGCGATAGAGGGAGCGAGGCTGTGCGCCGACGCGGCGCAGTCCGGCGTGAATATCCGCGCACTGCTGTATACCGCCGTAGCCCAAGCCGCATACCCCTCCCAGCTTTCCGTCCTGAAGGAAAAAGCCCGCGAATGTTATGAAATCTCCTCCGCGGTCGCGGAATATATCGGGGATACAAGGAGCCCGCAAGGGGTTTTCTGTGTCTGCGATTTGCTTGACAATCGGAAGGAATTGGATAAAATAATAAATGTCAATCCCCCGGTCGGGTTCCTCGCGCTCGAAAACATTCAGGACCCGGCCAATCTGGGGGCAATTATCCGCACCGCCGAGGCGTTCGGTCTCTCCGGCCTTATTCTGTCGGACGGGTGCTGTGATATCTATAATCCAAAGGTATTAAGGGGAAGCATGGGAGGAGTTTTCCGACTCCCGTTTTATTTTGTGGGCGATATGGCAGCGGCTGCGGAGAAACTCAAAGGGTTTGGAATTCCCTGCTTTGCCGCGGTGGTCGGCGACGGCGCGGTCCCGCTTAACAAAACAAAGCTGCCGCGCGGCTGTGTCTGCGTAATCGGCAACGAGGGCAGAGGGCTGCTGCCAAAAACTTCCACCGCCTGCGCCGGCAAAATCACCGTCCCGATGGCCGGCGGCGCCGAGTCCCTGAACGCAGCGATGGCGGCGGGGATTATAATCTGGGAAATGTATAAATCCTCTTTTTAGAGTTTATCTTTTTATCTAATCAACCAAAGCCGTTTAGCGGGGTGATGGCATGGACAACAGGCTCTACTGGATATGGCTGCAGAGCATCTTCGCGCCCGGCAGCCTTAAGCCCGACTGCCTGCTCAGGGAATACGGCTCCGCCAAAGAAATCTACCATGCCCCGGCCGGCGGAATGGAAAGGTTCGGGCTGTCAAAAACCGAGCTTGACCGCCTGTCCGACAAATCCCTCGCGGTTTCCCGCGGGATTTTAAACCGCGCTTTGGAAAACGGGGGATGGCTTTTGACCCCCGATGACGCGCTTTACCCCTCGCTGCTGCGCGCAATCCCCGGTATCCCGCTGGCGCTGTACGGGTACGGGGAATTGCCTGAGCTTGACGTCAACCCCGCTGTCGCGGTGGTGGGCACAAGGGCCGCCACAAGGTTCGGCAGACAGGCTACCGCCCTTGTCGCGGGCGGGCTTGCGCTGGGCGGCGCGGTGGTGGTCAGCGGCGGGGCGTACGGGGTGGATACCGCCGCGCACGAGGCCGCGCTGGCGGTAGGCGGGCGCACCATCGTGGTACAGGGCTGCGGGCTGGACATACCGTACCCGGCAAACAACGCGGCGCTTCGCCGCAAAGCCGCCCTGTCGGGCGCGGTGATTTCGGAATTTCCGCCCGGCGCTCCCGCATTAAGGCACCACTTTCCAATCCGCAACCGGATAATCAGCGGCCTGTCGCTCGGTGTGTGCGTTACCGAAGCCCCCGCAAAAAGCGGCGCGCTGATTACCGCGTGGCACGCGTTTGAGCATGGCCGCGACGTTTTCGCGGTCGCCGGGGATATGATTACCGGCCGCAGCGCCGGGACCGACCA
>LFTH01000141.1 GCA_001513365.1 Clostridiales bacterium DTU033 | reverse complement strand
GAGCCGCAGCATAGCTGCGGCCCGTTTTTTATCGGGATTACGCGCAGAATACGTGTGTGCCGATGGTGGTAATCACCCTGCGTTTGCGTATCCATGCGTTGGTCGCGGTCTTCGGGTTGTAGTAATAAATCGCGCCGCCGGACGGGTCCCAGCCGTTCAGCGCGTCCCGCGCGGCGCGGTATGCGCTTTCCGAAACCTGCTGGTTGAACTGCCCGTCGGTAAGGCAGGTAAAGGCGCCCTTTTGATAAATCACGCCCGCCATGGTATCGGGAAAAGACGGGTGTTCAATCCGGTTCAGCACGACCGCGCCCACCGCCACCTGCCCGGTATACGGCTCCCCCCTTGCTTCCGCCGATATCAGCCTTGCGAGCAGATTTATGTTTCCCTGCCCGCCGGAGGTTTTTTTGAATATCCCCATCGCGGCCAGCGTCGCCGGCCCCGCAATCCCGTCCACCTTCAGCCCGTTTTTTCGCTGAAACCACATCACCGCGTCCCGGGTTTTCGGGCCGAAAATGCCGTCAACATTTCCCTTGTAATAACCCCAGTTTTTCAGCTTTGTCTGGATTTCGCGGACCTCGCTGCCCCTTGAGCCCATTTTAGACAATGCCTCAACATCCCGATTTGCAGGGATTGACGCAACAGCCAGTAACCCTGCAATCGCCAAAACCATCAGCCTTAAAGCCCGCCGCGGCCTTTTTGCCCGCGGCCTGCCGAGCTTGATACCTTCCATAAATCCAAATCCCCTTGTCGGTTGATAATCCCGTAAATATTATTGCTGAATAATCAACCAAAAAAACAGCCGATAATTTCCAAGCAGTAAAAAAGCCCCGCAGATTGCAGGGCTTTCTTTTGGCTTATTCTTTTTTTGGGATAATCGAGCCGCTTTCCTCGGGGATTTCGATTTCGGTCGCCCCTGATGTGTCGCTCTCCATAATCTGTATAAACTGCTCGCTGTCCATTTTCTCGTTGGCGAACAGATACTGCGCCACCGCATGGAGCTTGTCTATATGGCTTTTCAGCTTGTTTTCGGTTTTGGCATAGCTGTTGCTGATTATTTTCTTGACTTCCTCGTCAATCTTGGCCGCCACTTCCTCCGAATAATTCCTCATGTGCCCGAAATCCCGGCCGAGGAAAACCTCATTGGCGTCCGAGGTACCGTACATAATCGGGCCGAGGTTTTCGGACATGCCGTATTTTACCACCATGTTGCGCGCGATTTCGGTCGCGCGCTCGATGTCATTGGCGGCTCCGGTGGAAATATCGTCCAGAACCAGCGCCTCGGCCACCCGTCCGCCGAGCATTACCTGTATGCTCTCAAGCATTTCTCTTTTCAGACGGTAGTTTTTGTCGGTCTGCGGCAGGCTCATCGTATAGCCGCCCGCCATTCCCCTTGGAATGACCGAAATCTGATGGACCGGGTCCTGAGTCGGGCTGTAGTAGGTAACAACCGCGTGGCCCGCCTCGTGGTATGCGGTCAGCTTCTTGTCGCGGTCGGTGATGACCTGGCTGCGCTTTTCAGTGCCCATGACCACCTTTATCGCGGCTTCTTCAATCTCGGGCATTGTAATGGAATGGAGCCCCTTGCGGGCGGCAAGCAGCGCGGCTTCGTTGAGCAGGTTTTCCAAATCGGCTCCGGTAAAGCCGGCGGTGGTCCTTGCGATGACCGACAAATCCACGTCGGGCGCAAGCGGCTTGCCCCTTGCGTGGACTTTCAGGATTTCCTCCCGACCCCTGATGTCCGGGTAGTTTACCACAATCTGGCGGTCAAAACGGCCGGGGCGCATAAGCGCGGGGTCGAGTATGTCGGGGCGGTTGGTCGCCGCAATCATGATGACTCCTTCATTCGCGCCGAACCCGTCCATCTCAACCAGCAGCTGGTTGAGGGTCTGCTCGCGCTCGTCGTGCCCGCCTCCGAGGCCGGCGCCGCGCCGGCGGCCGACCGCGTCAATCTCGTCTATGAAAATAATGCACGGGGAATTCTTCTTAGCCTGGTCAAACAAGTCGCGCACCCTTGAGGCGCCGACGCCGACGTACATCTCAACAAAGTCGGAACCCGAAATCGAGAAGAACGGGACCCCCGCCTCCCCCGCGACAGCGCGGGCAAGCAGGGTTTTGCCGGTGCCCGGAGGGCCCACCAGCAGAACGCCCTTCGGGACGCGGGCGCCGAGCTCCTTAAACTTTTTGGGCTGTTTGAGAAAATCCACAATCTCCCGAAGCTCTTCCTTTTCCTCGTCAGCGCCGGCGACATCGGCAAAAGTGGTCTTGCGCTTTTCGTCCGCCGCCTGCTTGACGCGCGCCTTGCCGAACCCCAAAACCCTGCCGCTGTCAATCGAGGACAGCGAGCGGCGCATCATCACCCACATTACCACGACAAACACGATTATCAGCAATGACGGCAACAGATTGATAATCCACGGCATTTCGCTGACCGGGTAATAGTCGTACGCCTCTACATCGTTATTCGGGTCGTCGTCCCTGTTGGCGGCGTTCACCATTTCCCTGATGTCCTGAAGGAAAAGGCCGACGTCGGGGACTGTGTATTTGATAATATCCTTGTCGTCAATCTTGCCGTCGCGGTTAGTGTCCTCGCGGTACGGCTCGCGCAGCAGCAGCGACAGCGCGCCGTTGCCCAAATCAAGGGTGTACTTCTGCACCTTATTTTCTTCAAAATGGCTTATGATGTCGGAATAGACCGTTTTATCCAAAGCCGTGCGGGAATTCATCAGCAGGTACAGCGCGACAATTACCAGCAGCGGAATTCCCAGCAGCAGGCCTACATTTCGGATAATCTTGCCATAATCGTTGTTGTTTGATTCCAAAAACATTCACTCCTTACCCACACGATATTCCAGCTTGAAAGCCTTTATTCGGCGTATATTTCAGGCTTGAGAACACCGATATAGGGCAGATTGCGGTATTTTTCAGCGTAGTCGAGGCCGTATCCCACCAAAAACTTGTCGGGAACCTGCACTCCTTCATAATCCGCTTTTATATCAACCCGCCTGCGCTCAGGCTTGTCCAAAAGGGTGCAAAGGCGGATACTGCGGGGACGCCTTGCCTTAAGGCTGCTGAGCAGATAGGACAGCGTCATGCCCGAATCCAGAATATCCTCGACAACTAAAACGTCTTTTCCCTCAAGCGAGGTGTCGAGGTCTTTCAAAATCCTGACTTCACCGGTGGTGGTTGTGCCGGAGCCGTAGCTCGAAACCGACAGAAAATCAATCGAGCACGGTATTGTTACAGCCCTCATCAAATCGGCCATGAAAATCAGGGAGCCTTTCAGGACGCTAATCATCACCAGATTTTTGTCGGCGTAATCCTCGCTGATTTGCTTTCCCATTCGTTTCACTATTTCCGCGATTTGTTCGGCCGTGAACAAAATCTCCCCGATATCTTCATGCAGTCCCATAAACACCCCAACTTCCTTATTCCAGAGTTTCCAATACAAACACCCTGCCGCATGACTGGTCAATGCTCACCCTGTCGTCGCAGCCGAAGCCGCCGACAAGGACAATCCCCTGCTGGTCGCAGACGATTGGCACCCTGTGCCGCAAATGCGCAGGGATTTTTTCATCGATAAACAGTTTTTTCAGCTTTTTGCTCACTCCGCGGCCCGACGGCCTGAAGGTGTCCCCGGGCAGGCGGCTTCTCAAAAAGAGCTTACCAGATATCTTATCATAGTTGAAGGCATATTTTAATAAGTTTTTGTTAATTTTTTTACGCTTCTCAAATTCTTCCAAAGAGATAAGAGTCGGTCTGTATATTTTGCCATAAAACTCGCAGGAAATACCAATGCTAAGACTGATTTTCGGGCTGCCGTCCTCGGTTTCGCCAGACTGTCTGCTGATTGTAAGCCGCCGCTGGGACACCCTTGCCCGCACCTGCCCGCTTAAATCGACCGCGCCGCCGCAGTCCAGAATGCCCTCAACAAGTGAGATATGGCGGCGGCTGATTTTTCGCTGCAACTCCCCGCAGGCTTTCTTTACTGCCAACGCAACAGCCCGCGAGCGCAGCGCCGGAGGCAGGCAGCTCAAAGCCTCTGCGTCATACCCGCCGTAACCGTCCTTCATCGCGGCGTTATTAAGCGCGTCCTCGGCGTATTTGTCCAAAAGCCCTCCGTCCTCGCGGGCCTGTTTCATCATCCGCAAAAACGCTTGTTCAAAGCCGGGATTGATGGATTTCAAAACCGGGGTTGCGCAGATTCGGATTCGGTTGCGGGCAAAATCCGTCTTAGCGTTCGTGGAGTCCTCCACAAACGGGATTTTATTCTCCGCGCAGAACTCCTCGACGTCGGCGCGGGTGCAATATATCAGCGGCCTGATTATTTTGATTATCCCGCCGACGCAGCTCTCCATTCTCACCGGAGGAATACCGTACAACCCGCTTAAACCGCAGCCGCGCGTCTGATTGAGCAGCACTGTTTCAATGCTGTCGTTCAAAGTGTGGGCTGTGGCAACGCAGGAACCGGTCTTTGCCGCAATCTCGCAAAAAAAGCGGTATCTGACCCGGCGGCCGGCCTCCTCAACCCCTTCGCCCGATTGTCTCGCTTCCTTCGCGACATCAACCCTGTGAAGGTACAGCGAAACGCCGAAGGCCCTGCACTGCTCGGCGACAAAACCCTCGTCCCTGTCGGATTCGCCGCCCCGCAGCCGGTGGTTGACATGGGCAGCCGACAGATTTTTTATACCGAGCTCGTCCTTATGCCGTAAAAAAAAATGAAACAGCGCCATAGAATCCGCGCCGCCGGACAAGGCAACCAGAACATTTGCGGATTCGCCGAGCATTTTTTCGCGCCGGATGGCGTCAAGGGCCTTTTCGACCAATGTATTTCGGCCGTTATCATTCACTTCTATGCATCTCCAAAGAGGTAAACTGGGTAAACTCGCCAAACCACCCGAGTTTTACGGTGCCAAGCTCCCCGTGCCGGTTTTTGGCGACAATCACTTCAGACGTACCTACCTCCACCTCGGAGGGGTCCTTTCTTTCATTCATGTAATACTCGTCCCTGTAAAGGAAGAGCACCTGGTCGGCGTCCTGCTCGATAGAGCCGGAATCCCGCAAATCGGCGAGAGCCGGCCGGTGGCTCGACGACCTTTCAGTTGAACGGGAAAGCTGCGCGCAGACCAGAATCGGCAGGTTAAGCTCCTTTGCCATGATTTTAAGGCTTCTTGTGATTTCCGAAACCTCCTGCACGCGGTTTTCCGCCCTTGTCGGGGAGCGCATTAACTGCAGGTAATCCACTACCGCGAAATCCACTTTTTTCAGCCGGCGCAGCCGCGCCTTCATCTCAGGCACCGTAATACTGGAGGTGTCGTCGAAATACATCGGCGCCTTGCACAGTACCGCCGACGCCGCCGCTATCCGGCTCCATTCCTCGGCGGTAAGGCTGCCGGTGCGCATCTTTTTGCTGGGGACCTTTGCCTCGCTTGAAATCAGACGGTTTACAAGCTGTTCCCGCGACATCTCAAGGGAGAAAAAGGCCACCGTTTTGTTCTGGTTGACCGCGACGTTCCTCGCGATATTCAGGGCAAAGCTGGTCTTACCCATGCCGGGCCGTGCGCCGACTATGATTAAATCCGATTTATTCAGGCCGGTCGTTATGTTATCCAGCGCCGAAATGCCGGTCGGTATGCCGACAAACTCCGACCGCTCGTCGGACGCGAGCTTGTTAAAAATTTCATAATTGCTGACCAGCACTTCCTGTATCGGCACAAGGCTGCCCGACTGCCTGTCCTGCCGGATTTCATAGATTTTCTGCTCCGCCGAATCCAGCAGCACCGACGGCTCAATTGCCGGGTCCATCGCGTCGCCGATAATCTCACGCGCCGCCTTTATAAGGCAGCGGACATCGTATTTTTCGCGGACTATCCTTGCGTAGTTGTTGACATTGGAGATTGAGGGCACGAACTGGGCAAGCCTTAATAGATAGGTCTTGCCCTCTTCCCCCGCAAAAAAGCCTTCGGCTTTCAGGGCTTCCAGCACCGTTACAAGGTCAATGGTCTCGGAATTAACCATTTTTGAGACCATCACGCGGTAAATCGCCTGATGTTCCGGAAGATAAAAGTTGTCCGCCCTTAGGATATCGGCAACCTGATATATACACTGCGGGTCAAGAAGGATGGAGCCTAAAACCGCCTGCTCGGCTTCGAGGCTGTAGGGCATGCTGACCCCGTCCTGACCAAAGTCGGGACTGCGGTCAACCCCGTTAACGCTCAATTCGGATACCGAAGGCATGGTATCCCCCTTTCCATCCGGTTCAATCTTATTCTTCCACTACCATTACGTAAACTTTAGCCGAGATATTCTGCCCGAACTTGATTTCCGCCTCGTATGAGCCGTATGATTTAATGTCCTCCATCAAAACCTTGCGCTTGTCCACAGGGATATTATACCTGTTTTTAATCTCGTCGGCAATTTCTTTTGCGGTTACCGAGCCGAACAGCCGCCCGCCCTGCCCGCCGCGGGCCTTGATTACCAGAGTTTTGCCGTCTATCGCCGCGGCGGCGTCCTCCGCCTGTTTTTTCTCCTGCAAAAGGCGGTACTGCTCGGCTTTCTCGCGGTTTTTCATCTCGTTCATCGCCGCCGTGTCGGCTACCACCGCCAGCCCTCTCGGCAGAAGGAAGTTGCGCGCGTACCCGTCCGAGACTTCCACAAGCTCGCCTTTCCTGCCTTTGCCCTTGACGTCCTGCTTTAATATCACCTTCATATAAACCATGTCCTTTCAACAGCCGTATTATTACATCGTAACCTCATCAGGCGCGGGACGGTTGTTCTCCGACAAGTATTCCATAATCGCGCTCATAAGCTGTTTTTTGGCCTGCTGCGGGGAGACCCCGGCAAGCTGGGCGCCTGCCATGGTGAAATGGCCGCCGCCTCCCAGCTTCTCCATGATTACCTGCACATTGACTTTACCGAAGGAACGCGCCGAAATGTTGACGGTCCTATCAACGGTAACCACCACAAAAGAGGCCTCCACCCCTTGAATATACAAAAGCTCGTCGGCGGCCTGCGACGCGGCCACCTTAAGGCTGCTGCCGCCTTCGATATCCGACACCGCTACCGCGAAATTGTCTATCACCTCGGCCTTTGCGAGAATGTCCGCCTTTTCCCTGTGCGTGCGCAGGCCGCCCGCCAGAAGGCGCTTGACTTCGATGGTGTCGGCGCCCATCCGGCGCAGGAAAGCGGCCGCTTCGAAAGTGCGCACTCCTGATTTGATTACGAAATTGCGGGTATCCAGCATTATCCCGGCCAAAAGGGCCTCGGCGTCCAGCTTGGAAAGAGTCGCGCCTTCAAGATACTGGATAATCTCCGCCACCATTTCGGCGGTTGAGGACGCGTAAGGCGCGTTGTGAAATACCACCGCGTTGTCGATGAAATCCACCATCTTACGGTGATGGTCTATTATAACCACGCTTTTTGCCGCGCGCCACACTTCCTCGGACTCAAGCATGGCGGCGGTATGGGTATCGGTTATCACCAGCAGGGTCTTGTCCGAGACAAGCGGCAGGGCGGACTCAGGCTCGATGAACAAATCCCCCCTGTCCGCACCCTCATACTTTTGCAAAAGCTCAGGGGCGAGGGTACTCCCGCGCCTTACCACGACATAGGCCTGTCTGTCAAGGCTGCGTATGCAGGAGACCAACGCCGCCGAGGAGCCGAGGCAGTCGAGGTCCGAAAAGCGGTGCCCCATCACCAGCACGTTTTCGCTGCTCTGGATAAGCTCAAGCAGGGTTGAGGCGACAACGCGGGTACGCACCCTGGTCCTTCTCTCAATGCCCTGTGAAAGCCCGCCGTAAAAGTCGAAGCCGTTTTTGGTTTTTACCGCGGCCTGGTCGCCGCCCCGCCCCAGCGCCATATCCAGCGCCTGACGGGCGTACTGCTCGGACTCCTTTAAGGTGGAGCCCTGCCCGACGCCGATTGACAGGGTTACATTGATGTTCACACCGGTCTGTATCGAGCGCACCCGGTCGAGAATGTCGAATTTCTTCAGCAAAATCGCCTGCAAATCCCTTTGCTCCACAATCAGGATATACCTGTCGCTGCTGTATCGGCGGAACAGTCCGTTCGCCTTTGAGGTCCAGTCCTCAAGCAGGTTCTCGACCTTGCTTGTAATCTGCGCCCGCTCGCTGTCTCTCGCGTTTTGAAAGATTTCGTCTATGTTGTCGATATAAAAAAGGGTAACGGCCGGCTTGCTTAAAACGTATTCCTCCGCAATCCTCTTGTGCTCGGTGTTGTCGATATAGTACAGGATAAAGATTTCGCCGTTTTCAGACATCACGCTGCTTATGTACGCGGTGTAGCTGCGCCTACCGAAACTCACCTCGACCGTTTCCCTGCCGACTATTCCGGAGAGGCCGACCCCGCCGGTAACCGCGGACAGCGGCTCGCCGAGCATATCGCGGCCTTTCAGCACTTCGCCCTCAAACCGCCGGTTGTACCACAGTATCTCGCCCTGACTGGTGCAGACGACCACCGGAAACGGAGAGCCCGACAGGGCTTCCCTGTCCGACTGGGCCAGGCTTTCGGCCACGGTTTCAAGGGTACGGCGGATTCCGCTCCTTTTTTTTATCATCCATACGGCGGCAAACCCAAAAACCAGAACAAGCGCCGCAAGTTCGACGTAAAACAGGCTCCTGTTAAGAAAATATGTTGCCGCGACAGCCAGCAGCAGCGTCGCCGCCAGCGCAATCAGCGGAGGCGCAATGCTCCAGATTCTTCGCCGTTTCATAAACCCAACCTTGCCTTCCGGGTGCCGAAAAACATGGACCGGCGGCAGCCCGCAATATTTCCCGGTACACAAAAATACAACCCGCCCGCACGGGCAAAGCCCAAAGGCCTGCACGGCGGGCAAAGATTATGGCTTATAAGCATTATATAACAAAAACGGATTTTTTGAAAGCTAAATCTCCATAATTATCGGGATAATCATCGGGCTTCTCTTTGTCTTGCCGAACAGCATCTGCGAAAGCTCGTCCCGGACTCTTGATTTCATGGTCGCCCAGTCGTATAAATTCTGGCGGCAGCAGCTTTTGAGGATTTCGCGCGAGAGCTCCCGCGCCTCCTCTATCAGCTGTTCCGACTCCCGCACATACACAAACCCGCGCGACACGATATCCGGCCCCGATACAATCTCGCCGCTTACCGTGTTGATACAGGCGACCACCACAATGAGGCCGTCCTCCGAAAGATGCTTGCGGTCGCGAAGGACAATACTGCCGACATCTCCGACGCCCAGCCCGTCAACAAGCACCCGCCCGGCCTGAACAGCTCCCACGACCTCCATTTTGTCGGGGGTAATTTCAATCACCTTGCCGTTGTCGGAAATAAGAGTTCTGTCGGGGCTCATCCCCATTGATTTCGCAATCTGCACGCTTTTGCGCAGGTGTTTCTGCTCCCCGTGGACAGGGATGAAGAATTTCGGCCGTGTCAGCCCCAGCATGATTTTCAGCTCTTCCTGACAGGCGTGCCCCGAAACATGGACGTCGTACATCTTTTCAAACACCACGTCGCAGCCGCGCTTCATCAGCTCGTTGATTACCCTCGACACCGTTTTCTCGTTGCCGGGTATCGGCTGCGCCGAGATTATGATATAATCGTCCGGCCCCACCTCAACCTTGCGGTGGTCCGAAAACGCCATGCGGGTCAGCGCCGACATCGGCTCACCCTGCGTGCCGGTTGAAATCAGGATAACCCTGTCCTTGGGATAATTGTTTATGGTGTCTATGTCAATGAACACCCCGTCGGGGACCTGAAGGTAGCCGAGCTCGCCGGCAATGTTCACCACGCTCTGCATACTCCTGCCCGAAATCGCGACCTTCCTGCCGTCCGCAACCGCAACGTCTATAATCTGCTTTATGCGATGGATGTTGGACGAAAAGGTCGCGATGATAATCCTCTTGTTCTCCGCCTTGTGGAACAGGTTGACAAAGCTCTCGCCGACCACCCGCTCGCTTGGGGTATATCCCGCCCTTTCGGAGTTGGTGGAATCCGCAAGCAGCGCCAGCACGCCGCTGTTGCCGAGCGTGCCGAAACGCGGCAAATCAATCATCGGCCCGTGAACAGGCGTAAAATCGATTTTATAGTCGCCGGTATGGATGACGTACCCGTGCGGGGTTTTAATGCCCAGAGCGACCGCGTCGGGTATCGAGTGGTTTACGTTGATGAACTCGACCGAAACCTTCCCGAAGTTTATGACGTCCCCCGGCGAGACAAGGTTAAGCCGCACCTTGCCGGCAAGTCCGCTTTCCTTGAGTTTCGTCTCCACAAGCGCGAGGGTCAGCCGCGTGCCGTAGACCGGCAGATTTACATGCTTTAAAAGGTAGGGTAACCCCCCGATATGGTCCTCGTGCCCGTGGGTCAGTACAATTCCGGCTATCCGGTCTTTATTGTTGATTACATGGGTGAAGTCGGGCAATACAATATCCACGCCGAGCATCTCGTCGTCGGGGAACGCAAGTCCGCAGTCGATTAAAAATGCGTCCTCTCCGTATTCAAACAGGGTAATGTTTTTTCCAATCTCGTTCAGGCCGCCCAGCATAGTCAGCCTTACAGGGGTTACGGGCTCGCTCTTTTGCGCCGTCCGCCCGCGCGCTCTCCTTTGAGTTTTCTGCGCTGACGGCTGGGAGCGCTGTTTCATGCCGTCAGTCCTCTCCTTGTTCTGATTTCCAAAGTCAGTTTTTGAGGAAACATCCTTTTTATTCCCTCCTGACCTTGTATCCCATTTCTGGCTGCCGCGCCTTTCCGAACTTCCTCCTTCTTTGCGCGGCTGCTGCTGTGCAGCGTTGTAACCGTATGTTTTCTTGTTTTCTGTTGACACAAATAATCCTCCATTTCAATCTTGCGCAAACCTGATAACGGTTTGCAGTCAACACCATAAAACCCATTAAAAACCTTTTAATGGGAATACTATTAAAATTTGGTGCAGCTAAAACAGCCTCACCACAGTGAAGCAGACAAAAAATATTAACTTTTGAAAGCCCGTTCCGAACACATAAAAAATACGCCAAGAAACCGACCGCACATCGGAGCCGCCAGCCGGCCGGCAACTCCACAGTTACCTTAATATTACTTTGTTTCCCTTTCAATGTCAAGGAAAACCGTGGCAAGTTTTTGCTCAAGCTCGCCGCAAAGCTCGGCGGCCATCTCGGTATCGGCGGCCTCGGCAATTAAAACCAGCCTGCTGCCTTTCTTGGACGGCCGCACCAGCAGGTGCCCGTTTTTGGCCTGTATCCGCGCTCCTTCCCCGTTCTGGCCCCCCGTACCGTCCGAAAGCCGGCGCAGCACTTTGCCGGGATTTGTGCCGCAGGCCACCGTTTTGGTCGCCACCGCAAATCTGGGCAGTTTTTTAATCATTTCCATGAGGGTGGTGTTGTTCTGCCTTAAATAATTAAGAATCCTCACCGACATCATCAGCCCGTCCCGCACCCACATCTGGTTTGAGGCGAGAACGCGGGCATTCGCGTCGCATCCGTCCGCCGGACAGCTTAAATACCGCCTGACTTTTCGGCCATACTTCTCCGCCAGCCTGTCAATCGCCAGCGGCGCGTCATAGGGCAGAGCTACGTCCTTCCCCTTTTCAAATTCGATAAGGCAGTTCAGCGCCAGCACCTGCTCCGGCCAGATATATCCCGCGCCGGGCTCAAAAATCGAGAGCCTGCGCCCGCCCGCGCCAATGTGAAGCCGCATTTTCCCGTCTGGCGAGCACCCAAGATTGTAAAGCGCCGCCTCCAGCAGCTTTTTTGGCTGGTACTCGGAGCCCCTCACAACCGCCGAAATGCCTGAAAGCCCCATCGGCGCCATGCTGATAAGCTCCTGCCGGTAGAGCTGTCTCATGCCGCTCATGTCGGTTATATCGCGTATGCTGTCCCAGCAGGCGCGGGTAAAATCCCCCGTCAGAAGGCGGGATTCGACATCCCGTTCAAACCCCCGCTCAGCCGGCAGCCCGCCCGCGGTTACAAGCCTGATACACCCTTTCTGCCCCCCGCAGATATACACGCCGGCGTTAATCCTTGTGAAATTCACAAAATAATCAAACTGGGTCTCGATACAGCTTCCAAAATCCCAGACAACCTTCCCGGTCGAAAGAAGGCCGGCCTCAAGCGCCATCTTTAAGGAGGCCGCCGCTTTGTCGGAGCTGCAGCCGACCGCCACTTTTTCCCCGCGCGCGGCGCTGCCGACCGCGGCGCCCAGCCGCGCGCAAAGCTCGGCGGTCAGCTCGACGCCGGTTTCCCCGGCAAGCCCCGCGTCGTCGAACGAAGCCGAAATGCCCGCGCCGTCGCGCAGGTTGTCGCGCAGAACGCAGTTGTTCTCCACTTTCTTGTTCGGCCAGATTTTCACGCCGGGAAAAACGGTGGCATATTCCCCCACCACGCTGCCCGCGCCGACTGCCGAGCCTTCAAACAGCGAGGCGCCGCGCTTGACCGACGCGCTGTGGCAGAGGACCGCGCCGGTGAGGCAGGCGCGGTCCCCCGCATACGAGGAGTTCAGCAAAACCGAGTTTTTAACATTTGCCCAGTTGCCCACCCGGCAGCCATCGTCCAAAACCGCGAACGGCCCGATTTGCGCGCCGGCGCCGATGCTGACATCCTTTCCGATATATGCCGGCGGTATTAAGGTAAACCCGTCCCGTTGCAGCTCGCCGCGCAGTAGTACGCCCCCTTCAGCCGCCGGCAGGGTGCGAAGCTTCCCTTCCAGAATATCCCGCTGGCAGGACAGATACGCGCCAAGACTGCCGATATCGCACCAGTACCCGCTCGCCTGATAGGCATACAGCGGCGCCCCCTTACTCAATAACAGCGGGAACAGGTCCTTTGCGAAATCGAACGCGACGCCCTCCGGTATATACGACAGCACCTGCGGCGAAAGTATATATATGCCGGTATTGGCGGCGTCGGTTACAGCCTGAGCCCAGCCCGGCTTTTCCACAAACCCTGACACCCGCCCGTCCGAATCCGCCCTCACAAGCCCGTATTCCCTTGGGTCGGATACCGCGGTCGAGACAATAGTCGCCGCGGCGCCGCTTTTTTTGTGAAAATCCGCCGCCGCGGTCAAATCGAAGTCCGTAAGCGCGTCCCCGCTTATCACCAGTATATCGCTGTCATCGCCGCTGTCAAACACCCTGACGGCGCCTTTCACGCTGCCGGCAGTCCCCAAAGGCTTATCCTCGATTACATACTCAAGCCCGATGTCTTTATACCTTTCCCCGAAATAATCCGACACCGCGAACGGCAGGTATCTGAGCGTAACCGCCGCGCGGCTGACATTGTGCTCTGACAAAAGGTCGAGTATATACTCCATCATCGGCCTGCCGCAAAGCCTTGCCATTGGTTTTGGGATATCGCAGGTAAGCGGCCTCAGCCTTTTCCCCTCGCCGCCAGCCATGATAACCGCCCTCATTTAAAAACCTTCCCTTCCTGCCGGTTTGACGCAAAAACCTGTTTGAGATTAGTATTGACCGACAACGGCTGGTTTAGGCTTATTATTTTAAATATTTGACCGCGCCGTCTTGTTAAATCGGGGATTATTGTTTATAATTCGATAGTACACCGTTTGCGCCCGGATTTTGGCCGCATATAAATATATTCCGTTTTTATACATAAAATAATCGAAAGCGGGAGATTTGATTGAAGCACGTAACACTGTATACCGACGGAGCCTGCTCCGGTAACCCCGGTCCGGGCGGCTGGGGCGCAATCCTGCAGTATAACGGGCATGAAAAGGTGCTGTCGGGCGGGGAGCCCGAAACTACCAACAACCGGATGGAGCTTACCGCGGTAATCGAGGGGCTGTCCGCGCTCAAGGAGCCCTGCTCGGTAGATTTATACAGCGATTCAAAATATGTGGTGGACTCAATCCAGAAAGACTGGGTGTATTCGTGGCGGAACAACGGGTGGCGCAAACCCGATAAAAAGCCCGCCCTCAACGCGGATTTGTGGGAAAAGCTGCTTAAGCTTCTGGAAATCCACAGGGTGAATTTCATCTGGGTCAGAGGGCACCACGGCAACCCCGAAAACGAGCGCTGCGACAGGCTGGCTGTCGAGGCCTCCCTCAAATATAAAGAATGAAATCAAATTCACTAAAAATTGCGCAAAACCTTATAAAATAATTTGTAATAATGATATTGCAATATAGACTAAAAAGGTATATATTATAGATGTAACTCTTCTAAGTTTTCCGGAAAGACGGTGTATTCAATGTCTCGCATGATATATGTCGACAACGCGGCGACCACCCGCATTTACCCTGAAGTTCTGGATAAGATGATGCCGTTCCTTACAGACCAGTACGGGAACCCGTCCTCCCTTTACAGTTTCGGGCAGTATGCCCGCCAGGCAGTGGACGAGGCGCGCGATACCGTCGCGGAATGTCTTAACTGCCGCTCCGACGAGGTTTATTTCACGTCCGGCGGCAGCGAATCAGACAACTGGGCAATCAGGATGGCCGCGCACCTGATGGCGGATAAAGGCAAAAAGCACATCATATCGACCGCCATCGAGCACCACGCGGTGCTCCACACCTTAAAGGCCTTGGAAAAGCAGGGTTTTGAGGTTACCCTGTTGCCGGTCGGCCAAAACGGGATTGTTAGCGCAAAAGACGTGCGGGACGCGATACGCGATGATACCGCGCTGGTAACCGTAATGTTCGCGAACAACGAAATCGGCACCATCCAGCCCATCGCGGAAATTGGCGAAATATGCCGCGAAAAAGGGGTGTGGTTCCACACCGACGCGGTTCAGGCGGTCGGTCATATCCCGGTGGATTTTGCCAAAATGAATATCGACATGCTCTCGCTGTCGGCGCATAAATTCCACGGGCCCAAAGGGGTGGGCGCCCTTATAATCCGCCGCGGGATAAGGTTTCCGAGCTTTATCGAGGGCGGCGCGCAGGAAAAGGGCCGCCGCGCGGGCACCGAAAACACCGCCGGGATTGTCGGGCTTGCACATGCTTTAAAGCTGTCGTGCGAAAGGATGGAGAAAACCATCCCCTCGCTTGCCGCCATGCGGGACAGGCTGATTACCGGTATTCTCAATACCGTGGAGCGCACCCGCCTGAACGGGGACCCGGTAAACCGTCTCCCCGGCAACGCCAATTTCAGCTTTGAGGGGATTGAGGGAGAAAGCCTGCTGTTGCTTTTGGACTTTAAAGGGATTTGCGCCTCGTCGGGCTCGGCGTGCACTTCCGGCTCCCTCGACCCCAGCCACGTCCTGCTCGCGCTGGGGCTCCCCCACGCGATTGCTCACGGCTCGCTGAGGATAACCCTGTCGGACGAGAACACCGATGAAGATATAGACACCCTGCTTAGTGAAATCCCGCCGATTATATCCCGGCTGCGCAGTATGTCGCCGGTGTGGGAGAAAATCCAAAAAGGCGAGGATTATGAATAACCCGCCCTCTTTAGTTTGTAACAGAAAGGACTAATTCACATGGCTCAGTTTTACAGTGAAACGGTGATGGAGCACTTCACCAACCCGCGGAATGTAGGCGAAATCGAGGACGCCGACGGTATCGGTGAAATCGGGAACGCCAAATGCGGGGATATAATGAAAATGTACATCAAGGTCAGAGACAACAGGATTGTGGACGTCAAATTCAAGACGTTCGGGTGCGGTTCGGCTATTGCCGCCAGCTCAATCGCCACTGAAATGATTAAGGGCAAGACAATCGAGGAAGCCTTAAAGCTCACTAACAAGCAGGTGGTCGAAGCGCTGGGGGGGCTGCCGCCCCATAAAATACACTGCTCGGTTCTGGCGGAGCAGTCCATCAAAGCCGCGGTCGCGGATTACTACAAGCGAAACGGCATAGACCCCACACCGATTGTGGGCAAGCTTCCCGACCCCCACGGTGAAGGCCACGGGATTTGACATTCTGAAAGCGCAAGGCTGCTGCGAAACCCCGCAGCAGCCTTGTTTTTTAAGCCGCCCGGCCGGACGCCGGGAGCATAATCTTCCCTGCCCCTTTGCGTAAGTTTGTTGGCAAAATACGAAGCCCAAAATCAAAACTCAACCTCTAATCCGTCGTAGGACACAATAAACCCGTACCTGCCCGCTGCCTCCTCAAGCTTCGCGTGAGTCAGCCCGCCGTTATGCGAAAAGTGGTGGACGCACCATATAGTGCTTTGGTCGGCGCAGCCTGTTGAAATCAGCCGCTCTTTTACCTTTGCCGCTGTATCCAGCGACATATGCCAGTTTACCATACCTTTCATATCCATACCGGTGCAATCCAAAGAGACAAAACCAAATACAATCTTCTCTCTTTCAAGATATTCCCACGCCTTCTGCGGGAAGTAGCCGGTGTCGTTGCCGTAAATCATGCTGCTTTTGCCGTCCGATATTATATAAAAATACGGGCCGGAGTTCGGGTCGTGGTTGGCCTCAAGCGCAACAACGGTATACCCTTCAATGGTGTACGGGCGGTAGGGCTCAATCACCTTGAGCAAAACCCTGTTTTGTTTTTCCAAATCATACTTATTGATTATATCCCTTATGCTTTCGGACGCTTTTGGAGAGCTGTAAAATGTGAACGGCCTGTCGCCGCTCGGGTGAGCAAATCCTTTCCTGCGCATTTCCAAATCCGCGGCGTACAGATGGTCGCTGTGGCTGTGGGTTATAATGCAACTGTGTACCTCGTTTAAATCCAATCCCCCGCAGATGGTGTGCATTAAAGTATCGGGCGGAAAATCAATCAGCAGCCTGCCGTCAACCGCGGCCTGTGAGCGGGTGCGGATATCCCTGCCCCCATGCTCTCTGGCATAGCGGCACAGCTCGCAACCGCAGAACAGACCCGGTATTCCCTCGGCGGCCGCGGTCCCGTAGTATTTCAGTTTCATTTTACCTTCTCCCTGGGCGGCATTCCGCCGCTAATATTGATTTAGTCTTGACATAAAGCTAGGCTGCCGCAAACCGGAGTTTGCGGCAGCCGAACCAAATGGCTCTTTGCCGGTTAGTTGCAAATGGTACGCTCGGTTTCCTTGTCAAACAGGTGGATTTTCCGGTTGTCGATGACGATGTCGATTTCATCGCCCGGACGGGCGGTCGAGGTGGGTTCAACGCGGGCTGTGAAGTTATAGCCCTCGGTATTGAAGTAAAGGTAGGTTTCGGAGCCCATCTTCTCGACAACTTCGATATTCGCCTTGACGATGCAGTCCGGCATTTCCTTGAGATAATGCGGCTCGTCATGCACGTCTTCGGGGCGGATACCCATTACAACTTCCTTGTCAACATACTCGTCAAGCTGGCCTTTGGCATTCTTGTAATCGGGTAGCTTGATGTGATACTTGTGGCCGCGGGTAGTCTTGGTGTCTTCGGAGCCGAACTCGACATACAGCTCGCCGTCTTTTGAAATCAGCTTGCTGTCGATGAAGTTCATCTGCGGGCTGCCGATAAACCCTGCGACGAACATGTTTACAGGATAGTCGTAAAGGACCTGCGGAGAGTCGACCTGCTGGATTAGACCGTCTTTCATGACCACAATGCGGTCGCCCATCGTCATAGCTTCGGTCTGGTCGTGGGTAACGTAGACGAACGTGGTACCCAGCCTCTTATGCAGCTTTGAAAGCTCGGTCCTCATCTGCGCGCGGAGTTTCGCGTCAAGGTTGGACAGCGGCTCGTCCAGAAGGAAGACCTTGGGCTCACGAACAATCGCGCGTCCGAGCGCGACACGCTGGCGCTGACCGCCTGACAGCGCCTTCGGCTTCCTGTCGAGCAGGTGGGCAATGTCGAGAATGCGCGCGGCCTCTTCAACACGGCGCTTGATTTCCTCTTTCGGAGTCTTGCGGAGCTTAAGACCGAACGCCATGTTTTCGAATACCGTCATGTGCGGATACAGAGCGTAGTTCTGGAAAACCATCGCGATATCGCGGTCTTTCGGAGCTACGTCGTTGACCAGCTTGTCGCCGATGTGCAGCTCGCCCTCTGTAATCTCTTCAAGCCCTGCAATCATCCTGAGAGTTGTAGATTTTCCACATCCGGAAGGGCCGACGAGTATGATAAACTCCTTGTCCTTGATTTCGAGATTGAAGTTCGAAACAGCAAGAACCCCGCCCGGATACTTCTTGTGGATATTCTTTAGTGTTACGCTTGCCAATTCACAAACCTCCCAAATTTTGCGAATGTCAAATTCGCAGACCATACAATTCATAAATAATATAACAGATTTTCGCGGCATTAGCCATACTTTTAATTAACAAAGTTTATACTGGCGCTTTATCTATATTATCCAATGTCAAAATACACAAAAGATTATTGATTTTCAAAGATTAAAGCCATTTCGGCCTCGGTGAGTTCCCGAAATTCCCCTTCTTTCAGGTTCTCGTCAAGAAAAAGATTTCCGATTGACACCCGCCGAAGCCGCAGCACCCGCCTGCCTACGGCGGCGAACATCCGCTTGATTTGATGGTACTTCCCCTCGGTGATTGCGACCTGCACAAGCGGGTTTGAGCCGCCGCTTAATATTTTAAGCTCGGCCGGACGGCATACGGCGCCGTCTTTAAGCACAATACCCTGCGAAAACCTTTTTATCTCCTCTTCCCCCACCGGCCGGTCCAGCACCGCGTGGTACCTTTTCACTATATTGTTTTTAGGCGAAAGGACCCGGTGCCCGAAATCCCCGTCGTCGGTGATAATAACAAGCCCGACGGTATCCTTGTCCAGCCTCCCCGCCGGAAACAGCCCCGGCCTGCGCAAATCCTCGGTAAGCAAATCCAGCACAGTCGGGGCTTTCTCGTCCCTTGACACGCATAATATGCCCGAAGGCTTGTTCATCATGATATACAGATGCCTTTTATATCCAATGGCTTTCCCGTCCAGCGCAATCTCGCAGTTTTCGGGCAGGATTCTGGCGGCAGGGTCGCGCAGAACCCGCCCGTCCACGGACACTCTGCCGCTGCGGATTAAGCGCCTTGCCTCGCTCCGAGTCCCAATTCCCTGAGACGATAGGATTTTGTCCAGCCGTTCTGCCGTTTTGCCTGCCATTGCAATACTTTTCCCTTTCTTTTGTGTTCCCACGGCGCCTTGTTACCCGCCGCCGGCGGTTATGCCGCGGTGGTGGCGGTCTGACGGGCAGTGGTGGTGCTGTAATAGCCGCGGTCATACCTTGTCAGCCCATGCATAAATCCGTCCAAAGCGGTCGATGAAATGTCCCCGCCGATTATCTTGTTCTTGTAAACCATCAGATTTGCGCGCACCTCGCTTTGCGAGGGGATGTTCAGCACCCGGTATGTCCACAGCTTGACACGCTTGCCGCAGTAGGGTTTTAAATCCATGCCGGCCTGCTGCTGGATTTGGTTGTAGCGGCTGAACACCTCGTCAAACTCATCCGGTATCAGCACTTCCTTGACTGTGGGCGATTGTGAATCTATTTCATATCCCAATCCGGTGAGAAAAGCCACTCTTTCCTGATTGCTCCCCCCGCCAGCCGGCTTGTACGTTTCCGCCGATATATCCCCCAGCGGCCACGCTATCGTAACCACCAAAACGGCAATCAGCATAACGACGCACAGTATTATTGATATTATCTGCCGTTTGGAAGCCCTGAACGAGTAAACAAACATTGCCCCAACTCCCCTGTATTGTTGATACTAATTTATATGCCGCGGAGTTTGGCATTATGAAGTCGGAGCAAAATTTGGAGCCGCGCTTATCCTTAATGCAGAAATCCCTGCCTTTGTCAATAAAGGCAGGGAAAATCCGCGTGAAAACTGTTAAATCTCGTTGAGGGCGCGCTGCAGCCAGATTGAGCCGATATCCATCGCGTTATACAAGCCCCTTCTCTCCACCTTTTTGGATATCCTGTCTTTCATTTTCAGGTCGGGGTCGGTGGACATCAGCTGCACCTGAACCTTGTCGGCGACCTCAATCCCGCCGAGCTCTTTTGTGGTGAGGATTTGAAGCATTACAACATGCGGTTCGCTCATATCCCCGTAATACAGAATATTGCCGGAGCGCACAAGCGGCTTGCCTTTATATAACAGGAATTTTTGCTTTTGCTTTTTTGAGCTCTTGCCGGCTGTACTCTTTTTCTCTTTTTCCTTCTCTTTATTGTCTGCAGCCGCGCTTTTGGCTTTTTCCTTCTCCAATATTATTCCTCCATTCGGCTGTTCGTATCAAAAACCACCCGCAAAAAACGGTTTGTACGGCAGTTGCCGGTCTGCGGTAAAAGCTTTGCAAATCAGCAAAGAGAATTTTAACATATTTAATTGTATATGTAAAGCCGGCGCCGCATATTCGAGTGGAACATGTGGGTGAGGATTTCAATATCCTCCCGCGTTTAGCCGCAAGCGGCAAATGAATAATTAATATTGAATATTGAAAAAAGAATAATTGCATTATGGCCACAATAAAACGATTTTTATATATACTCCTTAAACCGCCTGCTAATCCTTGGAGTTCCGCCCGTACCCCCGTCTAATGTCTAAAGTCTAATATCTAATATCTGTGTTTATCTTCACACCGGACGGGCAAACTTTATCTGTAAGAGTTTTGGCGGGGAGATGGAAAGATGCAAAAACGCACAGTGGTGGCCTTTACCGCGATTATCGTGCTGCTCGGAGGGATAATGCTGCGGATTTATGAGCTCACCGGCCCGCGGTTAAGCCAGGCCGCAAAGCAACAGGCAAGGCTGACAGTAACGGTGGCCAGCCTGCGCGGTACAATCTACGATTGCAGGCTTAACCCTTTGGTAAACCACAAGACCGAATACCGCGTCGCGGTTACTCCCAACCCAAAGGCAATCGCGGCGCTTTCGGAGTGCATGGACGAAAACCAGCTCAAGCAGGTTGTAGAGCGCCTTAAAGGCGGGAAGCCGGTGGTCGCAAAGGTGGATACCCTGCCGGCTCCTGCCGACGGTCTTTTAATGTTTGAAACCCCTGTGCGCTTTAAAGGAAAACTGCCTGCTCCCCACGTGGTGGGATACCTCGACGGAAACGAGGTTAAAGGGGCCGCCGGCGCCGAACTGGTTTTTGATAGGATTTTGAGCGATTATACCGGCAAAATCACCGTAACCTACGTGGCGGACGCCGTTGGCAGACCGCTTGAAGGGATTGAGCCGGTAATCACCGACACCCTCGATAATTCAAAAGGCGGGGTTGTGCTGACAATTGACCTTAGAATCCAAAAAATAGCGGAAGAGGCCGCAAATGCATACCTGACAAGGGGCGCGGTGGTGGTGATGGAGCCTAAAACCGGGCATATCCTCGCGCTTGTCAGCCTGCCCGACTTTCAGCCGTCCAATCTGCTCGAAAACCTCGACAGCAAAGACTCCCCGCTGATTAACCGCGCTTTTTCCAGCTACAACTGCGGCTCGGTCTTCAAGATGGTAACCGCAATCGCCGCTTTGGAGCAGGGTATTCCGGTATCCGAGAAGTTCAACTGCTCCGGCAGCAGAAAAGTCGGGGACATCTCATTCCACTGCCACCACCGCCTGGGGCACGGCAAGCTCGACATGACCGAAGGGTTCGCGCATTCCTGCAACCCGTATTTTATCAACCTCGCGTTAAAAACGGGCGGCGCGCACCTTTACAACACCTCGGTAGCGCTGGGGTTTGACCGTCCGGTCTTCCTCGCCGAGGGCTGGAAGACCTCCCGCGCCGTAATCCCGTCCAGAACCGAGCTTTTATCGCCCGCAGCAACCGCAAACCTCTCATTCGGGCAGGGGGCACTTATGGCAACCCCAATCCACATCTCCCAGCTTGTCGCGGCGATTGTAAACAACGGGAATATGGTACGCCCCAGCCTTTTAAAAGGCAGAATAAGCCCCGGCAAGGATATGACGGAAGAGCCGCCCGCGCCCGCCACGGCTGTGTTTTCCGCAAACACCGCGGCGACACTCCGAAAAATGATGGTGCGCACAGTTGAAAACGGCACCGGCACCGGCGCCCGCCCGTCGGCGGGCGGAGCAGGCGGCAAAACCGGCACCGCGGAAACAGGATGGGTCGTCAACGGCAAGCCGGTGCTGCAGGGCTGGTTTGCCGGGTTTTACCCCGCGGACAGCCCCGAATACATCATCACTGTACTCGCCGAGGACACCGAAGGCACCGGCGGAAAGCCGGCGCCGGTATTCAAACAAATCTGCGAGGAAATCAGGGCTTTAAACACCGCGGAGGAGAAAGCAGACGTTAGCCGTTAGACGCTAGGTGTTAGACAGGTTTTTGGAAGAACGGGTGAAGCTCCCAAAATTAGCAGGTGTTTTTGGTATATAGATACTTGTCAAGATTAGTGGACACATTGAAGAGTATAAAATTCAAAATATTTCTTTTTTTCGACAAACAGCATTGACATTGCAATTTTCAAGGGGCTGACGCACAATAGAAAATTGCGCGTCAGCCCCATATTGTTTGGTATAAAAACTTATTAAGGCTGGCAGACACATAAAAGAGTGGGCCTTTCTATCGCCTTAAGCCTAATCCCCGTAAAGCTCCCGCCTGATTTTCAGCAGCAGTTCGGCCGTCTGTCTGATACGGTTTTCGTCCATTCGGGATACGGGAGCCGAAACGCTGATTGCGTGGCAGGCTTTGCCGGTGAAATCCTTGAGTGCAACCGCAACGCACCTTACCCCGATTTCGTTTTCCTCATTATCCACCGCATATCCAAGACGCCGTATGCTTTCAATCTCGCGCTCAAACTTCTCCCAGTCGGTTATGGTGTTCGGGGTATGCGCGCTGATGTCGCTGCTGTTCCAGATTGACAGGATTTCCTGATTTGAACGGGCGGCGAGTATCGATTTGCCGACCGCGGTACAGTATAAGGGCAGGCGAAGCCCAATCCGCGACACCATCCGGATTGAATTGACGCTCGGCTCCACCTTATCAATATACACGCAGTACGCCCCTTCTTTTTGCACCAGATGTACCGTCTCGCCGGTCAGTTCGGCGAGCTTGTCAAGATACGGGCGCGCAAGCGCGCGCAAGTCTATGCGGCTTAAAAACTGTCCCGCCACATCGAGCAGTTTAAATGTAAGCACGTACTTTTCGCTTTGCCCGTTTTTTCTGACATACCCCATTGACAGAAGGGTGTTGAGCTGCCTGTGTACGGTGGCTTTGTTCAGGCCGGACAGGGCGGCAAGCTCGGTTACGCCGAGTTCTCCCTTTGCCGCAAGGATTTCCAGTATTGAAAATATCCGCTGCGCGGAGCGTATCAGGTTTTCGCTCATCGGAATTCCCCTTTTTTAGGCTTTACCATTTAAATTGAATTGTAACACTAAATAATAATATCGGCAAGATAATCTGCTTGACAACCTTTGAAATTCAATTAAAATAGAATTACAGGTAATTCAAAACAGTGTTTCACTATACGGAACAAAGGGGAAGTGTCATGGAAAATTTGCTTAAAAGGATTGAGGAAACCGGTATTGTGCCGGTGGTGAAAATCGAGCGTGTCGAGGACGCGGTTAATCTCGCCGCGGCGCTGCGCGAAGGCGGCCTGCCGTGTGCGGAGATTACCTTCAGGACATCTGCGGCGGCCGGCGCTATCGGACAAATAACGAGCGCCTTTTCGGATATGCTGGTCGGCGCCGGTACGGTGCTGACCACAGAACAGGCAAATGCCGCGATTGAAGCCGGAGCGCATTTCATCGTCAGCCCCGGATTAAACCCCGCGGTTGTAAAGTATTGTGTTGAAAGGGGCTTTCCCGTTATCCCTGGAATTGCCACCCCAAGCGAACTGGAGCAGGCGATTTCGTTCGGGCTTAAAGCTGTCAAGTTTTTCCCGGCCGAGAATGCCGGCGGGATTGCGATGATTAAGGCGATGTCGGCGCCATATACCGACATTAAATTCATGCCGACCGGCGGGATTAATGCGGAAAACTTAAACAGTTATCTGGATTTCCCGAAAGTCATTGCCTGCGGCGGAAGCTGGATGGTCAAGCCTGAGCTGATTAACGCGGGAGATTTTGAAGCCATTAAGGGTTTGGCAAGGCAGGCAGTCGAGAAAATGCTCGGGTTCAGTGTCGCCCATATCGGCATCAATCAGCCCGACCAAAACAGCGCTGAGAGCGCCGCCGTCAGGTTTGCCGAGCTTTTCGGGTTTGAGCAAAAACACGGCAATTCCTCGATTTTTGCCAGCGCCGGCATTGAAATAATGAAGGGCGCAGGTCTTGGAGCCAGCGGGCATATCGCAATCAAAACCAATTATATCAACCGCGCCATGGCATATTTAAGGCGCGCCGGCGCTGAATTCGATATGGGCACCGCGAAATATGACGAAAAAGGCAAGCTGAAGGCGGTATATCTGAAAGAGGAAATTGGCGGTTTTGCAATACATCTGGTTCAGAAATAAAATCAGCGGAAGGGTTGTGTTACAGGTGAAAAGGATTGTTACTTTCGGCGAGATAATGCTGCGCCTTGCCCCAAAAGGTTATACGCGTTTTGTTCAGGCGGACTGCTTTGAGGCGACCTATGGCGGCGGGGAGGCAAATGTCGCGGTTTCCCTTGCCAATTACGGGATGGACGCGGCTTTTGTAACAAAACTGCCCAAAAACGAAATCGGTCAGGCCGCAATCAATTCTTTGAGGCGGTACGGGGTTGACACTTCAAAAATCGTCCGCGGCGGGCAGCGTGTGGGGATTTATTTTATTGAAAAAGGCGCCAGCCAGCGCCCGTCAAAGGTGATATATGACCGCGCGGGTTCCGCGATTTCCCGCGCCGACAGCTCTGATTTTGACTGGAAGCAAATCTTAAGCGGCGCGGACTGGTTTCACTTCACCGGCATTACCCCAGCGCTCGGCAGCAATGTCGCCGCAATCTGCATGGACGCGTGCAAAGCCGCAAAGGAGAAGAATATTACCGTAAGCTGCGACCTCAATTACCGCAAGAATTTGTGGAGCCGGGAAGAAGCCGGCAGGGTGATGGGGGAACTGATGCCTTATGTGGACTTGTGTATCGCGAACGAGGAAGACGCTTATGACGTGTTCGGGATAAAGGCGGAGAGCACCGACGTTTACGCCGGCAAGGTCAATCACGAGGCATACAGGGAAGTGGCCAAAAAGCTTGCCGACAGGTTCGGGTTTGAAAAGGTTGCGATTACCCTTCGCGGCTCGATTTCGGCCAGCGACAACAACTGGGCCGCAATGCTTTACGACGGTAAGGACTACTGTTTCAGCCGTAATTACCATATCCACATCGTGGACCGCGTGGGCGGCGGGGACAGTTTCGGCGCGGGGCTTATATATGCGCTACTTTCGGGGTCCGACAGCCAGTCCGCGCTTGAGTTCGCGGTCGCCGCGTCCTGCTTAAAGCACACCATCGAGGGGGATTTCAACCACGTGTCGGTGGAGGAAGTCCAAAGGCTTGCCGGCGGGGACGCTTCGGGCAGGGTTCAAAGATAAAACAAGAGGCGGCTTGATAGCCGTCTCCTGCTGATAATTAAAGCTTGCCATAATTCATTTCTGCGGTTTTGAAAAACGGGCGAATTGGGATTTGCCCCGGCCCGGCAAGTTCTAACAAAAAGGCTTACTGTAACTTGACGCCGGATTAATTCGGCATATTGACAATATCATCAAAACATGCCATATTGATAACGAAACCGCCGGCCGGAATGTTGCTGGGGAATTGTACCCCAGGGGTATTCCGCTGCCGGCGGCTTTTTATTCAATAAAAGGCGCTACCACTTTATTTCCCACCTGTTTTGATAACCGGACAGTTTTACCGGTTCGCAGGACAGGGTTTCTTTATGCTCCGACTTTTCAATACGCTCTTTCAGATACTCAAAAAACACGTCGTCGTCGACCGGCAAATCAACCCAGCTGTCGTTCCATGCCGAGAGGTACGCGGCGTTTGAAATCTGCAGCTGGTTTATCCCCTCATGCCCCGGAGCTATCAGCTCTTCGCCGTGCAGGATGGCGTTCGCAAAGTTTTGAAGTATTTTCAAATGAGCGTTGCCCGCAGGCTGCGGTTCAAACTCATGATAGGTGTACGGCGGGGTGGCGGTGCCGGTCCTGTCGGTAAAACAGAATGAGCGTTCGGACTCGGCCAATTCCCAAAACCGCAGTTTCCCTGACTCGATTACTATTTTGCCCAAATCTCCGGTTATTTCAAGCCGGTTGGTGCCGGGGGATTCGCCGGTGCTGGTAAGGAATGTGGCTGTGGCGCCGTTTTTATATTCCGCATAGATTGCCGCTTCGTCCTCGACCTCGATATTGTGGTATTTTCCGTGATAGCAAAAAGCGCGCAGCCGGGAAGGCAGGCCGAAAATCCACTGCCACAAATCTATGTTGTGCGGCGCCTGATTAATCAGAACGCCGCCACCCTCGCCCGACCATGTCCCCCTCCAGCCGCCGGAATCATAGTAGGCCTGCGTGCGATACCAGTTTGTGATAATCCAAACCAGCCGCTTTGGCCTGCCCAGGCGGCCGGTTCTCACCATGTCCCGCGCCTGTCTGAACAACGGGTGAGTGCGCTGGTTGAACATAATGCCGAAAACCCTGCCGGATTTTTCTGCCGCCTCATTCATCAGCTTGACCTGCCGGGTGTAAACCCCCGCGGGCTTTTCAATCAGCACGTGCAGCCCTTTTTGGAATGCCGCGACGGCAATCGGTGGATGAAGATAGTGCGGGGTGGCAATCAGGACGGCGTCCACAGCGCCGCTGTCCAAAAGCTCCCGGTAATCGGCAAACAGCCCCACATCAGGGAAGCTCTCTTTAGCCTGATTAAGCCTGCATTCCTGTATATCGCAGACGGCGGTAAGTTCAAGCCCTTTGATTAAACCTGACGCTATGCTCTGCGCGTGCACGCTGCCTATGTTGCCGTACCCGATTATCCCAATTCGGATTTTTTCCATGCGCTCATATCCTTCATTAAATTTAGCCGGGAATTTCAGACATTGTATGTGCCGGACGTGTCGGCGACTATGTTTTTAACCTCTTGTTTGCGGCGGGACGTCTTTACACGCTTCATGAGCTCGCGGTAGAATAAATCCTCGTCAAACGGGATTTCGATTTCTTTTTTCAGCCAGGCCGACAGGTGCATCGCGTTTGAAATCAAAAGCCCGTTAATCCCCTCCTCGCCGTTCGCGATTAGAGGGGTGCCGCGCAGGACAGCTCCCGCAAAGGCGTTCAGGACCCCGACGTGCTGTTCCGATTT
>LFTH01000120.1 GCA_001513365.1 Clostridiales bacterium DTU033 | reverse complement strand
TTCAAAGAAAACAGGCATTTTCACCCGCGTGAAAATGCCTGTTTATCGACAGTCTGAATCCTTCGGATTTTTCCGAAGGATTTTTTGACGGATACGCCGCTATATCTGCTTTTTTATATGCTCAAGCGCGCCTTTTTCCAGCCGGCTGACCTGAGCCTGACTTATCCCGATTTCGGACGAGACCTCGATTTGGGTCATGCCTTTGAAAAACCGCAGGTAGAGTATCCTTTTTTCGCGGTCGTTGAGGTTGCGGATTGCTTCTTTTAAGGATATTTCGTCCAGCCAGTTTTTGTCGTCGTTGTTGTCCCCGACCTGGTCCATTATATAGATTGTGTCCCCGCCGTCCGAGTAAACCGGCTCGTAAAGCGAAACCGGTTCTACAATGGATTCGAGCGCAAGCACCACGTCCTCTTTCGGAAGCTGCATTTCGGCCGCGATTTCCTCGATGGTAGGGTCGCGCAGCCTCTCGTTTGTCAGTTTCTCCTTTATCTGCATTGCCTTATATGCCACGTCCCGCATTGAGCGGCTTATCCGTATGCTGTTGTTATCGCGTAAATACCGGCGGATTTCGCCGATTATCATCGGTACTGCATAAGTGGAAAATTTTAACTGTAAAGAAATGTCAAAATTGTCAATAGCTTTTAACAAACCAATGCATCCAACTTGAAATAAGTCGTCTAAATTTTCTCCTCTTTGAGTAAAACGCTGAATAACGCTAAGGACCAAACGTAGATTACCAGTAACTAATTGGTCCCTTGCATATAAGTCACCTGCATGCATTCGCTTGAGCAGTTCCATTTTCTCACTTTCAGAAAGTACCTTTAATGACGATGTGTTGACCCCGCAGATTTCGACTTTGTTGTACATTGGTACCGTCCTCTCCTGTTTGGCGTTTCAATTTCAGTATTGCCATAACAAGAGATAAAATGCGGAGCGCGAAAAAATAAAAAAGTTTAAAATTTATACCGGCAAATCAAAACCATTGTTGACGGGATTGCCGCAAAAAAGCGTATCCGAAACCCGTCGCCGGGACGGTGTTTCGGATACGCTCGCTTGTTTTATTGCCTTTTTTTACCTGCCGTACTGATGAGCCTGCGCCAGCATCATGTCCTTGACCTTCATCAGCCTTGTTATGTTGCCGCGTTCGTTTTCCTCCAGTTTCATGGTGATATACTTTATCGTTTCCTGATACTGAGGGATTAAGACGTGCTCAAGGGCATTGACTCTGCGCCGGGTCTTTTCTATCTCCGCGGCCATAAGCTGGCATGACTTTTCGACCTCCGCCAGCCTTAACAGCTTCGGCAGGATGTCCGACAGAGCCTTTATGGCGGAATCCAAATCGAACGGGGTAAAGGCATACCCGTAGGAATAGACGTCGCCGCTGTCGGCGGTTTTGAATTCGGGCTTGAAAACAGGGATTAGAACGCTCATGACGTTTCTTGTTTCAATCTCAAGATGTAACTGCTGCTTGGGCAGCCTCAAAGCGACGTCAAGCACCTCGTTCTGCATCACGCTGCGGGCAAGTGCCATGCTGTTGTTCGCCTGCTTTATGGCGCTTTCGACCTCAAGGCGCAGCGCTTTGTTTTCGCGCACCAGCTCCAAAAACTGTCTCATCAGCTCGTCGCGCTTGTCCTTCAGCAGCTTGTGCCCGCGCAGCGCGGTAACCAGCTTTCTTTTTAGGTTTGTAAGCTCCATTCTGTTGGGGTTTACGCTCAGGACTGACACAAAATCCCCTCACATTCGGTGAAAAATACGTTACTCGTTGTCGTAATACTTATCAAGGAATTCATCGCGGATACGTTTAAGCTCAGAGCGGGGGAGTATTCTGAGCAGCTTCCAGCCCAAATCAAGGGTTTCCTCGATACTCCGGTCGGCGCTGAATCCCTGCGAGACGTATTGCTGCTCAAATTCGTCGGCGAATTTCGCGTACAGCTTGTCAATATCCGTCAAAGCCGATTCGCCGAGGATTACCATCAGTTCCTTGCAGTCTTTTCCGCGGGCGTAAGCGGAGAAAAGCTGGTTTAAGGTGTCGGAATGGTCTTCTCTGGTTTTCTCTTTGCCGATACCTTTGTCCTTAAGCCTTGAAAGGGAAGGCAGGACGTCAATCGGCGGGGTTATGCTCTTGCGGTGCAGCTCGCGGCTTAGGATAATCTGACCTTCGGTGATGTATCCGGTGAGGTCGGGTATCGGGTGGGTCTTGTCGTCCTCCGGCATGGACAGTATCGGTATCATGGTGATACTGCCCTTCTTTCCCTTCTGCCGCCCCGCCCTTTCATAAATGGAGGCGAGGTCTGTGTACATGTATCCGGGATAGCCGCGCCTGCCGGGCACTTCCTTGCGGGCCGCGGAAACCTCCCTTAATGCGTCCGCGTAGTTTGTGATATCCGTTAAAATGACGAGGACGTGCATATCCTTCTCAAAAGCCAGAAACTCCGCAGCGGTGAGCGCCATTTTCGGAGTGGCGAGGCGCTCGATTGCAGGGTCGTTCGCGAGGTTTATGAACAATACCGACCTGTCTATTGCGCCGGTCTCGCGGAAACTCTGGATAAAGAAGTTTGCCTCCTCAAAGGTGATACCCATCGCCGCGAATACGACGGCGAAAGGCTCGTTTGTGCCGCGGACCTTTGCCTGTCTGGCTATCTGGGCGGCAAGCTGGGAGTGGGGAAGGCCGCTGGCCGAGAAGATGGGCAGCTTCTGCCCCCTGACAAGGGTGTTCAGCCCGTCGATGGCGGATATGCCCGTCTCTATAAACTCCTGCGGGTAGCTTCGAGCCACCGGATTGATGGGCAGGCCGTTTACGTCCATCCGCTTTTCGGGTATGATTTCGGGACCGTTGTCAATCGGCCTTCCAAGCCCGTCAAAAATACGCCCCAGCATGTCCGTGGAAACGCCGAGCTCCATCTGCCGGCCGAGGAAACGAATTTTGCTGTTGGAAAGGTTGATGCCGGCCGAACTCTCAAACAGCTGGACCAGAGCGTTTGAGCCGTCTATCTCAAGGACCTTGCAGCGGCGCGTTTCGCCGTTTTCAAGCACGATTTCGCCGAGCTCGTTGTATGTAACGTTGCGCACGTCCCGCACAAGCATCAGCGGGCCTGCAACCTCCTGGATTGTCCTGTACTCTAATGGCATCACATTTCCTCCATTACGATAGTCTCCTGCATTTGCTGGTGCAGCTGCTTCATGATTTTGTCAAACTCGCGGTCAACATCGGCTTCTTTGACGTATTTGAACCTGCCGATTTGCTCCCTGACTTCGAGAGTGGAGATGGCCTCGATGCTGCCGCCGTTGTTCAGCGCCTCCACTCCAAGGTCATAGAAGGCGAGGATGAGCCTCATTATCAGCAGTTGTTTTTTAAGGCTTGTGTAGGTGTCAATCTCGTGGAACGCCATCTGGTGTAAAAAGTCCTCGCGGATTGAGCGGGCCGCTTCCATCTTCAGCCGGTCGCCCGCGGACAAAGCGTCAATTCCCACGAGCTTTACGATTTCCTCAAGCTCCGACTCGTCGTGCAGCAGCCCCATGATTCTTCCCCTGAGCCGCATCCAGTCCGGCGAGACGTTTTTCTCGTACCAGTTGTTTAACGTGTCGAGATACAGCGAATAGCTGGTGAGCCAGTTGATGGCGGGGAAGTGGCGCTTGTAGGCGAGGTTGGCGTCAAGTCCCCAGAACACTTTGACAATTCTGAGGGTCGCCTGAGATACGGGCTCAGAAATGTCGCCGCCGGGAGGGGAGACAGCGCCGATTATGGACAGCGCGCCCTCGCGGCCGTCGGAACCGAGGGCGACCACCCGTCCGGCCCTCTCGTAAAACTGGGCGAGGCGGCTGGCAAGGTACGCCGGATAACCCTCCTCGCCGGGCATTTCTTCAAGGCGTCCCGACATTTCGCGCAAAGCCTCCGCCCAGCGGGAAGTGGAGTCCGCCATCAAGGCGACGGAATATCCCATGTCCCTGAAATACTCGGCGATTGTGATTCCGGTGTAGATGGACGCTTCCCGGGCCGCCACAGGCATGTCCGAGGTATTTGCGATAAGGACGGTTCTTTCCATAAGTGATTTGCCGGTGTGGGGGTCAATCAGCTCCGGAAACTCGTTGAGCACGTCGGTCATCTCGTTGCCGCGCTCGCCGCAACCGATGTACACCACTATATCCACTTCGGCCCATTTGGCAAGCTGGTGCTGGGTTACCGTCTTACCGCTTCCAAATGGCCCGGGGATTGCCGCTACGCCTCCCTTTGCGATGGGGAACAGGCAATCTATCACCCTTTGTCCGGTAATCAGCGGCATGACCGGAGGAAGTTTTCTGGCAAAGGGCCGCCCCTTTCTGACCGGCCATTTCTGCATAAGGGTGATGGGGACGTCTCCTTTGTCGGTTTCCACCACCGCGACGGTGTCGGTTACGGTGAACTCGCCCTTTTCAATCCTCCTGATTTTTCCGCTGATATTGGGAGGAACCATTATTCTGTGCAGCACCACGTCGGTTTCCTGCACGGTGCCGATTACGTCCCCGCCTTTAACTTGCGCGCCCGGGGCGACAACCGGTTCAAAGCTCCACTTGCGGTCCCGCTTGAGGGACGGAGCCTCTACTCCGCGGGTCAGGTTGTTTCCTGTTATTTTTATAATATCGTCAAGGGGACGCTGAATTCCGTCGAATATGCTGCCGATAAGCCCGGGGCCGAGCTCGACGCTCATCGGCTTGCCTGTCGATTCAACGGGCTCGCCGGGGCCGATGCCGGAAGTCTCCTCATACACCTGAATGGAGGCCTTGTCCCCGCGCATTTCTATAATCTCGCCAATCAGCCTATGGCTGCTGACGCGCACAATATCGAACATATTAGCGTCTCTCATGCCCTCGGCGACAACCAGCGGCCCTGAAACCTTCAAAATTGTACCGCTGCTCATTGGTACACCTCGCTTCTAATTTAAAATGTCCGAACCAACGGCTTTTTCTACCGCTCTCTTTACGTTCCGCAGCCCCATGCCGGTGTTGCCGACGACGCCGGGAATTAAGACTACCGCGGGAGTAATCCTTTCGCTGTATCTGTCAATTTCCTCCGGTATTCTGGCGGCAAGAGCTTCGGTTATAAGTATGACGGCATAATCTTTGGATGCGACTTTCCGGATGGTTTCGACCGCCAAGTTCGGGTCTTCGACCGGAAATATATCGAGGCCAAGGGCGGCAAAGCAGTATATGCTGTCCCTGTCGCCCATAACGGCTATTTTATACATAAACTTTTCGCACCCTTTCTCGGATTGCTTCGGAAGGGAGTTTGTTGCGTTTGCAGGACAGGATTATCCTGACGTTCTTTATCTCCGCTTCCTTTGCGATATAGTAAGCTATCAGGGGCTCCACGCCTAAAAAAATGTATCTTGCTTTATAGACATGCGACATCAGCATGTCGTCGCACCATCTTTCAAGGGCAGCGGCGGAAGTCTTGATTAATTCCGCGGCGTCCCCGTAAGGGGTTTTTGAAATAAATCCGGCAAGCTGTTCCACGCTTTCGGCGGCGCTTGCCAGGGCGTCTTTGTCAAGGGTCGCTGTGTCGCACAGGGCGGTATTGAGAAACTGCCTGTCCCTGCCCGTCCGTGCGGCGCGGAATGCGATTTTTATATTCGCGGTGGCGCAGATAACCTCCGCCGTTTCTCTGACAAACTCGCTTCTTGTCGTCTCGGCTTTCATGATTGTCGCGTTCAGCGCCGAGGAATCCAGCATGATGTCGGCAAGCTGCCCGTCAGCCGAGCGTATCAGCACCTCATAGGTCTGCGCGGCGGCGTCTTTCGCGAAATCCGGAAGGGCGTCAAAATCCCTGTTCCTCACCGCGTCCATGACTTGTTCAGGGTCGGCTATCGAAGGGGTCAGGAAATTATCGCCGCCAAAATTTTCAAAGCCGAAGGCGGCGGCGGACACAAATTCCTTCAGCGCGGCCTTTATGTTGTGAAAATCGTGCCTTACAATCAGAAAATCCAGAACGCTGATGTCGGGTGCCACCTCCCGCAGCAGCTTCCAGGCGTTTTCCGTCTGACTTATCAGCGCTGCGCCCACGTCGTCGCTGTCGGAGCTTATCCAGCCCTTTTCCTCCAGAAAACGCAGCGCCGCCTTGTAGCTTTCGGCCGACGCGAGCTGCTCAATGTCGGAGGAAGTCAGCAGGCCGAGTTCGTTTGCCCTGATTCTGGCGACAGCGTACGCGTAGTCGTAATCATTAACTCTCATGAGCCGTCCCCCGCAAACAGTTCCGCGAACAGTTCATCCTTGATTTCGTCCAAAGAGGCGTTCAGCAGGGCATCGAAGCTGCAGTTCTGCTCGATGTCGCCGTACGCGATTACGACTCCGCCGTCAATCTCCTCAGGCTGGCTTCCGACCGTAAAGGTTTTCCCGCTGCCGGAAAGCTTTTTGTTGATGTTTGCCTCAAAATCTTTCGGCAGGCGCTGAAGATCCCTCTTTGAAAAGCGCAGTTCGCCACAGCCGTTTTGAGCGTGGCGCTCAACCAGCTTTGCGATTACTTCAAAATATTCAGAATCCGGCATATTTTTAAGTCTGTTTTTCGCCTCATCGATGATTTCGGTTATGATACCGATTTTCGCAGAAAGGATTGCCTTTTTGTATTCCTGCTCGGCTTTTGATTTCGCAAGCCCGATGTCTGTTTCACATTTGGCTTTCACAGCCGAGATTTTTTCGGCTTTCAGCTCTTCGGCTCTGGCTTCGGCGTCCTTTAGAATTGACTTGGCCTCCGCCTGAGCCTTTGAGATTATGTCGACGCAGGCGGCTTGGCAATCCTCTTCGATTCTGGCCATTATTTTCTCAACACCGGTCATCTGTATCCACCTTAATTAATGCTGCTGAACGCAAGGACAGAAATAAGCAATGCCAGAATAGCGTAGGTTTCAACCATGGCCGCGAAGGTTATGGCCTTTCCGCTGTGTTCCGGTTTCTTTGCGACTATGCTGACGCCCGCGACGGCGGTTCTCGCCTGACGGATAGCCGAAAAGAACCCGACGATTACCATCGGCAGGCAGGATATGAAATACAGCATTCCTTTGGCAAACGTTAGGTCCTCAGGCTGGCCGCCCAGAACGCCGATTTTGCTCAGCAGCAGCACGGCCGTAAGCAGCCCGTAAAGGCCCTGAGTGCCGGGCAGGAGCTGGAGAATGAGAACCTTGCTGAATTTTGAAGGGTCCTCGGATACTACACCGGCCGCAGCCTCGCCGACCATTCCGACTCCTTTCGCAGAGGCGATTCCCGGCATCAACGCGGCCAGAATTGCGCCAAGCACGGCAAATGCGAGTCCATATTTGTCCATTTTAGATGTCCTCCTTGATTCTTATATACTTTGTATTTGCTTTTAAGGGGCTGAAGGCTCTGCCTCCACCCTCGTAAAACTTGGAGAAGAATTCCACGAACTGCAGTCTGTTCGTATGGACGTAAGCACCCAAAAGATTTATCGCCATGTTCAGCGGGTGCCCGACTAAAAATACGACAGTCAGCACTATGGCTTTCAGGGTGATGTTGTCCACCATCGAGCCCATGAGATTTATGACGCCGGCGATACTACCGGTCGCAAGCCCCAGGGCCAGCAGACGCGAATAGGAGAGGATGTCGCTGAAATAGCCGGCGGCGGTGTTATACAGGCTATAAAGGCCCAGCCCCAGACGGGCAAATATGTTTTTGGAACTCCTTCCCGCCGTCAGGACAATCAAAACCACACCGGCGAGGGCAACGTACTTGCCGATGGCGGTTAGAATCCCCGGAACGCTGATTAAAATCCCCGCACCCAGCGGCGCCGCGCCAAGGACAAGAAGGTATGTAGGGACGGTATCCAGTATGGCGTCCAGTTTCCGCCCTTCGTCCCAGCTTATCTTAAAGCTAACGGCAAGCCCGGCGAACAGATGAACAATCCCGATAGCGAAGGAGAAAAGCAGCAGCTTTATCGGGTCGGCCACCGGCTCAAACCACAGCGCGAGGCTGGGCGGCTGAATGTTCAAAAACTCTTTGCATATAATCGGGATGATGTCTCCGAACCAGCTGCCGAACAGGGCGCCCCAGAATACGGTCGAAATGCCGCAGTAGAAAAACATCTTGAGGGTTTTTCTCAATGACTCCTCGACTTTGAATTTCTTAAGCACAAAGGCGGTGCCCAAAACCATCATAACTCCGTATCCGGCGTCCGAAAGCATCATTCCGAAAAGGAGATAATAAAAGAATGCCATCACCGGATTGGGGTCCACGTCTTTCCTTGAAGGCAGGGCGTACATCGCGGTTACCGATTCCACCGCCGCGGCAAAATCCCCGTTTTCCAAAAGGACTGGGACATCCTCGTCCTTTGCGGGGGTTTCAAGGTTAATCGCGACAGTGAACTGCGATTCCAGCGCGTCAACGCATTTTTGAGCGTATTTTTCCGGAACATAGCCGGTGATTACGAAAGCGCTTTGAGTAAGCCCGATTTTGCTTAATGCCTGATACTTCTCTTTTCTTATATTATAGTAATCGACCAAAAACTCGATATTTTCAATTATTCCGGCATGGGATTTTATCAAGCCGGTTTTTTCTTCGATTTCGGTTTGGCATCTTTCGATTTCCTTTTCATACTGCCGCACCGTTTGGATGGGGACTTGCTCGATGATACTGGAGGGTAGGCTGAAACCCGTCTGACGCAGCGCCTCAAACGTTTCGCCGGCAATCGAGCTGTGGCAGATAACGGCGACGCAGGTCTGTTCCTTAAAAGCGGAGATAACCTCGATATGCACCATATCCAGCCAGGGATTTTTTTTCAGTAATTCCGAAAAAATATCCTCCTCAGTTTTTTGAGAGGGGAAGGCGCCGATAAAGCAGCGGGTATTCTTTGTGCCTTTAAACTGCATTGGGATATCGAGTTCAAGCCACGGTTTCAGCGAGTCGATTGCGGTCTGATATTTCACAATCGCGGCGCGGTTTTCGCTGATAATCCTGTCGTATTCAATCAAATCATAGCAGTTCTGAAGGTATTCGCTGCTCTGCGCGACGAGACTTTCGTATACTGCCTTGGTTATTTCACGCCGGCCGTTTAAAAAAGACAGGGCGTTTTTTTTAGGCGGGGCGAACCTGTCAAGTATTTCTTTTGCAGCTACCACCGTGTTTATGCTTTTTTCAAAGCGGGAGATGTGGGAGTCGGTATTGATTTTGACAAGGGTTTCGTCCTGACAGTCGGAAAAATCCACAACCCCAAGATACTGAAGCTGGTCAAGGATTTTCTTGCGGTTGTCAAGCAGTGCAATAATCTCAATCCGCTTCATCGCCAGTTTCGCCATGGGCGGACATCTCCTTTTCCTTTGGTTTGGGCGCGTTTTTTATGAAACGATTTTTTCTATGACAAGATTGACGGCTCTGTCTTTTTTGGCCAGCGCCCGCTGCCTTATTTCGGAAGCTTCGTTTTGGGCCGCTTTGCTGCTTTCGCCGAGAAGTTTGTCAATCAGCGCTTTGTTTTCCGAAATCAGCCTGTCGGCTTCGGCATGGCTGGCCTGCCTTGCCTTTTCTATAATCTCATCGGCCTGCCTGCGGGCGTCCGCGATTATCTCCTCGGCCTGCTTTTTTGCCTGTTCCGTTTTTTCAGCCGCCTGCTGTTCGGCTGAAAGTATTTTATCGAGCGTTTGCGATAGCATGTTTTGTCCACCCCCGAAGTTTAAAACCGCCTGATTAAAAAAATAAAAGGATAAGCGCTTTTATACGAAACGCCTCACCTTTCAATCCCCAAGACTCACGGACGGCGTTCTGCCCGCCCGTAATTTAGTTACTATTTTAAATCAAATAAGAAAAATAGTCAATAAAATAATGCTTTAAATTAGTTTGAGCCGCCGAAATTTCCGGCGGCTTAAACTAATACAGGCTGCTTGCCGCGGTTTCGGCAGGATTTCGCTCCCACTATGTATCCGGTTACGCAGCTTATGCAAAAACGTTGTTGCTGCCCGGCAGCGCCCGGTTCTTTTTTGAGAACCTGATTTTCGCTTTCCCTGATTTTGTCAATCTTTCTTTCCAGCTCGAATACTTTCTATTCTTTTGCGGCAATTGTTTCGAGAATAGAAGAGTATTTCTGCAAGCCAACGGCGTTGGCCTTCCAGTCGCGCCGAAACTGACTTTTGCGATTTGGGTTGAAAACGGCAGATACAGGCCAAAGTGGCCAAACAGCCTAACGACTTTATATTCCAATAAAGCGAAATAAAATCCAGTTTTCTCCCATCAGCATTTACAGTAGAAATCAATTAAAAAACCCTGTAAGCAAGCCGGTTTTGGCTTGATAACAGGGTTTGTTTTTCTGGTCGGAGTGATGTGACTTGAACACACGGCCTCTTGGTCCCGAAGAACGTGGGAGATATTCCCTTTAGTTCCTTTATGTTTTCGCAAGTGCCTATTTATTTGCTTTTTCTATATGGGCAAGATATTTTTTATTCCCTTTCGTGGAATCATATTCCCTCTGAAAGTGTGTACTTTTGTGTGTACAAATAATTGGTTTAATAGCT
>LFTH01000135.1:2381-6293 GCA_001513365.1 Clostridiales bacterium DTU033 | reverse complement strand
GAAATCAGGGGTTGGAAAAACCCCTGATTTTTTGTGTATAAGTATCTTCCGTCTGATTTAAACATCAGATTATCTGCGTTTGAGTCATTTTGCGGTATTCGCTTGGAGTGCAGTTGCAATGATTCTTGAAAGAACGGCAAAAGTGATAAACAGTGGCATAGCCGCAATGAAAAGGGGTATAAAAATGAAGCCTACGTTTTTGAATTATGACAAACCGTTGCTGACCGCAATGATTCAGTGCCCTACCAAAGAGGAAGCCATAGCAAAAATAAAAAAATCCTTAAGCTTTGGGGCCGATGCAGTCGGTGTCCAGCTGTGTCGGTTAAAAAAAGAGTACAGGAATTTAAAAGACCTGAAAGAAATCTTTGATGCCTGCGACGGCAGGCCGATATACATAACCAGCTATAAAGCCGGTGAGAGTGCAGGCTATACGCATGAGCAGTGTGCCGAGCTGCTGCTGTTGGGACTTGAAGCGGGCGCGACCCTTTGCGATGTAATGGGAGATATGTTTGATACGAAAGTGGATTTGGAGTTGTCGCGAAACACTGCTGCTATAAAAAAGCAAATGGAACTAATAGATAAAATCCACCGTCTTGGCGGCGAGGCGCTGATGTCCAGTCATGCATTGAGAAATATTACCGTCGACGAGGCTCTGCTGATTGCAGAGGAACATGAAAAGCGCGGCGCCGACATTATTAAAATTGTAGTAGTCGCGGACCATAAGAACGACATACCGAAATACATTGAGTGCATTCAAAAAATTGTATCGCGGACTGATAAAAAGCTGCTGTTTTTGTGTAGCGGGGAAGGCACAATTATCAGGTATATCGGGCCCTGCTTCGGGGTCTGTATGTATCTTTGCGTTGAATCTCACGGTCCGCTCGATACCAGAGAGCAGCCGTTATTAAGCAGACTGAAACCGATTAGAGATAATTTCAGCTGGTGAAGCCTTAAGCGAAGAAATCGAATTCGCGAAGGTTATAAACAGGATTATATGCCTACCCGAGCAGACTTTCTGATTTTTCTCGGGGTTTTGCCGGTTACGTCAAACACGATTTTTCTGAAATACCCGGAAGTCCCGAAACCTAATTTTCGGCTGATTTCCTCAATCGGGATATCGGTGGTAGTCAGCAGTTCCGTTGCTTTCTCCACCAAAATTCTGTGTTTTAACTTAATTGGGGTCAGCCCCGCGCTTTTCTTAAAGATAGCGTAAAGCCCGGATACGCTGACATTACAATACTCTGCGACGTCCGATACTTTAAAACTATTCTCCCGACGCATGTATTCGGCCGCCTTATTAATAATTGCGTTGTATTGGTAATCGGGGGATACTGAAATTATCGAAAATATGCTGCCCAACAGTAGATACAGCAATCCTATTGTCCGGCAGCAGACCGTTCGGTCTTTTTGTATTTGCCGAATGAGATTCAGTTGTTCTTCGTTTGGTCGGAATATCTGAAAGTCGTAGTTAATATCTTCCTTTTGGGGGAAAGCCATAAATCCGTAGGATTCAAAAACAACAGGATTGCCATACCAGTACGATTGATATCTGTATCCCCTCGGAATAAAAACCGCGTCGCCCTCGCTTGCGAAAACAGTCTTTCCCTGCTCAATCGCAAACTTTGCATGTCCGCTTATCAGATACCCGACATAATGCAGACTGTTACCCTGCCGCGAATCGTTGTAGTGAAGGTTATTGAATTTAAACTGGTTTAATCTGAACCAGTTATAGAAAAGTGTATTATTCATTCCAATACTCCTTAGATTGTTAGAAAATAATATACTATTATTTATAATATAGTGTATGTTTTTACCCGCGTCAATAATATATAATCGGGTCGAGGTGAGTAGCTGTATGAAAAACCGACAGATTGTGTTTACGAAGGTGAACACAGCCGAATTGCTGCCCTGTGAAATGCCGGTAATTGGAGACCATGATGTGCTGGTAAGAATTGAAGTCAGCACCATCAGCAGCGGCACGGAACGCGCCAACATAACGGGAGAGGTCAATATAGACGTAAACTCCCGCAGCGCTGTGCCGATGTTTCCCCGATACGGGGGATACAGCTCGGCGGGCGTGGTTCTTCAGGTTGGGAAAAAAGTTGAGAACCTGCACGAAGGCGACCGCGTGGCGCTATCATGGAGCAGGCACTGCCGTTATATCGGCATAAAAGCCTCCAATGTGTATAAAATCGAGGATAGCAGGATTACCTTTCAGGAAGCCGCATTGACGCATATTGCCATTTTTCCGTTAGCAGCTATACGAAAATGCCGTTTGGAAATCGGCGAGCCGGCAATGGTGATGGGGCTTGGAATTCTTGGGATGATTGCGGTTAAAGAATTGCGCGCAGCGGGAGCCTGTCCAATCATTGCCGCCGACACGGTGGAAGAAAAAAGGAAAGCGGCGCTGATGCACGGAGCGGATTATGCGTTTGACCCGATGGACGAATCCTTTCCCAAAAAGGTGATTGAAGCCTCGTGCGGAGGGATAAAAGTAGCCATTGAAGCGACCGGTTTGGGCACTGCTCTTAATACGGCTCTGGATTGCATGGCAAGGTTTGGGCGGGTGGCGCTGCTGGGCTGTACCCGCAACTCGGATTTTACGGTGGATTATTACCGCAAGGTGCATGGCCCGGGGATTTCATTGATTGGAGCCCATTCGTTTGCCCGTCCGGAGCACGAATCTTCCCCGGGAATGTGGACGCAGCGCGACGACGCGATGACTGTGTTAAGACTTGCTGCCGCCGGCAGGCTGAACCTGCTTGACTTGATAGAGGAAACCCATAAACCAAAGGAAGCGCCCGAAGTATATAAACGCCTTGTTGAAAGCAAAGCCTTTCCGGTTACTCAATTTGATTGGAGTGGTATGGAATGAAGCCGATTAAAATTGCTCAGATTGGCGCAGAACACGACCATGCGTCCGATATTATGCGCAACCTAAGAAAGAAGAATGACATATTTGAAGTTGTCGGTTATGCAATCCCTGATGGGGAGATTAATCAATATCCGCCAGCATATGAAGGCCTGCCGCTTATGTCGGTTGACGAACTGTTAAGCATTCCGGATTTGGATGCTGTTGCGGTTGAGACCAGCGAGCTTAACCTGACCAAATATGCGGCGGCTGCAGTGGAAAGAGGGCTTGCCGTACATATGGATAAACCGGGCGGCACTGAACCGGCGGATTTTGAAGCGCTGATAACAGCGGCTAAAAACCGCAGGGTGGTTTTTCATACCGGCTATATGTATCGTTATAACCCGGTAATAAGCCAGCTTATTCAAGATATTCGCGATGGGAAGCTCGGAGATATTTACTGTGTCGAAGCGCAAATGAACTGCATGCACAAACCGCAAAAACGGCAATGGCTGGAGCGGTTCCCGGGCGGGATGATGTTTTATCTGGGTTGCCATTTGATTGATTTGGTTTTGCAGATTCAAGGTATGCCGAAAGAAATATTGCCGCTTAATTGTTCAACCGGAATTGACGGTGCGACTGCCGAGGATTTTGGCATGGCGGCGCTGAAATATGAAAACGGGGTGTCCTTTGTTAAGACCTGCGCCGTTGAAGCCGGAGGATATATGAGGCGGCAGCTAGTAGTATGCGGAAGCAAGGGAACGGTTCAGTTGCTGCCGATAGAGGGGTACACGGATTCGGGTAACCTATATACCGTTGTCCGTCAAGTTTCGAGCGATATTTTTAACTGGAGCTATGACGGCGAAAGATATCGCACCGAGCCATTTAACCGGTACGACACCATGATGCATTGTTTTGCAGAGTATGTAACCGGCAAAAAGGAAAACCCCTACACTTATGACTACGAGCTTGAACTTTACAAAACAGTAATTAAATGCTGCAGAAAAAGCAACGGAGGAGAATGATATGAGTAAAAAAGTACTGGCGCTGGGAGGAACCGG
>LFTH01000135.1:0-2352 GCA_001513365.1 Clostridiales bacterium DTU033 | reverse complement strand
GAATGTCAAGGATACTGCAGTTCTGAGCGAGCTTTTATATAAGCGCTACGATGGTATTGTGGATTTTATGATTTATCCAACCGGGGAAATCCCGGTGTACCTGCCGTTGATGCTACAAAACACCGAACATTATATCTATCTGTCCAGCTACCGCGTTTTTGCCGATGAAGAGCACCCGATTGTGGAATCATCGCCGCGGCTTCTGGACGTGTCAAAGGATGAAGAATATGTCCGCTCTGACGATTACGGCATTTACAAGGCGCGCGGGGAGGACTTTCTTCGGCAAAGCCGGTTCCGCAACTGGACAATCTTACGTCCCGCTATAACATATTCGCGCAAGCGATGCCAGTTGATTACGCTGGAGCGATTCCATCTGCTGCCGTACATCCGCTCCGGAAAACCTGTTCCGCTTTTTGACAAAGCGCTGACAGTTCAGGGGACAATGAGCTGGGCGGGCGACGTTGCGGAAATGCAAAGAAGACTCCTGTTTAATGAGAAAGCAATTTGCGAGGATTTTAACGTAACCACTTCCGAACACCATTCCTGGGGAGAAATTGCCGAATACTACAAGGATTTGTTCGGGTTGAACTATCAACCGGTTGACGAGGAGACCTATTTTCTTGCCCGTGCGGATTACAACGAAACCAGCAGGCAGGCTTTAAAATGGCAGCTTTGGTATGACCGCATGTTCAACCGCATAATGGATAACAGCAAGGTGTTAAAGGTAACAGGGCTGAAGCAATCCCAGCTTATGCCTCTTTACGAGGGGTTAAAGCTGGAGCGGAAAACAATTCTGGAAGAAGACTAGGGGAGTGTGAAGGATGAAGGCAATTTTAGTTGGTGAAAACCGCGAACTTTTCTGGCGTGATGTTCCCGACCCGGTCATCGCTCCTGACGAGGTGCTTGTGGAAATCCACTATGCCGCGCTTAACCGCGCGGATTTGATGCAGCGTGAAGGGAATTACCCGCCCCCGCCCGGCTGTCCGGAGTGGATGGGGCTGGAAGTATCAGGCGTAATCGTAGAGATTGGCGACGAAGCACGAAAAAACAGCAGTTGGAAATTGGGCGACAAGGTCTGCGCGCTGTTAGGCGGCGGCGGATATGCCGAATATGTTGCGGTGAAATATGATATGCTGATGCCCATACCAAAGGACTGCACCATGGTAGAGGCTGCGGCGATGCCGGAGGCTTTTGCTACCGCATACCTCAACCTGTTTATGGAGGGCAATATTAAGCCCGGCAACACCCTGCTGATGCATGCCGGCGCAAGCGGATTGGCGAGCGTTGTTATCCCGATGGCCAAGGCGTTCGGTATCCGGGTGATTACAACGGTCAGAACCAGGGATTTTGTGGAATCCGTACGACATCTGAACGCCGATGTTGTGGTCAGCACCGACACGCAGGATATTGCGCAGGTATTAAAAGAGCAATTGGATTCAGGCCATCCGGTTGACGTCGCAATCGATTGCCTCGGCGGCGAGATGATGGGAAGGTGCCTCCCCTATATGCAGCGCGGCGGGCGGTGGATAATGATAGCTACTCTTGCCGGAGATTTAACGACTGTCGATTTAAGAAACATTTATGTGAGGAATATCCGTATAATCGGAAGCACGCTGCGTTCCCGTACGCCTGAAGTAAAAGCACAGATACTTGCAAACCTTGTGAAAGAAGTATGGCCGAAGGTCGAGGAAGGAAGGGTCAAGCCCACGATTTATAAAGTTCTGCCGATAACCGAGGCGAGCGAGGCCCATGATATTCTATATCGCGGGGAGAATGTGGGCAAAGTGGTATTGCAGGTCAGATAATGCAGCGGTTGCAATCAAAGCTCTGACTGCGTTTTTTCAAATCCTTCGCAGTTTTTCGGTAACAGCTTTTTTGATTGCTGTGCGGTATATATTGCTCAGTACAAGCGCCGGCGGTTGCCGACGCTTGTACTTTATCCGTTGCAGTTTTTGGTTTAAACCGCTTGATTTTTTGAGAAGAATATGATAATATTTAAAGCGCTCACCAAAAGGTGTGCGGGAGTAGTTCAGCGGTAGAACGTCGGCTTCCCAAGCCGAAAGTCGCGGGTTCGAGCCCCGTTTCCCGCTCCAGAAAAAAACCGCTTAAAGAAGCGTTCACTTAGGGATTGAAGAAAAACTTAAATGAACAGCTTCAAGCGGGCAAAAAAGAGACCAGTCGCAATCAGGCATGAATGCTTGAAGCGGCTGGTCTTTTTGTATTTATTGGTAATACAAAATATGGCCATTTTATGGAATTAAGTATAGCACCTTGCGGATATAATCTGGTTAATTGAAAGTATATGACCATCTTCGCTTATCCATTCATTCCTTTCAGAGGAATATGAAAAAA
>LFTH01000072.1 GCA_001513365.1 Clostridiales bacterium DTU033 | reverse complement strand
CCATATTAATGCGAAAAAGCCCAGCTTTCGCTGGACTTTTTCGACAAGCTGACGCCGCGGCAAACATGCCGCGGCGTTTTTTTGTGTGCCCCTATTTTTTTATCGCAACCTGCCGCCCCTGACTGTCAATCATATAGTTTTCGGTATAAACCATTTCGGGTATGGTGAAAAACCTGAACCCTTTCTCCTTAAGCTTTGCTAAAACGTCCGGCAGCGCTTTGACGGTGTTCTCGCCGTCCACATTAAATCTTACGATGGAGCCCGGCGAAACAAGGGAGGTTACCCGCTTTACTATCCCTTCTTTGTCAAGCCCTTTGTCATCATAGCTGTCCACGTCCCAGCCTACCGGCAGCATTTCAAACTCGGACAGCGCATTAAAGAGGCTCTCGCTGTATTCCCCGTCAGGGGGCCTGAAAAACGCCGGCCTTTCGCCCGTAACCGCCTCTATAATATCCCCGCACCTGTTTATTTTCTCGATTATTTTTGCTTTGGGCAGCAGGGCAAGCCCCGACACATTGTCCGACGAGTTCATAATGCTGTGCCCGCTTTCGTGTAGCAGCGCGGCGCTATCGGAAAACCTTGAAGCCCATGCGCCAGTTACAAAAAAAGTCGCCCTTACGCCGTGTTCTGAGAGTATGTCGCATATCTGACTGATATTGTCGTCCGAGCCGTAGGCGTCAAAGGTCAGGCATACCACGTTGTCCGGGCGGTCTGTGCATCGGATTACCCTTTTTTCCCGCGGGGTTGCGGTCAAAGACGCCAGCGCGGCCGGTATCGAGCCCGCCAACGCCACCACTGCCGCGGCCAGGGCGAAAACAGCGGCAACGGCGAGCAGGGCATGGTATTTGTTCAGCACATAATACCTCCCCACCTTCATACTCTCCGCTCCCCTTTTCAAACCTGCTGCTTTTAATTAAATATATGCGCGGCCAGTCTCGACCATGCCAAACACATCAAAAGGGAGCGGTTTTGACCCGCTCCCTTTTCAGCCCGGATACCTTTCTTTCAACGCCCTGTCCGCCTCCCGTTTCATTTCGCGGCGGGCAGCGTCCTCACGTTTGTCATACAGCTTTTTGCCCTTACACAGCCCTAACTGAACCTTTACTATCGAGCCTTTAAAGTACAAAGACAGGGGTATCAGGGTATATCCCTGCTGTTTAATCCGGCCGTAAAGCCGGTGGATTTCCTTTTTATGCAGAAGGAGCTTGCGCTGCCTTAAAGGCTGCTTGTTGAAAATGTTTCCCTTTTCGTAGGGGCTGATATGCATACCGTTGACAAATGCCTCGCCGCCTTCAATCGAACACCACGCGTCCTTAAGGTTGACCGCGCCCTGCCGGATGGACTTGACCTCGGTCCCGGCAAGCGCTATACCGGCTTCAATGGTTTCTTCCACAAAATAATCATGGAAAGCCTTTTTATTTGTCGCTATCGTTTTTATGTTGTCGGGCTTATTTGCCATCTCAAGCCACCTTCCCCGATTTTATGTTAATGCTTATATCGGGCCGCGGCCCTCAAGGGAACGCCGCAGGGTAACCTCGTCAGCATATTCGAGGTCCCCGCCCACCGGGATACCGTATGCGAGTCTGGTTACCTTTATCCCGAACGGGGACAGCAGCTTTGAAATATACATCGCGGTCGCATCCCCCTCGACAGTCGGGTTGGTCGCCATGATGACTTCGGCGACGTCGTCTTCCGCGACCCTTGTCAAAAGCTGTTTAATCCTGAGCTGTTCGGGGCCGACCCCGTCCATCGGAGAGATTGTCCCATGCAGAACATGATAAAGCCCGTGGTATTCTCCGGTGCGCTCAAGCGCGAGCACGTCCCGCGCGTCCTCGACCACGCAGATGGTGCTCCTGTCCCGCCCGTCCGCGCTGCATACCGGGCAAAGCTCATGTTCGGTCAGGTTGCAGCAGACCGAGCACTCGCGGATTTTCTCGCGCGCCTTTGCAATAGATTGCGTGAGTTCGGCAGCGTCCTTTTCCCCCATATTAAGTATGTGAAACGCCAATCTCTGCGCCGATTTCTGGCCAATCCCCGGAAGACGTTGCAAATTCTCAATAAGTTGCGCCAGCGGCGCCGCCAAATGCAGCATCATCAGAACAACCCCGGCAATGAAAGTCCGCCGGAAATCCTGGCCATTTCAGCCTGAGTGCTTTTGTCCGCCTTGCGTATGGCTTCGTTCACGGCCGCCATAACAAGGTCGGACAGCATTTCGACGTCATCGGGGTCGACCACTTCGTGCTTTATCTCAAGCGCAGTAACAATATGCTTCCCGGTAACCGTCGCGGTAACAGCCCCTCCGCCTACAGAGGCGCTGTACTCACGTTTATCCAGTTCCTCCTGAAGCGCCGCCATTTCATCCTGCAGCTTTTTTGCCTGTTTCAGCATGTTCTGCATGTTTCCCTGCCCCTTGCCTGAAAAGCCATCGGGGAGCCTAGCTTTCATCAGAATCTCTCCTTATATCCGTATTATTTCACATCAACTTTTACGCCCATGTCGGCGCTGGTGCGGATGAACTCGGAAAGGGCGTCCTGCGTGGTCTCGGTTCTGGCGGCGGACTTTTTCTTGACCCCAATCCTGTAATCCCGCCCGGTAACCTGTTTTATCGCTTCGGCCAGCACCTTTTTGTTGCCGTCGCGGACAACCAGCGATTTAAAAAGCTCGTTGTCGGTGTCGATGAGGACAAAATCCCCGCGCAGGTACGCAGATGAACCCTGAAGAACCCCGTACAGCGGATGGCACGAAGCCCCAAGGATTTCCAGCACGTCCCCCCAGCCGGGGAACTCGGTTTCCTCTTCCTTTTCTTCGTCCGCTGCGGGCGCAGCGGGTTTTTTGGTGTCAGCCGGTTTTTTTGTATCCGCGGGCTTGGCGGCTGTCTTTTCGGGTTTTGCAGGCTGGCTTACAGGCTCGGCAACATCGCTCTGTACCGCCAAAACACGTCCGGCCTTTGCCGCCGACTCCAAAGCGCAAACCCGCCTGTGCAGGGATTCCGCGGTGGCGTCAAGCTGCGGTGAGCACAGGCGCAAAACCGCCATCTCCATTACAATTTTGCGGGTAACCCCGTAATTTATGCGCTCAAGCGCGTTTTGCAAAGTCTCGATACAGTGCAAAAGCTCAGGCAGTTCATAACAGCCTGCCTCGGCGCGGAGCCGCTCAAGTTCGGAGGGAGTCGCCGTAATCAGGCTCTCCGGATTTCGCACGCTTTTGGCTATCATCAGGTTGCGGTAAAACTCGGTAAGCTCGGAGCACAATCTCTCCATGTCGTGCGAGGATTCATGCAAACCGCCGATTATAGAAAGCGCCGACGCGCTGTCCTTTTCCCTTACGGCTTTGGACAGCTCGAACAGATAATCATTCCCCACAAGCCCCGCGACCCCGGCGACCACGTCCGCGTCAACTTCCCCGCTGCGAGATATGCATTTGTCCAGCAGGGAGAGCGCGTCCCTCATGCTGCCGTCCGCAAGCCTTGCGATGAGAAAGGCGGCGTCCTCGGTTATGGTGAAATTCTCGTGTTCTGCGATATGGTTAATCCGCGCGACGATATCGCCGGGTGAAAGCCGCATAAAATCGAACCTCTGGCAGCGCGAGACGATTGTCGCGGGCAATTTGTGCACCTCTGTGGTGGCAAGCACAAAAACGACGTGTGCCGGCGGCTCCTCAAGGGTTTTGAGGAACGCGTTGGCGGCGTTTGGCGTCAGCATGTGGACTTCGTCCACTATATATACTCTGTACCGCGCGGCGGAAGGGGTGAAATTGACTTCTTCCAGCAAAGCCCGGATATCGTCAACCCTGTTGTTGGACGCCGCGTCCATCTCAACAACGTCCAGAATGGTGCCGTCGCCAATCCCTTTGCAGTTAACACAGCGGTTGCAGGGTTCGCCGTCCTGCAAATCAAGGCAGTTAACCGCCTTGGCGAGGATTTTGGCGCAGGTGGTCTTTCCGGTGCCGCGCGAACCGGTGAACAGGTAGGCGTGCGCAATCCGCCCGGCCCGCAGCCCGTTTTTCAATGCGGCGGTTATCATGGACTGTCCGCATACGTCCGAAAAGGTTTGCGGCCGCCATTTCCGGTAAAGCACCTGATACATGGCCATCCCCCTTCAACGACAATTTTAAAAAACATGCCCTCGGGCATACGAACGGGCAGGTTTACTGCGGCGCACGGAAGCAACCGCTTAATGCTGCTCGGTTCCCCGCCTGACATGGTTCACGGCGCACCATCGCACAGGACCCGACCGTCCGCATGCCCCAGAGCACACGAAAAAAACCTTGTTACCGTATATTATTATATACACACGCCGTCAAAAAATCAAGGAGAATAATTTTTGGTCAATTACAATAAATGTACAAGTGCCAACGCTTATTGACACCTGTACAATTACGAAAGCTCTGTTTGATATGTATGCCGTTTTGCCCATCACGGCATACCAGTTATAAGCTTAAATCACTTCACTGTTACAATTCTGACGTTTTGCGCGGGTACTTTGGACTGCGCGGTTACGATTTCGGCAATCTGCAGCGCCTGCGCCTCATTCAGTTCCGCCGCCCTCACCACAACGCTGCATTGGTCGTCTTCGATAAACGCGATGCAGTCCTGAAAGCCTTTTGCTTTTATCAGGCTTTCGATTTTGCTCTCCTGCTCAACCGCGGCGGCTATTGCCGCGGCCTTTTCCAATGCCTGCTGCTGCGTTTCCTTGTTTGCTTTTGCGTTATTGATTAAATCCCGAATGATGTCAATCGCCTCCTGTCGGGCATTTTCCCGGTTTTTTTGCGCCTGCGCGAAATAATCGGACGAATCCGCCGCCTTATCGCCGGTCTTATCCGATGGCCCGACGGCAGACGGGTTGTCTACGAATTTTGCGTCCCCGAGGTTTTTCGAGCTTGTTATGGCGCTTGCGTCGGTGGTAATCGGGTTGCGGGTTGAAAAGTAATAGTTAAGGTAAACCGCGACCCCCAGCGCAAGCACAAGCACCGCAAGCATTATCTGTTTTTTGCCGAAAATACCGCTCATACTGATTCAATCCTTTCGTCATTGGCTGTATATTTAATCGGACAATTTAGTTACGCACACTCTTTTTGAGGATATGTTGAGCGCGGTGGTTACAAGGCTTGCAATCCTCTCCTGAACAACCGGGTCATCCCCGCCCTGACAGACCACCACCACCCCCTTGACGGTGGGCTGGATTTCGGTAACCAGCAGACCCTGCCGCCCGTTTTCGGTATCCACTATGATGATTGATTCCCTTTTACCGTCCCGCTCGGATTTTCCGCTGTCGTCTTCCTTCCTGTCGGTGTTTATGTCCTGCTCGCGCGCATACACGTATTCCACCCCGTTTTCAAGGGTTACCATCACGCGGCATTCCCCCGCGCCCTCTATGCTGCGGATTATCTGCGACAGCTTTTTTTCGGTTTTTGACACAAACTCCTCGGCCGTCATCGAAGCTTTTAAACCCTTCTCGACCGGCTTATCCCTGCCCGGAAACAGAGTCGACAGGAAAATCAGCAGCATCCCGATTAACCCGATAGCGACTACCGCATTAATTCCCTTTTTGCTTTTGAAAAATGCGAGTATCCCCTTTTTGGCATTCAGGCTGCCTGAATTCCCCTTCATACTTCTTCACCTTTTTGCTTTGATTGCGACTGCCGCTTGTTAGTTTTCAATACCGTTTTCTGCCTGCCGCAAAGCGGCAGGTCAATCCTCGGACACCAAGATATTAACTTTAACGCCGAGGATTTCCTCGGCAAGCTGTTTTGCAGCAATCGCTTTGGTGCGGCTTTTGCTGTCAAGATAAAGGACAACGTCGGTAATATATATGCTCTGGTCGTCCGCGATATCCATATTTAAATCAACTTTTGTCAGGGCGATATCATAGCTTTTGAACACCTGACTGATTTTTGCAAAAAGCGCCGCGGTAACCTGCTGTTTGAACTGCCGGTAAACCTGCGCTTGTATCCGGTCGGCAGAGATTTGGCTTTTAAAGCCGCTTGCCCCAAGGTTTAATACCGGTTTTGACGACAGCAGCGGCGCAATCATGCAGCACAGGAAAAACGCCGCCAGAACCATTCTGAAGATTTTGCCGATACCTTTTTTGGGAGCAAGGATTTGAACCGCCGCACACCCGACAGCCGTTGTGCACAGCGCCGCCGCCCATCTGACAATCCCGTTCATCTGCCTCCCCCTCCCGCCAGAGTTACCACGGTGGTCGCCACAATCATAAACATCGAGCATGACAAAAGAACGGCGACAAGGGTTTTAAGCACGCCCTGCACAGCTTTAAACAGCGCGGAAACCGAAGACAGTGAAAACATCTCGGCCGCCATGTTCAGAAAACCCAGCGTAATAAGCCAGATTACGCACTCTATAATCGGCGGAAGGGCTATCAGCGCTATCGCGATAACCCCGAACCCTCCGAGAGTGGATTTTAAAAGGCTAAGGCACCCCCTGACCGTGTTCAATGCCTCGCCCAGCGCGCTCCCCACCACCGGCACAAACGCGCCGAGCGAGAATTTGACGGTGCGGGTGGTCAGGTCGTCCGCGGCGGCGCTAATCAATCCCTGAACGGCCATAAGCCCGGTAAAGACTGTCGCGGCAATCCCCAACAGCCAGCCGCAGGACTTGTTTATCAGCCCGCCGGCCGCGCCGAGCTTTAAATCGGGGGTTACCGAGCCGGTAGCGCTCAAAGCAAGCGAAACCGTCATCAGCGGCACAATAAGCTCAGTCGCGGCAATCGAAATCAGCTCGACAGCGAACAGCATCGCCGATTGATAGGACGCCGCGGTTACCGCCTGCCCCGAAACCAGCATTATGCCGGCGAATACCGGCACAAAGCTCAACATCAGAACCGTCGAGCTTTCGGCGGCTCTGGCGACGTTTTTTATGCACCCGGCAACCGGGATAATCAAAGCCGCGCACGCCGCGAAAGCGCAGATTACGCCGTAAACCTTTGAAACCGTCTCTTCCTTCACCGCCTGCCTCATGCTCTCAATCAAGGCATACAGCAGCACAATCCCCAGTAGTACCGCGGCCGCCCTTATCGGGCCGGCGGAGCTTTTATTCAGCAGCAGAAGAAGGTTGTCCGCGACATTTTCCGGCCTTATTCCCGTATACGCGCCGGGGTCAAAGCTGTCAATCCCTATCCTGTCAAGCAAATCGAGGGTTTCGGGCGGCAGGGACTCCCACAGCTGTTCCGCCCCGCTGGCTTTCAGCTGTTCGTAATACATCTGCTCAAGATTATCGCCGCCGGCGCCGTCCTGCGCCAAAGCGGAAAAACCGGTTAAAAGCGCCAATAACGCGGCCAGCGCCGCGGCCTTTACGCAGATTTTCAACCCGCTCCCCCTCCGTCCATCAACTCGGCCGCAAGCTCCGCGATTTTTTCAAACAGGGGCAGCGCGAGCGCCAGCATTGAAATCTTGCCCGCAAGCTCCGCCTTTTCGGCAAGCGCGTTTTCGCCTGCGTCCCTGCACGCGTCCGCGGAAAGCTGCGCCAGCAGGCCTATCCCAAGCGCCTTGAATACAATCAAACCGTATTCCGGCGAAGGGGAGGCGGTCTCCAAAAGCGCCTGAAGCCTGCCGATTACAGGCATCGCCCAGCCGATTACAAGACCCAGCACCAGCATCCCGGCAAGCAGGCTTACTGCCATCCCGTATTCAGGGTAGTGCCGGCGCACAAGCAGCGCCAAAAATGCCGCAAGCACCGTAATCCCGACAACCGCAGCCGCGTTCATTTCCTACAACCCGAAAACAGACTTAACTGTTCTGAACAGCTCACTTATCTCGCCTACAATAATCGATAAAACAACAATCAATCCGGCAAGTGTGGTCAGCATCGCCTGTTCTTCCCTGCCGGACCTGATTAACACCTGATTTAAAACCGCAACAATAATACCGACAGCGGCAATTTTAAATATTAAATCAACATCCATTTTAAGACCTTCCTTTCGGTAAGGCTATCCCTACAACATCAATAACGCCGCACCTAATCCGCCGCAAATTCCGAGGGTTATATACAGCCTGCCTTTGTATTGGGCGTCGGTTCTGGCCCTCTTAAGCCTGTCCGAAAAAAGCCGCCGGTACGTTTCGCAGTGCCTTAACTGCCCTTCGGTATCGCTGCTGCCCAATCCCTTGCCGAAATCAAAGACCAGCCCGCGGTCGTCGGCGGTAAACCCGACGTCGTCGCAGTACAGGTTGATTGCGCTTTCCCATGCAATATCGGGTTTTAGACCGCCGCGTATCAAGTCGGCCGCTTTTTGCAAAAACTTAAGCTTTCCAAAATCCGATTTTGACGCCTTTTGTAAAATCTCATATACCGGAGCGCCCGAATACCTGATTTGAGTCTCGATAAAGGATACAAGCCTTTCCATCTGCTCAAACGACGTTACGCGCCGGTGCAGGGACAAAAAGCCCATCAGCCCTGCAGATGTCCCGGCTAAAAACACCAGTATCAGGCCTGTTATTTTCAGCAAGAATATCCCCCGCCTTCACAACCCTTGATATTTGGCCGGGCGCACCCCGCCCTTTGAGAAAAACCACCAGCTCAAACGCGCCCGATTCCAAAGCCAGCACAAGCGGCGGCCGACGGAGCAGGGAGCTCTCGTCGCGGCAGTGGGCGGAGGATATAGCGAAAACGCCCGAATTCAGCCCTTCGAGAACGGCGCGGGTTTCCTCCGACGTCCCAAGCTCGTCGAATATTACCACGTCCGGCGCCAGACACCTTACCGCCTGCTGAATTCCCGCCGCCTTCGGGCAGCCGGATAAAACGTCGCAGTATTCGAGCTTTGCCCCGCCGGACAATTCTCCCCTTTCATCCACGACCGCCGCCCTCCACCTGCGCCCGCCTTTCCCCGCCGAAAGCTGCCATGCCAAGTCTTTAAGCAGGCTGGTCTTTCCGCTGGACGGCTCCCCGCAAATCAGCGCGCTTTTGACAGCCGAGCCGCTTGAAATCACCGATAAAAGCTCTGCCGCGCAGCCGCTGTGCCGCCTTGCGACCCTGATACAAATCGAAGTTATGTTCCGGTAGGATATCACCCTGCCGTTTTCAACCACCGCGGTGCCGGCAATCCCAGCGCGGCACCCGCACCGGGCCGTAACAAACCCGCAGCATATCTCATGCTGATGGGTATGCACCGAGTATTCGCACAACATCATAAAACATTCTTCAATCTGATGTTTGGTGCTCATCAGCGGGTCTTCAGTGTCGCGGCAAATCCCTGTGCCGTCAGAATTAACCATCCACTCACCGTCAAAGGCCGATAACATCACCGGCGCTCCGGCGCGCAGCCTGATTTCCTGTATGCTCGCCTTAATCCTTTGCGGCAGCTTTGTAAGCGCGTTTCTCAGACTTTCCGGCAGATACGCCGCCGCCTGCATGAACCCGTCCATGCCTGTCTCACCTCGGTTATAGAATATGAGACAAGCTTGAAAAGTAGAACAAAAAAGAGAACCCTTTTTGGAGTTCTCTTTTGTTCTGCGATATATATTTCGCCGCGCGCTTAAACACAGCGGCGCC
>LFTH01000043.1 GCA_001513365.1 Clostridiales bacterium DTU033 | reverse complement strand
TTTTGGAGTTCTCTTTTGTTCTGCGATATATATTTCGCCGCGCGCTTAAACACAGCGGCGCCGCCGGTTTACTGAAAAAGCCCCGCGTGCAGCGCACGCGGGGCTTTTCAATCTGAGTTTATTCAGCAGGCTCGAACATATCCTTGCCGGCGCCGCAAACCGGGCATACAAAATCGTCGGGCAGGTCTTCAAATGCGGTGCCCGGAGCAATCCCCTGCTCCTCTACCCCGACGGCGGGGTCGTATTCATAACCGCATATAGTGCAAACATACTTTTTCATACTTCTTCTCCTTTACACAATTAAAATAAACCGTCCGCAACAACGGCGGGGTTTTCCGCCTTTTATGTTATTATTATAATTGATTGCCGCCTAAAAATCAAAACATCTTTTCCCGCCCGCTTTTTTGCTGTATCCGGCTTTGCTCCGGCGGCCGCCGCCCTGTTAAATCGCAATACGGTTTATCCTCTAAAACTCTTCCTGTTTGTTTACATATTGCAAAAAATGAGTTATAATTCCGATAAATGGATATTAAGGGGGAAAAATGGTGTTTGCACGGGTTAAGAGCTTGGGGTTGCTCGGCATAGACGGTTTCCCGATTGAAGTCGAGGCCGATATTTCGCAGGGGCTTCCCGGATTTGACGTGGTCGGGCTGCCCGGCGCCGCAGTGCGCGAGTCGCGGGACCGCGTGCGTTCCTCGATTAAGAACTGCGGCTTTACATACCCGGTAAGCCGGATTACGGTAAATCTCGCTCCCGCCGACGTGCGCAAGGAAGGCTCTGTTTACGACCTCCCGCTGCTGCTCGCGCTGCTGCGGGCAAGCGGACAACTGAATGTGGATTTGGACAGCTCGGCTTTTGTCGGCGAACTCTCGCTGGACGGGGAAGTGCGCCCTATCCGCGGAGTTTTGCCGATGGTAATCGCGGCAAGGTACGCCGGCTTAAAGCAGGTAATCGTGCCGTCGGGCAACGCGGCCGAAGGCGCCGTAGTCGACGGGATTGACGTAATCCCTGTTTCTTCAGTGTCCGGGCTAATCGGGCATTTAACGGGCACCAGCCCGATTGCGCCCGCAAAACCCGAAGATTTCCCCAACCTCTTTGTGTCGAACCCCGCCGCCCCCGATTTTTCGGACGTGTGCGGGCAGGCGGCCGCGCGCAGGGCGCTCGAAGTAGCGGCGGCGGGCTCGCACAACATTCTGCTTATCGGGCCGCCGGGGTCGGGCAAAAGCATGCTGGCGCGCAGGCTGCCCTCAATCCTGCCGGATATGACGCAGGCAGAAGCGCTGGACACCACAAAAATACATTCAATCGCGGGTACCCTGCCGGGCGGGGCGGGGCTTTTAAAAAGCCGGCCGTTTCGCTCCCCGCATCACGGCGTTTCAGTCGCCGGACTGACAGGCGGCGGCAGCATACCCCGGCCAGGCGAGGCCTCGCTGGCGCACAACGGCGTGCTCTTTTTGGACGAGTTCCCCGAATTTTCCCGTGTAGCGATGGAATCGTTAAGACAGCCGCTAGAGGATAATTTCGTTACCATCTCGCGGGTCAGCGCCTCCCTGACTTACCCCTGCTCATTCATGCTGGTCGCCGCAATGAACCCGTGCCCCTGCGGCTATTTCGGCCACCCGACAAGGCTATGCAAGTGTTCGCCCGCCGTTCGCAGTTCATATCTGTCGCGGATTTCCGGCCCTCTGCTTGACAGGATTGATTTGCATGTGGAAGTCCCGCCGGTTGAGTACGAACAGCTCTCGTCCAACCTGAAATCCGAAAGCTCGGCTGCCATCCGCGAAAGGGTGAATGCCGCGCGCGCAATCCAGCTTGACCGGTTCAAAGGCGCGAATATTACCAGCAACGCCCGCATACCGTCAGGGATGCTGAGGAAAGCGTGCCCGCTGACCGACGCGGCGTCGGCAATGCTCAAAAATGTGTTTGACAGGCTTGGTCTGTCCGCAAGGGCATACGACCGGCTGCTGAAGGTGGCGCGCACCATAGCCGACCTCGACAAGTCGGAAATCATAGACACCGCGCACCTTGCCGAATCCGTGCAGTACCGCAGCCTGGACCGCAAATACTGGCGGCTCTGACCCGGCGGCGGTAATGAAACCTGCGCAGCCCGAATATTGCATGGCATTTATCCGGCATTCGTGCTATACTGATTTTAACAGGAATTGTGCCAAACCGGGCCGAACGGTCATTAACGGGTTTAGGGTATCTGCAGCAGTATCAGTATTGAAGGAGGGGTAGTATTGAAGCGCAAATTATTGTTTGTATCTGTTATCCTGATTGTCTGCGTTCTGGCGGCGGCCTGCAACGGGGCTGCTCCGATTGGCGAAAAAATCGGCAGGTCAGACGGCGGCGGGTATTACATCAATGAGGTTGCAGACGACGTAACCGCGACAGAGGAAAAATCCGAAAACCAGATTAAGGATATAAAAACCCGCAAGCTGATTAAGGATTCCGAGCTTGAGATTGAAACAAAGGAATTCGATAAATTCATTTCAAACCTTGAAAAGGAAATCAACCGCCTCGGCGGGTATATCCAAAAATCAGACGTCAGCGGAAGCACCGATTACGGCGCAAACCGCTACGCATTAATCGTCGCGCGGATACCGGCAGACAAACTCGACGATTTCACAAATCAGGTTTCAACGCTTGCGGCTGTGAAATCCAAAAAGGAAAGCGTCCGCGACGTTACGATGGACTATGTGGACATAGAAAGCCGTATCAGGGCGCTTAAAGCCGAGGAGGAGAGCCTGCTCGCGCTGCTGAAAAAAGCGGAAAGGCTGGACGATATCCTCTCCATACAAAAAGCGCTCACCGACGTCAGGTACCAGCTTGAATCTTATGAGTCAAAAATCAGGACATACGACGACCTGATTGAATACAGCACGGTTACCATGGAAATTCAGGAGGTTGAACGCGAAACCCCCACCAAAAACATCGGCCTGTGGCAGGAAATCGGCGGCAACCTTTCGGAGAATATCCAAGCAATCGGCAAAGCCGCGCGCAGTTTCTTTATCTGGTTTGTCAGCTCCCTGCCGTATTTCGTCATTATTGCGGCTATCGCGGTCATCATTCTGCTGATTATCTGCCTGTCAATCAGGCGCAGAAAAAAAAGAAGAATTGCCGTAATTAAAACTGAGACCGATACCCCCGCGCAGACAGATAACGGCGGCCCCAAAAACAATCAGTAAAACCGCGCCGCAATCATAGGGGCTGTTGCAAAACGAAAGTTGAGCAACGGCCCCTTTCTCACGCAAAAGCGCCATTAAAAGCAAAAGGTTTCGCTTTGGCGAAAATCTCTTGTTTTTTTGTCAGCGAACGGAATATAAACGGTGCCGAGCAGGATACATGGATTGCGATGATTATCGCGATTACCGCCGCCGTCCCGTTTGTTTTGATTTACGCCAGGATAATGAAGCTGTATCAAAACTGCGATTTATTCGATATCGCGCTGTCGGTGTTTGGGAATATAAGCGGCAGGATTATAATCCTTTTATTCGTGCTGTATTCTATCCTGCTGGCCTCACTTGTCTTTCGGAATTTCTCTGAATTCGTCCAAATCGCAATAATGCCCGAAACCCCGCAGCTCGCGGTGTTAATCCTTCTTTCCGCGGTCAGCGCCTACATCGCGTTCAAAGGGATACAGGGGCTGGGCAAATGGTGCGCGATTGCGCTGCCGGTTACAGTATTCATAGTGGGGCTGACAATTATAATATGCCTTCCGGTAATGGATTTTTCAAACATCCTGCCGGTAATGAAAAACGATTTTAAAACCATAACTAACGCCGCGACATCCCTGTTCTCCTTCCCGTACGGCGAAACAGTTCTGTTTTTGTCCTTAGCGTCATCGGTCAGGAAAAAAGACAGTCCGTATAAGATATATCTGCTCGGCCTTATTTTCGCCGGTATACTTTTGCTGATAACCTTTCTGCGTAACCTGTTCGTCTTGGACGTACCGACCCTCAAATCCCATTTGTTCCCGTCATATTCGACAATGCGGATAGTAAGAATAGGGGCCTTCCTGACAAGGCTTGACGCGTCCATTACCAGCAATTTTTACCTCGGCGGGTTTTTGAAAATCTCGGTCTGCATACTGGGCTCGGCAATCGGCACTGCAAAGCTCTTTAACATCAAAAGCTATAAAACGGCCGTAATACCGATAAGCATAATCTCGGTCGCGCTAAGCTACTTCATTTTCAACAACGTGATGAAGATGTTTGTCAATGCGTTTATCGCTTACAGGTATTACAGCGCTGTTTTTCAGATAATCCTGCCGCTGATTATCTGGATTGGCGCTGAAATCAAGGCAAAGAAAGCCAGAGCCGCCTTAAACCCCGGCGGCGAAGAATAGGCAAAAGCCACCTGTCCCATAGCAAGCCTTTTTGGCGGCAAAACACAGAATTCACCAAAAACCAAATCCCGCATAAAATAAAATGAGGGGCTGGCCGGCCTTGTCTGCCCGCGAATGCTTCGGACAAAACAAGGCGGATAACCCACGGGCAGGAACAGCCCTGAACGGATACGGGAATAACGGGCGGGGTCAGGGGATATAACAGGGTTTCTGGCGCGGAAGAAAGCGCCAAAACCGGCAATAGCCTATAAAAAGGGGCTGACGCACAATCGCAGGTTGTGTGTCAGCCCTAATTCTATTTAAAAACACCCGTCTTAACACCCGCAAATTGTTATAAACAGGCTCATTTTAACAACCTCCAACCGTTTGGATTATCCCAAGCCCCCACCCGGCGGACTCCCTTTGATTTCAAAAGTATTGACGCGCGAAAAAAATATGGATATAATAGAGTTTCAGAATTATTCAGCCACAACCATCCAGCGAATGTGAGGATTTGGAGATGACCGGAGCACAAGCAATGGTAAAGTGTTTGGAAATGGAAGGCGTTCGGGTAGCGTTCGGCTATCCGGGGGCCGCCATCTGCCCTTTTTACGACGCGCTGTCGGGCAGTAGTATCAGACACGTGCTGGTGCGCACCGAGCAGAACGCGGCGCACTCCGCGAGCGGCTATTCCCGTGTGTCGGGCAAGCCGGGCGTCTGCATTGCCACTTCCGGCCCGGGCGCCACCAACCTGCTGACCGGGATAGCGTCCGCATATATGGATTCAATCGCGCTTGTCGTGATTACCGGACAGGTGCGCAGCGACCTTCTGGGGCGCGACGTGTTTCAGGAAGCCGACATAACGGGCGCCGCCGAGCCGTTTACAAAACACTCTTATCTCGTCAAGAACGCAAACGAAATACCTCGTATTTTTAAAGAGGCTTTTCATATCGCATCCACCGGCAGACCGGGTCCGGTGCTTATCGACGTGCCGATTGACATGCAGAAAGCCGAAATCAAAGATTTTGACTACGACACCCCGGTGGACATCATCGGATACAAGCCAAGCACTCAGGGCCATTCCCTTCAGATAAGAAAGGCAATCGAGGCCATAAAATCAAGCAGCCGCCCGGTCATCTGCGCCGGCGGAGGGGTTTTTTCGGCAAAAGCCCGCGGTGAACTCCGGCAGTTCGCCGAGCAGTGCAATATACCTGTTATATCCACAATGATGGGGATAGGCGCCCTGCCGTCCGAACACCGGCTGAACATGGGAATGCTGGGCAGCCACGGCTGCGTGCCGGCAAACAAGGCCATCCGCGACGCCGACCTTGTAATCCTTGCAGGCGCCAGAGTCGGGGACAGGGCGGTCGCTGCGCCGGGGCAGGTCGCCGAACGCGCCACCATCATACATATTGACATCGACCCGGCGGAAATCGGCAAGAATATGCCCGCCCACATCCCGATTGTGGGCGATTTGAAGCTGGTGCTGGCGGAATTCATCCGCAACTGCATTTGGGAAGCCCCGCAGGAATGGGTGCAGCAGGTTACCGAGCGCAAGGCGCGGTACTTTGAGCCCAATACCCAGCCTGTGGAAGGATTTGTGGAGCCAAAACTGTTCATGCGCGCCCTGTCCCGCAAAATGCGGCCAGACAGCATTCTCTGTGCGGACGTCGGGCAAAATCAGATTTGGTCCGCAAACAATTTTTTAATTCAGGACGGATATTTTCTGACCTCCGGCGGCATGGGCACAATGGGCTACTCGATACCCTGCGCGGTCGGCGCCAAGACCGCCCAGCGCGACAGGCAGGTATGCGCGGTATGCGGGGACGGCGCTTTCCAGATGAGTATGATGGAGCTCGGCACAATCTGTCAGGAGGGATTAGGGGTTAAAATCGTGGTAATGCGCAACACCCGACTCGGAATGGTGCGCGAGCTGCAGGACAGGTTATACTGCGGCCGTCAATTCGCGGTCTGCCTTAACGGAAAGCCTGATTATGTCTCAATCGCCAAAGCGTACGGGATTGAGGCTCTGTCGGTATCCTCCGACAGCGAAGTAGAGGCGGCGATTGACCAGATGCTGAAAGACGACAAGCCGTTCCTGCTTGAATGCAGCGTAAACCCCGACTATCCATCTTTGTGAGGAGGGATTCCGCTTGAAACACACTATTTCCGTTCTGGTGGAAAATCATGCAGGCGTCCTTTCCAAGGTTTCGGGTCTGTTTGCAAGAAGGGGCTTTAATATCGATTCGCTTGCGGTCGGCATTACCGAAGACCCGGCAATCTCGCGGATGACAATTGTGGTCGAAGGGGACGAATACGTTGTCGAACAGCTTGAAAAACAACTGAACAAGCTGATACCGGTAATCAAGGTCAAGACCCTGGCTCCTAAAGAGACCATCGCCCGCACATTGTCTCTGATTAAGGTTGCGGCAGGCAACGGAAAGCGCGCCGAGGTAATGCGTATATCCGAATTGATGGGCGCCAGGATTGTGGACGTTACAAAAACAACCCTGACTTTGGAGTTTACGGATACCGTTGAGCGCACCGAAACACTTGAGGCGCTGCTGCGCCCGTACGGGATAAAGGAAATCGTGCGGACAGGGATTATCGCTCTCGAAAAGGGGCCGAACGCGACCCGTCCCACAAAAAGGTGAAGCAGAACCGGCCGCAACGCCGGTTTCCCGTTATAAAAATAATAATACTGCCGCAAAGCGGCGATGGAGGTATTCAGAATGGCAAAAATCTACTATCAGAGCGACTGCAATCTCGGATTGTTGAAGGACAAGACGGTCGCGGTTATCGGGTACGGCTCACAGGGGCATGCGCATGCGCTCAACCTGCACGACAGCGGGGTTAACGTTATCGTGGGCCTCTACAAAGGCTCAAAGAGCTGGGGCAGAGCGGAACAGGCCGGCCTTAAGGTGATGACCGCCGCCGAAGCGGCCAGGGCCGCGGATATCATCATGATACTTATCAACGATGAAAAGCAGGCGGATTTATATAAGAACGACATCGCCCCAAACCTGTCGCCGGGCAAGGCGCTGGCGTTCGCGCACGGCTTTAACATACATTTCGGGCAAATCGTGCCGCCGGCGGACATCGACGTGTTCATGATAGCCCCGAAAGGGCCGGGCCACACCGTCCGCAGCGAGTACCTTGACGGCAAAGGGGTACCCTGCCTTGTCGCCATCCACCAGAACGCGACCGGCCGGGCGCTCGACATAGCGCTCGCCTACGCCGCGGGGATTGGCGGCGCGCGCGCGGGCGTGCTTGAAACCACATTCAAGGACGAAACCGAAACAGATTTGTTCGGCGAGCAGGCGGTGCTCTGCGGCGGGGTAACCGCTTTGATGAAAGCGGGTTTTGAAACACTTGTGGAAGCCGGCTATGCACCCGAAAACGCGTATTTCGAGTGCATTCACGAGATGAAGCTGATTGTGGATTTGATTTACAAGGGCGGCTTTTCACTCATGCGCTATTCAATATCGGACACCGCGGAATTCGGGGATTACGAGACCGGCAAGCGGATTATAACCGAAGAAACCAAAAAAGAGATGAAGAAAATACTCAGTGAAATTCAGGACGGCACATTTGCCTCCAAATGGATTAACGAAAACCGCGTCGGGCGTCCCCATTTCAACGCCTGCCGGCGGATTGAAGCCTCCCACCAGCTGGAAGCAGTCGGCAGGGAACTGCGTAAGATGTACAGCTGGAACGAGGAATAATGCAGTAAATCAGTCAAGCAAGCACCATAAAAGCA
>LFTH01000020.1:501-689 GCA_001513365.1 Clostridiales bacterium DTU033 | reverse complement strand
GGGGTGCCGCGCAGGACAGCTCCCGCAAAGGCGTTCAGGACCCCGACGTGCTGTTCCGATTTGCCGTCGGTTTCAACCTCGGAAAACTCGGCTTTGGGTTGGGCGAACATCCTGTCGCATGTCCTGCTGAATTCAGGCTCGCTCTGTTCAAGTTTCCACATATAAAGCTTGCCGTTTTCGCTGACCAG
>LFTH01000020.1:0-411 GCA_001513365.1 Clostridiales bacterium DTU033 | reverse complement strand
TTGACCGGCATGCCGCAAATCCACTGCCATAAATCAAGGTTGTGCGGGCACTGGTTAAGCAGCACTCCGCCGCCTTCGCCTGCCCACGTCGCGCGCCATGCGCCCGAATCGTAATAGACCTGCGGGCGGTACCAGCTGGTGATAATCCAGCTTGTGCGCCTTATCTGACCGAGCTCGCCGCTGTGGACAAGCTGGTGCATTTTCCGATAAATGTGGTCAGTGCGCTGGTTGAACATCATTCCGAACACGACGTTTGATTTTTTTGCAAACTCGTTCATTTCCCGCACCTGTTTTGTATATACGCCGGCGGGCTTTTCCACCATCACGTGGATACCTCGCCGCATGCAGGCGATGGCGTATCTCGGATGGTCGTAATGCGGTACGGCTATCAGGGCGGAATCTATCAGCCCG
>LFTH01000117.1 GCA_001513365.1 Clostridiales bacterium DTU033 | reverse complement strand
CTCAACCCTATAATTGGCAGTCATGCCTAAAATATGCGGTTGCCGCCTGCGGGCGCCGGGGTCTATACCTTTTCTCCTCTGGCAAGGCGCGCCCGCAAATTTTGAATAAACTGCTTTGCGTAGCGCGGGGAACGCGCACCGCGTTCAACAGCCCATCTTTCGGCTAATGCCAGCAGTTTTTCCCGTCCGATGTCAATGTCGTGGTCGTCCGCGATTTTTAAAACAATGTCTAGGAAACGTTGTTTGTCGGGCAGCAGGTATGTTACAACCAGCCCGAACCTGTCGGACAGCGAGACTGACTCCTGAATGGTGTCGGCGTGGTATATCTCGTCGCCGCCGCGGTCGCTGAAGCTCTCCTTTAACAGATGACGCCTGTTGGAAGTCGCGTAAATCAGCAAATTGTCCGGCCGGCAGGCAAGGCTGCCTTCCAGCGCGGCTTTAAGCGCGGCAAAACTGTCGCTGTTTGCCGAGAAGGACAAATCGTCGATAAACACGATAAATCTCATTGGAAAACTGGCAAGTCTGGATGTCAAAACCGGCAATTCGTTAAGATTTTCCTTCGGCACCTCAATCATCCGCAGTTTCCTGCCGGCGTACTCGTTTAACAGCGCTTTGACAGTTGAGGATTTTCCGGTCCCGCGGTCGCCGTACAAAAGGATGTTGTTGGCTTCAAACCCGTCAAGGAAAGCCAGAGTGTTGTTTACCACAATGCTTTTTTGCGTTTCGTACCCCTTTAAATTGCCCAGCCTGACAGGGTCAGGGTGTTCAATCGGGATTATGTCGCGGTTGAGCCACAAAAAAGCGTTGCAGAAAGCAAACCTGCCCGCGCCGTTTTTCAAGTGGAACTCGCCAAGCGCGTTTATGCATTCGTCCCATCTGCCTGCGAGCGGATAGTCTGCCGGCAAATCCCCCCAGCACGGCAGCGGCGAGCCGGCGTCAAAAAAGGATTTAATTAAACCTGCGGAATTCGAAGCGGCCGAATAAAGAATGGACAAATCCCGTTTTGCAAGGCTTAAAAGCTCTTCGGTAAGGTTTTCCGCGCCGCTTTTTGCGAGTGTTAAGGTAAACACGTTTTCATCGGCGAGGATTTCCTCTGCGATGGCTTGTTTTGGGCTTTTCATCCCGGTATCGGTGAGAAGGGCAGAGCATAAATCCCCAAACCGCCGGTATGCCGAGAGGTATTGGTTATTGCGGCATTCATTAAGCAAGTCCAAAAGCCGCGAAGTAACCGGCTTGTCCAAAACGCCGCGGTAAACGGTGATTGAGAGCAAATCGCAGATGATCCTTTGAATATCATTTTTTTCGACCTGCAGCATTGTATTGACTCCGATTTAAGATTTGTTATTACATAGTATTTTACTCCCCGCAGTGGAAAGTGTCAACAAAAAGGCATTTACAGGCGGTATTACATTGCAGCAGGTTAAAAAAACATCTGCCGCTGACCAACGGGCGGATTGCCATATCCGCCCGTTTTATAAACGTTATCCTGACAGGGCAGCGCGCCGGCCAAAGCCTGCGCTTGTACAACACTTATACAACACCAGAACAACACTTGTAAAACACTTGTAAAACACTTGTACTACAAAAATTCAATAATCAGCATATGCTTTGCGGTTGAATAGAATACACGTTTTGCAACGGGGCTGTTTCAAAACCGTTTGCCGGCAGTGCGGTTATATGGTAAAATCAAAATGGCAAAATTTTGAACGAGGGTGTTTTTTTGGACAGGGGAAAAACGCAAAGGGGCGTAACCTGCTGCATTTCCGGCCACCGCCCGGACAAGCTACCTTTCGGCTGGTGCGACGAGCGCGCGTATCAGGGACTTAAACAGGCTCTACGCTCGGAAATCATAAAGTCTGCGCGGTGCGGGTACCGGTATTTTATTTCGGGCATGGCGCAGGGGGTGGACACATGGGCCGCCGAGGAAGTAATCAGGCTGCGCCAGAGCGGTTTTGATGTGCGGCTTGTGGCGGCGCTGTCCTGCCCGCAGCAGGACAGGCACTGGCCCCAAAAAGCGCGGATGCGGTTCAGGGAGCTGTTGTCAAAGGCCGATGAAATCCACATCATAAGCGAGCGGTACACCCCGTTTTGCATGGGGGCAAGGAATTTGTGGATGGTTGAGAATTCCTCCCGCCTAATTGCGGTTTTCGGCGGCGGGCAGAGCGGGACCGCAAACACCATCCGGCACGCGCGCCGGTTCGGTCTTGAAATCATCCTGATTGACCCTTGCAATCCGGTATGAATGCCGTCCCTCTTTGCGCTTGCGGTTGTACGGCTTATTGTGCTATAATTTTCAAGGTACTATCCGGAATTAAACTGGGAGGCGCTTTTGATGGATATTCGCGTGGGGGACGTACTGGTTATGAAAAAGCCGCACCCATGCGGGAACAACCAGCTCAATGTATTGAGGATTGGAATGGATTTCAGGCTGCAGTGCCAGGGGTGCGGGCATGAGTTCATGGCTTCGCGCCAAAAAATTGAAAAGCGGGTAAAAAAGGTGATAAGGCAGCAGGAAGAGCCTGCGGCGCCATATTCCAACGAAACGGGGCAGGTTAAATGAATATGTATGAAAAACTGGAAGATGTCGAAAAGCGATTTGAGGAGATAAACAAGCGGCTTTTTGATGCCGACGTGGTGTCGGACGTCGAGCAGTATAAACAGATTATGAAGGAAATTAAAAACCTTCAGCCCGTTGTGGAAAAATACAGGGAATACAAGGATGCTGTAAAACGGCAGGAGGAAGCCCGCGCCCTGCTTGCGGAGGCCGGGGCGGACAGGGAAATCAGAGAGCTTGCCGAGATTGAGCTTGAGGAAACCCGCGTCAGTATCGAGCGCGCGACCGACGAATTAAAGAAACTCCTTATCCCGCGGGACCCGAACGACGACCGCAACGTGATAATCGAAATCCGCGCGGGCGCCGGAGGGGAGGAGTCGGCGCTGTTTGCAGGCTCGCTGTACCGTATGTATACCATGTACGCCGCCTCCAAGGGATATAAGGTTGAGATGCTGAATATGAATGAGACAGGGCTGGGCGGGATTAAGGAAGTCAGCTTCATGGTTATAGGCGACGGCGCTTACAGCCGTTTTAAATTCGAGAGCGGGGTGCACCGCGTCCAGAGGGTACCCGAAACCGAGGCGGGCGGGAGGATACACACCTCGACCGCGACGGTTGCGGTGCTGCCGGAAGTCGAGGACGTGGAAGTCGAGATTAACCCGACGGATTTGCAGATAGACACTTTCCGCTCAAGCGGAGCGGGCGGCCAGCACGTCAACAAAACCGAATCCGCCATCCGCATTACCCATCTGCCGTCCGGTCTTGTTGTTGAATGCCAGGACGAGCGCAGCCAGCACAAGAACAGGGAAAAGGCGATGAAAATCCTGCGCGCGCGTCTGTACGAGCAGGAGCAGGAAAAGTTGCGCTCGCAGGTCGCCGCCGACAGGAGAGCGCAGGTCGGCACCGGAGACAGGAGCGAGAGGATACGCACATATAATTTCCCGCAGGGGCGGGTAACCGACCACAGGATTGGGCTGACCCTATACCGGATTGAGAGCATTATGAACGGGGAGCTCGACGAGCTTGTGGAAGCGCTGATTACCGCGGACAGGGCGGAGAAACTCAAGGCTTCGGGGGAAGAATAGTGTTTGACTACGATACCCGCCTGCTAAAAGGGGACAGAAACGGAATAAACGAGGCGGCAAGCCTGCTGTCAAAGGGCGAGCTTGTCGCAATCCCGACCGAAACGGTTTACGGGCTTGCGGCAAACGCGCTCAACCCCGGCGCGGTAAGGCGGATTTTTGAGGCAAAAGGCAGGCCGCAGGACAACCCGCTGATAGTCCACATATCTGATATAAAGGACTTAAAACCCCTTGTAACCGAAATACCGGATAATGCGAGGATGCTTGCGCAAAAATACTGGCCCGGCCCGCTGACAATGATTTTTCACCGCAGCGGACTGGTGCCCGACGAAGTGAGCGCGGGGCTTTCCACGGTTGCAATCAGGATGCCTTCCCATCCTGTCGCGCTCGCGATTATCTCAAAGGCCGGGGTGCCGCTTGCCGCGCCGTCCGCAAACCGTTCGGGCAGTCCCAGCCCTACCACCGCAGGGCATGTTTTGAAGGATATGGCCGGCAGAATTCCCGCGATAGTTGACGGTGGGGAGTCCCCGGTGGGAGTTGAATCCACCGTGCTGGATTTGACAGGAGATGTGCCGAGGCTGTTGAGGCCGGGTGGCATAACTCCGGAACAAATCCGCGCGGTTACCGGAGAGCTGGTAATCGACAGCGCGGTAACCGGCCGGATGGAGGAAGGCACGGTGCCACATTCGCCGGGCATGAAATACAGGCACTATTCCCCAAAAGCCAAGGTTATTCTTGTCAAGGGGAGCCGCGAGGCCTTCACTGCTTTTGTGAACAGCAAAAAAGGGGAGGGGGTCGCGGCGATGTGCTTTGACGGCGAGGGGCAGGATTTACAGGTTCCGTTTGTAACCTACGGCGGCAGGAACGACCCCGCCGAACAGGCCCACCGCGTTTTTGACGCGTTAAGGCGGATTGACGAAATCGATGCGAGGGTGGTTTACTGCGCCTGCCCGGAACCCGACGGTATCGGGCTTGCCGTGTATAACCGGCTGCTTCGCTCTGCCGGTTTTGAGGTGGTTGAGCTTGATGAGTAGGCTGTATGTAATCGGAGTTACCGGCCCGATGGGTTCGGGCAAAAGCGAGGTTACAAAAGTATTCGCCGAAACGGGTTTTTCGGTTATTGACGCCGATATCCTCTCCCGCAGGGTGGTGGAGCCGGGCTCGCCGTGCTTAAAGCGGCTTGTGGAGAGCTTTTCTGATGAGATTTTAAACTCTGACGGCACTTTAAACCGCCGCGAGCTCGCAAAGCGGGCGTTTGCCTCAAGGGAAAAAACCGAGCTTTTGAATTCCATTACCCACCCGTATATAATTGAGCTTACAAGGTCCATACTAAATGAAACGGAGCAGTACGGCGTGCCGGCCGCCGTGATTGACGCGGCCCTGCTGTTTGAGAGCGGGATGAATTCGGTTTGCGATAAAACGGTGGCTGTAATCGCGCCGTTTGAAATCAGGCTTGAGCGGGTGCTGAAACGGGACAGCGGTCTTGACAGGGAGCAGGCGGTTTTGCGGATGTCGGCGCAGCAGCCGGAGGAATATTATATAAAACGCGCCGATTTTGTGATAAGGAACAGCGGCGATTACCGCAGTCTGCGCGAACAGGCGGAAAAGCTGGCGCAGAAATTCAGGGAGTGGGCGGATGAAAAGCAAAAATGCCGGACTGAATGAGAGCTTTATGCCCGAAGATAATTCAAAAAAGGCTCCGCCTTTTAAAAAGCGCGCCGGCGAAATCCTGTTCTGGCTGGCGTTGCTGACGCTTGCTGCCGTTATGCTGCGTTTTGGGTATCTTGTGTTCATGAGAGCTGCGTACCCGCTCAAATACAGGGATTTGGTCATTCCGCTGGCGCGCGAACACGGATTTGAGCCCTCCCTGATTTTTGCAATTATTCATACCGAAAGCGGGTTTGACCCGAATGCGGTTTCCCGCAAAAACGCAATCGGGCTTATGCAGATTACCGAGGACACCTTTAAGTGGGTACAGTCCCGCACTTCGGAAAGAGAATCGCTGTCTGTCGAAAAGCTGTATGAGCCAAAGACGAATATCGAATACGGCATAAAGGTTTTGGCGCTGCTGCGCGAGGAATTCAGTGATACCGGCACCATGCTTGCGGCGTACAACGCCGGCATTGGCAATGTCCGCCGCTGGCTTAAGGATAAATCATATTCGGAAGATGGGATTTCGTTGAAATCCATTCCGATAAAAGAGACCAGCGGGTATGTTGAAAAGGTCCCTGCGGCAAAGAGAACGTATGAAAAAATCTACCGAAAACAGTTAACAGGAGGCGACAGGCATGTCAAAACAGAATGAAAAATCCCCGTCCGAGGCGTTGAAGAAGCGTTTGTTCCACACCCCAAAAGACGCTTATGCCACCCTTGACGAAGCGCAGATACAATCGGCGTTTGACTACTGCGAGGGTTATAAGGATTTTATCAATTCCGCCAAAACCGAAAGGGAGTTTGTAAAAGCCGCGATAAAAACCGCGGAGGAAAAGGGGTTTAAGCCTCTTGACAGGGATAAAAAGCTGAAACCCGGAGACAGGATATATCTGAACAACCGCAACAAGTCGCTGCTGCTGGCGGTAATCGGTACAAGGCCGATTACCGACGGCGTTTCAATAGCCGCCGCCCACATCGATTCGCCCAGGCTGGATTTAAAACCCAACCCGCTGTATGAGGACAACAACCTCGCGTATTTCGATACCCGGTATTACGGCGGGATTAAAAAATACCAGTGGCCCGCAGTCCCGCTTGCGTTGCACGGAGTGGTGGCGCTCAAGGACGGCAGCACAGTCGAGATATGTATCGGCGAGAACGAGTCCGACCCGGTGTTCTGCGTAACCGATTTGCTGCCGCACCTTTCCTCCGAGCAGATGAAAAAGAACGCCTCGGAGTTCATCAGGGGCGAAGATTTGAATATCCTCGTCGGCTCAAGGCCGTTCAAAGACGACAAAGGCAGCGAGCTTGTGAAGCTGAATATCATGAAGATACTGCACGAGCGCTACGGGATTTTGGAAAGAGATTTCGTTTCCGCCGAACTGCTCGCGGTGCCCGCGTACCCCGCGCGCGACGTGGGGCTGGACTGCAGCATGATAGGCGGCTACGGGCACGACGACAGGGTCTGCGCTTATCCGGCGTTGACCGCGCTGCTTGAAACCCAAAACCCCGCATATACCGCCGTTACGGTTTTAGCCGACAAGGAGGAAGTGGGCTCTGAAGGGAATACCGGAATGCAGTCGGCCTTTTTTGAGAATTTCATAGCCGATATTGCGACTTCATTCGGCAACTACGCCCGGCACGTCTTCCAAAATTCGGTCTGCCTGTCCGCCGACGTCAATGTAGCTTTTGACCCGATTTACGCCGACGTGGTGGATATCAGAAACTGCGCCAAGCTCAATCACGGAGTGGTGCTGACAAAATATACCGGCTCGCGCGGCAAATCGGATACATCGGACGCGTCAGCCGAATTCATGGCGATAATACGCAGGCTGATGGACGACAATGGCGTGCTGTGGCAAATTGGCGAGCTCGGCAAGGTGGACGCGGGCGGCGGCGGGACTGTCGCGAAATATATCGCCGACCTTGACGTGGATACGGTGGATTTGGGAGTTCCGGTGCTGTCGATGCATTCGCCTTTCGAGGTGGTATCAAAACTCGACGTATATATGGCGCACAGGGCTTTTTCCGCCCTGCTCGGCAGGGAATGACACCGGATTAGACGGATTGTAAACCCATAAATTTGAGCGCAAAAATGGGGCATATTCGAAACTTCCCAAAACGCAGAGCCGTTTAGGAGTTTGGCGAATATGCCCTATATGTTTCTTTTAAGATTTAACTATTCTTCTTCGCCTTCATCCTGAGCGTCGGGCTGGTCCAGCAGTTGACCGAGCGGTACGCCGTCTTCCGCCGCGTGAGGCTCGGCGGTGCCGACGCCGGTTTCTAAAGCTGGGAGTTTCTTCGGTTTGCGCAGGAAGAAGAAGTAAAGCAGGGTAAACGCTCCGGCCAGCAGCAGCAGCCCGACGGCAATCATTATGATTGCGGGGGCGGGGATATTTATACCGGAGCCAAGGCCTTTCGGGTTTTTAAAGCCGAGCAGCACAATCGATGAGAGGTTTTTGGTTTTGAACTTCAAGATACCGTCCTCGACAAAAGTGTCGAGGAAACCGGTAATGCCGTTTTCGTCAAATTCCGCGGCGACAAAGGTGTAATTGGAGCCCTTTGCAGATTTCGGCGCCGGCAGTTCGACTTCAACCTCGTTATCCGAAAGGGTTACCGGGCTGCTGGCGTTAAGAGATTTGTTGTCTACAAGCAGAGTGAGATTCATCGGTATGCGCAGGGTTTCCTCCGGATGGAACAGACTGTATTTTGATTTCCCGCTTATCGCGGCGGAGATGTGCTGGTCGGTTATCTCTATATCGGATGACTGCACCAACAGGTACAATACAGAATTTTTATACACTATTGAGCCGTATAATTTGCTGTCAATCAGCATGCGCGAGCGGTCTGCAAAATCCTTTGAAGAATAATCAAACGCGCTCAGAATTCCGGTATCATAGCTGACGTTGATTGCGACCTTGTCCCCTACAACGGCGGTGGTGCCTGCCCCCCAGATAATCGGCAGGGTGGCTTTTGGCGCGGTGGTTGTAGTGGTACGCTTCAAAGTGGTGGTTGTCCGGCGCGGCCTTGTGGTGGTGGTTTTTGCGGTTGTGGTGGTGCTCGGCGGCGGAGTGGTGGTTTCTTCACGCTCAATCAGCCAGACTTTGGTGCCGATATATTTGATGGAAATGCCGAGCGTGTAGTCAATCCATATTTCGTTATCTTCTATAACACAGTACACATCGTTCTTGTCCTGCGGCAGGAGATTATCAAACCTCGCGTAACCGTTTTCATCGGTGTGCTTTTCTTCAAACGGGATATTGCCGATGTAATAAACCACTTTTATGTCGGACAACGGGCTGAAAACATCATCTTTGCGGTAAACATAGGCGATGAGCTGGTTGTTTGACTCCTCAAGGGAAATTGAGGTGTATATCTCGCCGACTCGCGCGACTTTTTCCGCGGCAACATAGTTTTTTTCGTTGCCTTCAGCGTCAGATATGGTGAACACCGCTGTGTACAGGCCCGGCCTTATACTGCTGATATCCACTTCAAACTCGCCGGTGTTGTCGTTGACCAGTTCGCCGGTGGTGCCTATCTTAACAACCTTGACAAACAGCCCTTCGGGGATTTCCTCTGAGTCTGCGGGCTTCCAACTGACTTTAATCTTGTGTTCGCTGATATATTCAAAACTGAACTCAAATTCATCAGGCGGGGTGGTGGGAGCTGTGGTCGAAGTGGTGGGAGATGTTGTTGGCTGGTCGTCGTCCTGATTCGGGGGCTGCGCGGTTACGAAAAGCGTAATAACAACCGCAAGGAATATAAAGCAAACTGCTGACGGTATCAATCTCTTCATAAAGGCATGCCTTCCTTCCTGTTGGAACGCTTATGATTAGACAAGCGGATATTCCCTAACCACTCAATAACGATACCACACTTTTGTGCAAATGTAAACTTTTTAAAACAAACTCATAAAAAGTACCATTTTCGCGCCGGTTAACCGCAGCAGCCGGGACAGACGCCGGAAAAAAACACGTCGCCTTTGCTGAACCTGTATCCGGTCGGGCAGAGCCTTTCCAGAACATCACTGCTGACCTCAAAATCAAATATTTCGCGGCATTTTTCGCATATAAAATGCCCGTGGTCATCCACATCGGCGTCAAACCGCTGTTCTTCGGCGCAGATATTTACCGTCCTGACCAGCCCTGCCTGAACAAGGGCGTTGAGCGAATTGTATATCGTGGTGCGGGAAAACACCGGGTATATATCAGCCAGCGCGCGGTATATGGTGTCGGCTGACGGGTGATTGCGTTGAGCCAGCAGATAGCTGTAAACGGCAATCCTCTGCTGTGTGGGGCGAATACCGTGTTTTTCAAATATGGCGGTAATTTCAGTTTCAGCCAACTATAATCCCCCTTGTAATTAATTAATAATTGTATTAATTACAGATTATATAACCCCGTTTCACATCTGTCAAGATTGCGGTTTTAGGCGGTCCGCGTTTTCAGAAAAAAGAACAAATGTACGGCATTTTTCGCAAATCGGTTGATTTTTTAGTGTTATTCTTTTATAATTATTTCATTGGTTTAGAAGGTTTTTGAATTAAGGCTGATGAGAACTGCTTTTTTATATTAAAGCAAAAACTATGAAAGGACTTGAAAAGATATGGCGGCTGTACAAAAGAAAGGGATTAACTCGGCGGCAAGGACCAAAACCGGCAAGGACAGCAGTGATGATAAAAAGAAAGCTCTTGAATTGGCGCTCCAGCAGATTGAGAAAAGCTACGGCAAAGGCGCTGTAATGCGGCTGGGCGAGAATGTCGGAATGAGTGTGGACGCGATATCCACCGGCTCGATTATGCTGGACGCGGCACTTGGTATCGGCGGGTTGCCGAGGGGAAGGATTACCGAAATCTACGGGCCGGAGGCGTCGGGAAAGACCACTCTGGCTTTGCATGTGATTGCCGAGGCGCAGAAACTGGGCGGGGAGGCGGCGTTTATTGACGTAGAGCATGCCCTCGACCCTGAATATTCAAGTGCGCTCGGCGTGGATATTGATTCCCTGCTGGTATCCCAGCCGGACACCGGCGAGCAGGCGCTGGAGATAGCTGAGGCCCTGATTCGTTCGGGCGCGATTGACGTCGTGGTCATCGACTCGGTGGCTGCGCTTGTTCCGCGCGCCGAGATTGAGGGAGAAATGGGGGCTTCCCACGTCGGTCTGCAGGCGCGTCTGATGTCTCAGGCGATGCGCAAACTCGCGGGCGCGGTTTCAAAATCAAACTGCATAGCCATCTTCATAAACCAGCTGCGCCTGAAAGTCGGAACGGTATACGGCAACCCCGAAGTTACCGCCGGCGGGAACGCGCTTAAATACTACGCTTCCGTCAGGCTTGACGTAAGGCGGGTTGAAACCTTAAAGTCGGGCGGGGAGTCAATCGGCTCACATACAAGGGTCAAGGTTGTGAAGAACAAGGTCGCGCCGCCTTTCAAGGACGCGACGTTTGACATTATATACGGCAAGGGGATTTGCCGCGAGGGCGAGATAGTTGACGCCGCGGTGAAGCTGGACATTATCCAGAAATCGGGCTCGTGGTTTTCATACAAGGACAGCCGGCTTGCTCAGGGCCGCGACAATGTAAAAGCCCTGTTGCAGCAAAATCCCGAACTCAAGGAAGAGATAGAAAAGCTGGTCAGGGAAAATATACACCGGCTGATACCGTCGGGCGTGGGTTTTGCCCCTGCCGCGAAGACCCCGACTGAAATCCCGATTGAAGCCGCCGCCAAGGTTACCGCGAGAATGGCGAAAGCGAAAATCGACATATCGGTTGACGACTAATTAATAATATTGCGATACATACCGTATTATACTTCTGCCGCATGAAAGGTAAGATTGGATGGTTATCACCGGAATTAAAAAGAAACGTGGCCGCCTTCTTCAGCTTGAGTTCGACTCCCTTCCTAGTGTTGCGGTGGACATTCGTACCTTTGAAGAAACACCTTATCAGGTCGGCTCCTCTTTGAATGAAAAACAGCTTGACGAGCTGGTCAGGCTTTCCAACCAGCGGCGTTCCATGGAAAAGGCGCTGTATCTTCTTTCATTCCGGGACTATTCGCGCAGGGAGCTTGAGCAAAAGCTGCTGCGGGAGACCGACAGCGCGGCTGCCGCGGCGGCGGTAGACCGCATGGAGGAATTAGGGCTTATTAACGACGGCGAATATGCCAAAAAACGCGCCGGCTATCTTCTCAACCAGAAACTGTACCCGTCAAGGCGGGCTGTCGAGGAGCTCTGCGCGCTTGGCATAGACCGCAAAACCGCTGTGGAGGCGGTAGACTCTTTTGAGCGAGACGACGTAAGTCAGGCTCTTGCGTTGCTGAACAGAAAATACTATAATATGGGCACTGACAATGACAGCCTGCGCAAGGTTGCGGCCAGCCTGTCGCGCTTTGGGTTCGACAGCGACACAATTCGGCGGGCGATAAATGAATTTAAATCAACGGAACAGGATTTTGAGTTAGATGATTAAGGTTGGAATGGTTTCGCTCGGCTGCCCCAAAAACCGGATGGACGCCGAGATAATGCTTGCCCGCTTAAAAAAATCGGGGTTTGAACTGGTGTCGGACGTCAGCCTTGCCGACGTGATGATTGTCAACACCTGCGGGTTTATCGAAGAGGCAAAGCGGGAATCGATTGAACAGATTTTGGAGTTCGGCAGGCTTAAAGACGAGGGGATTATCAAAAAAATCATTGTAACCGGCTGTATGGCGGAGCGGTACCGCGAGGAGGTTTTGAAAGAGCTTCCCGAATGCGACGCGGTGCTCGGCCTCGGCGCAAACAGGGATATTGTAAAAGCCCTGAATTCGGTTCTCGGCGGTGGAAAGGTCGAGAGCTTTCCAGATAAAAGCTGCTGGAATTTCGACGGGGAACGTTTGCAGACAACGCCATGGTATTACGCATATATTAGGATAGGCGACGGGTGCAACAACTGCTGTTCATACTGCGCCATTCCCGGCATACGCGGCAAGCTGCGCAGCAGGGAGATGGACAGTATTTTTGATGAAGCCCGCGGCCTGGCCGAAAACGGGGTGAAAGAGCTTATTCTGGTGGCGCAGGACACCACCTTGTACGGCGTCGATATCTACGGCCGCCCCATGCTGCCTGAGCTGTTGGAAAGGCTCTGCGAAATCGGCGGTATCAAGTGGATAAGGGTTTTATACTGTTATCCCGAACACGTAACCGGCCGCCTGCTTGACGTGATATCCAATCAGGAAAAGATTGTAAAGTATCTTGACTTGCCAATCCAGCACGTCAGCAAAAAAGTGCTTAAGGCGATGAACCGTCCGGGGGATTATCAATCGCTCAAGCACAGGATACAGCAAATCCGGGCTGCGGTGCCCGGAATTGTGCTGCGCACCACCGTTATGACCGGCTTTCCCGGTGAGGGTGAGAAAGAGTTTGACGAGCTTTGCAGGTTTATCAACGAAATCCGTTTTGAAAGGCTGGGCTGTTTCGCTTTTTCCCCTGAGGAAGGGACTCCGGCGGCGGTCATGCCAAATCAGGTCGAGGACAGCGTAAAACAGCGCCGGCGCGAAATCGTAATGCAGGAGCAGAGCCGTATTTCCGATTGGTACAACAATGAGCAAATCGGCAGGACATTGAATATACTGGTCGAGGGTTACGACCGCTATGCCGATTGCTGGTTCGGGCGCAGTGAGGCGGACGCGCCTGAAATTGACGGAAAGGTGTTTTTCAGATGTGCTCCCGGCAAAGTCAAACCGGGGGATATGACCCGCGTGCTGATTACCGGCACCATTGACTGGGATTTGATGGGGGAGTGCTGCGAGTGAATACGCCTAACAAGCTGACGGTTTTGCGGGTTATCCTGTCGCCGATTTTTTTGGCGGTGTTGATGGTTGATTTTCCTTTCCATTACCTGATTGCGGGGCTGATTTTCGGATTTGCCGCGCTTACCGATTTGCTGGACGGCAGGATTGCCCGTTCACAGGGGCTTATCACCAATTTCGGCAAGTTTCTCGATCCCTTAGCGGATAAAATGCTGACCACCGCCGCGCTACTGGGCTTTCTTGCGAGCGGGCATATTGACGTTTGGGCAGTGATGCTGGTGTTGGCTAGGGAATTCATGGTTACCTCAATCCGCCTTATCGCGGCGAAAGATGGCGTGGTTGTCGCGGCAAGCCTTGCCGGAAAAACCAAGACGGTGGCACAGTATGTTTCGGTATTGTTCATGATTGCGG
>LFTH01000033.1:292-5609 GCA_001513365.1 Clostridiales bacterium DTU033 | reverse complement strand
TCCACTGTGGTGGTTGACGGCGTCTCAAAATTCGGGGTTACGAATATTGGGGTAAGGCCGACGGTCGGCGCGGACAGGCCGCTTGCGGAGACATGGATTATAGATTTTGACGGGGATTTGTATGGCAGACACATACCGGTAACCCTTGTAAAATATCTGCGCGGGGAAAAGAAATTCGACTCGCTTGACCAGTTGAAACAGCAAATACTTGAGGACGCAAAGACAGCGCGCGCGGTATTTTTGGGCGGCGGGACGCGCGAAGGACAGCCCGGCACCCGCCCGGTTAAGGCGGTTTTGTTTGATTTTGACGATACCCTGCAAAACCGCAAGGCCGCTTTTACCAAATACAGCAGGTTTTTTCTGAAAAAATACTGCCCGTCGCTGACCGGGAGTGAGCTTGAAGAAAAAGTAGAATACATGGTCGAACGAAACCACGACGGCTATGTGAATTATATCGAATACCTGAAATCGCTGTACAGGGACTGGGGATGGGAAGACGCGCCGCCGGCCGAAGAAGCCTACCGTGAACTGCAAATGCGTTTTCCGGAATTCACCACCCTGCTGCCCGACACGGTTGACACCCTGAAAAAGCTTAGACAAATGGGGTATAAAGTCGGAGTGATAACAAACGGCCCCTCCCTCAACCAAAACCGCAAGCTCGACATTTCCGGTATCAGGCCGCTTTTGGATTTGGCGATGGTTTCGGGGGACGAAGAGGTGCGTAAACCCGATAAGGAGATTTTCCGGCGGGCGGCTTTTCGTCTGGGTGTTCCGTGCGAAAGCTGTGTATATGTGGGGGACCACCATGTCAACGATATTGAGGGGGCGTCGGGCGCGGGCATGAAGCCCGTTTGCATTGATGTTCACGGCGACATCCCGAAAACACTGGGTGTTCCGGTGATTACAAGTTTAAGCGAAATCTTTGAGTTGTTAAAACAGGCTTAAGCGAGATTTCGAGTTTTTAAAGCGGCGCTGAACCCGTCGGCGGGCACGGTCCCGCAAAAAACTTCAGGCACCGCGGGGCGGTTTTTCTTGATTGAAAGAGCGGCAAATCGGCGGTATAATATAGATTGACTTGTGTAAAGGGATGTGTTGGGCTTGAAGCTGAGGGCGCTGTTGGGGGCTGCGGCAGTTTTTCTGGGTTTTGCGCTTATGTCGGGGTGCAGTGTCGGGATTGATGTCGAGACCCTTCTCCGCCCGCCACGCCCGGCAGGCGAGCAGCAGCAAATCCAGAAAGCCCTTGAAAAATATATCTTGAGCGAACAGAAAAAGCAGGCCGCCGACACTTTGGGAGGGTATATTTTAAAATACCCTCGTTTCGGGGACCACCGCTCGGCGTTTGTCCTGCAGGATTTAAACGGCGACGGCGTTGACGAGGCAATCGTGTTTTACAGTTTCGGCAAGGAAAACAGCAATGTCCGACTCAATCTGCTGAAGAAAAACGATGGAATGTGGGAGTCTGTCAGCGACATCGAAGGAGCGAGCCCGGATATTGACCGGGTCGAGTTCGGCGACTTAAACGGCGACGGCCTGTACGAAATAATAACCGGATGGAATGTAGACAACGTAAACAACCGGCTGCTGGTTTTGTATAACATAAGGACCGGGGCGCTGAACGAGTGGTACAGGGACGTCTACTCCGAATTTATTATCGGCGGGCTTACGAATTCTGGGTGGGACGACTTGCTAATCCTTCTTTCGGACAAGGCGGAAAACATCTCGACAGCAAGGCTGCTGCACTCGGACAAAGGCTCCGGCGAGGTACTGCGGGAATCCGGCGAAGTCCGCCTTGACGGGTATATTCAGCAGTTTTCGTCAGCGGCTGTGGCGGAGCTGACCGATACCGCAAAAGGGGTTTTTGTGGATGGTGTCAGAAGCTCCGGCGGGATGGTTACCGAGCTTATATACTGGGACGGTAGTTTCCTGCGCGCCCCGTTTTACGACAGACTGAAAAACAGGAACGACCTGACATTCCGCGAGGCCGCGCTGCCGTCTATGGACATAAACGGGGACGGACAAATCGAATGGCCGATTATCAAAGCCGTATTAGGATACAAGGACTATGAAACCGACCGGATTTGGCTCACCAAATGGTACGGCTGGGATATTAAAGCCGAAAAGGTAAAAGAGGTCTTTTCGTGTATCATCAATATGACTGACGGCTACTATTTCGAAACGGACAACGACTGGGACAGCCTGTTCACCCTGTCGTACGACAGGCAGACCCGCGCTCTGACGTTCTATACGCTGGATAACGGCAAAACAGGCGAAAAGTTTTTAACGCTCAGGGCAGTCTATAAAACCGAAGAAGGTGAAAGCGGTCTTGAACAGGCCGGGTTCAGGCTGCTTGAAGATTTGTCTGAAGTAAAGTTTTACACATGGTTTAGCGATAAAAAGCCGTTCAACCTGAACCTTGAACGGGTGAGTTACAGATTTGCCTACATCAGATGAGCTGAAAAAAGGGAGTGGATTGGCGGAATGAAAAGGGTCTTGGTGTGCGAGGACGAGGCTTCCATACGCGAGTTTGTGGTCATCAACCTCAAACGGGCGGGTTATGAAGTGTTGGAAGCGGAGTCGGGCGAGGAGGCTCTCCGGCTGTATGAGGAGGAAAACGGGAGTATAGATGTCGCGCTGCTCGACATTATGCTGCCGGGCATGGACGGGTTTGCCGTTTGCCGCGAGATCAGGCAGCGCAACGACAACATCGGGATTATAATCTTAACAGCCCGCACTCAGGAGATGGAGAAAGTGGGCGGTCTGATGATGGGCGCGGACGATTATGTAACAAAACCGTTCAGCCCCTCCGAGCTTGTAGCGCGTGTGGATGCGCTGTACCGCCGTGTCGCCGCCGCGCGGGCGAACAGGCAAGTCAACTATATCGAAAAAATCGAGAGCGGGGATTTTGTCTTGGACCTTCGCAGTCGCACCCTGAAAAAGAAAGGGCAGCCCATTGAGCTGACCCATGTCGAGTTTCAGATAATGGAATACTTTTTTTCAAATCAGGGCAAACCACTGAGCCGCACCGACATACTCAACCGGGTCTGGGGCGAGGAGTATTACGGCGAGGAAAAAATTGTGGACGTCAATATCAGAAGGCTGCGGATGAAGATAGAAGACAACCCGTCCGAGCCGAGGCATATCCTGACAGTCTGGGGACTTGGGTACAAATGGACGGGATAAGCCGGCGGGCTTGATACCCATAGAGTGAGTTTACATAAAGGGGGATAAGGGATGGCGCGCAGTTCAAGCATTATGCGGCGGTGGATGCTCAACAGCATAAGCGTGGTTTTTGTGCTGCTTTTTATCTTCGGCGCTGCGCTGATGCTCTCTATCCGCTCGTATTACTATAAAAGCGTAGAGTATTCCCTGTCCTCACGTATCGAGGCGTTTGAGTCGGTTTTCAGCCAGATGTTCAAATCCGATGCGCGGGCGCTGAGCTTTGATTCGTTTGCCCGCCGGCTTGTTGAGAGCTTTGAAGATAAGGAAAAACTCGAAATGCAGGTGCTGAACCCGAAAGGGGAGATTGTGGTTTCCTCGACCGGATTTGAGTCGGAAATGAACAGCAGCGACTATCAAAGCGCTTTGGCCTCCAAAAACGGCAGGGGTGTCTGGACCGGGAGGAATAAAGCGGGGGAGCGGGTAATGTCGATGACCCTCGCCCTGCGCGGGAGCGACAGAGCCGCAATCGGCGGAATAAGGTATGTTACGTCTCTCACGCTGGTTGACCGTCAGATTTGGATGTTTTTCGGGATTATGGTTTTGATTAGCATTGCGATTATATTCTTCATGCTGGTGATAAACCTGTATTTCGTCAGCACGATAGTCGAGCCGGTTACCGAAATAAACAGCGCGGCCCGCCGGATAGCGCTAGGAGACTATGATTTCAGGATTAATAAGAAGACCGACGACGAGATAGGGGAATTGTGCGACACCATAAACTTCATGGCTGAAGAAATCTCGGCGGGCGAGAAGATGAAAAACGATTTTATTTCGTCGGTTTCTCATGAGTTGCGCACCCCCCTGACCGCGATTAAAGGCTGGACCGAGACGATGCTTCAGGCAGGCTGGTCGGACGTCGAGCTTAATGAAAAAGGTCTTGAAGTGATATCCGGCGAGGTCGAGCGGCTTTCGGGCATTGTTGAGGATTTGCTCGATTTTTCAAGAATGCAGGGCGGACATCTCGCGCTCAAATTCACCCGTATGGACATTTCGGCAGAGCTTGGAGAGGCGGTTGTGCTGTTTAAAAACCGTGCAGCGAGAGAGAACATCGAGCTCATATATATCGAACCCGAAAACCTGCCGCCGGTGCTTGGGGACAGCGACAGACTGAAACAGGTGTTCGTCAACGTGCTGGACAACGCAATCAAGTACTCAAACCCCGGAGGGAAAATACGGGTAGAGACCGCGAACATGGGAGAGCATGTCCAGATTGTCATAAGCGATACCGGCGTCGGTATTTCCAAAGAGGATTTGCCGAATATAAAGAAAAAGTTTTACAAGGCAAACCGCAGCAGGCCGGGTTCGGGGATAGGCCTGGCGCTTGCGGACGAGATAATAAGGCGGCACAAGGGGCGGCTTGAAATCGACAGCGAGGAAAATGTCGGCACCACCGTAACCATTACTCTGCCGGCCGCTCCGAATGGAAACCAAAATCCCCAGAAAGGATAACAGTTATGAAGTGCGAAAAGGTGAAAAAAAAGACTTCAATAGGTGGACAGGCGCTGATTGAAGGGATTATGATGAGAGGGCCGGAGAAAACCGCAATGGCTGTCCGGAACCCCGAAGGCGAGATTGTGATAGAGAGTTTTCCGACAGCCGGCAAAGGCCGCCCGCGCCTGTTCAAGCTGCCGTTTATACGCGGGGTTTTCAATTTTGTGGACTCGATGTCAATCGGATACCGCTGTTTAATGCGCTCAGCCGAGATTGCGGGAATGGAAGAGGAGTCAAAAGATAAAAAAGCTCCGGCGGCCGAAGCCGCGGTCGGCGAAGATAATCAGGAAAACCAGCCAAAGGCGGCTGAGGATAAAAACATCGGTATGACGATAATCCTAATCCTAAGCGTGCTGCTTGGGACGGTTTTGGCGGTCGGGCTGTTCATCACTCTGCCCGCATTCCTGTTCAATCTGCTGAGAAAACTCATCCCCGCGCTTGACAACAACATCTGGCGGGCAGTGGTGGAAGGCTTGACCCGTATTCTGCTGTTTATCCTGTACCTTATTGCGGTGTCCATGATGAAGGATATAAAAAGGGTGTTCATGTACCACGGCGCGGAACACAAGACCATTTTCTGCTATGAGAAGGGGGAGGAGCTGACAGT
>LFTH01000033.1:0-242 GCA_001513365.1 Clostridiales bacterium DTU033 | reverse complement strand
CGCTGCGGCACCTCGTTCATGGTATTCATGCTGATTATAGGCATTGTAGTGTCGATTTTCATAACCGCGCAGAACCCGTTTGTGCGTACCGGACTGAAGCTGCTTGCGATACCGGTTGTAGTGAGCGTCGGATATGAGATGATAAAGCTGGCGGGAAAATCCGAAAACAGGATTGTGCGGGCGCTGTCCATGCCGGGAATATGGATACAGCGGATTACCACCAGGGAGCCGACCGACGACAT
>LFTH01000065.1 GCA_001513365.1 Clostridiales bacterium DTU033 | reverse complement strand
ATTTTTGAATAAATCCGTTTAAACCTTAATATTCCGGCAAAAATATAATCGGTAGCAATCACCAAACGCTGAAAACGGGAGTGAAAAAAGTGAGTGTCCGCAGAGGAGATATCTATTACGCCGACTTAAGCCCGGTGGTAGGCTCGGAACAGGGAGGAGTCAGGCCGGTACTTATAGTACAAAACGATATCGGAAACCGTTACAGCCCCACCGTGATAGCGGCCGCAATCACCAGCCAGAAAGACAAGGCAAGGCTGCCCACTCATATAAGGCTGAACACCGAGGGCAGCGGCCTTGCGCGGGATTCGGTTGTCTTGCTGGAACAGATACGCACAATCGACAAGCGCCGCCTTAAAGAGCGGATGGGGCGGCTGGACGACTACTCCATGCAGCGCGTCAATCATGCGCTTCAAATCAGTTTCGGTTTGGGTAGCGAAGCTGATGACCGGACTACATAAACTGTCCGAAATTCAATTCAGCTTCGCGGCCTACCTTGCGGCTTTGATATAGCAAAGACAAACTCCCGCTGATTAAACCCCAGCGGGAGTCAGCTTGTCGAAAAAGTCCAGCGAAAGCTGGGCTTTTTCGCATTAATATGGTAAAATAGA
>LFTH01000110.1 GCA_001513365.1 Clostridiales bacterium DTU033 | reverse complement strand
CTGTCCGGTTCAGCGCCGGATTTTAAATGCCGCTGAAAACAGCCGCCGCGCGCCGCAAAACGGGCGGCAGCCTGCCGCTGCCGCCCGAAACTTCCAAGGCTTTTGTTGCCAACAGTTATTCAGATTTTAACAACCGGATAAAGCTATACAAGCTCAATCAGGCACATCTCCGCGGCGTCCCCGCGGCGGGGGCCTGTCCTGATAATGCGCGTATACCCGCCGTTGCGGTCGGCGTATTTCGGCGCAATCTCGTCAAACAGCTTTTTGCTGACGCTTTCCTTGGTTACGAAAGAGAAAATCAGACGCTTGTTCGCAAGAGTGGGATTTTTCGCAATGGTTATCATCTTTTCCGCCATTGAGCGCACCTCTTTGGCGCGGGTAACGGTTGTTTCAATCCGCCCCTTTTCAAAAAGGAAGGTAACCATGGCGCGCAGCATGGCCGTGCGATGAGCGGTAGGCCTGCCGAGCTTTCTGGTTCCGGGCATATCAATTCACTCCTTTTACTTTAGGTTAAGCCGGGTTAAACCCTGTAAGGATTGCGGATAAAGCCGGTGGAATGGATGGACAATTACAGTTTTTCGTCGTTGGAGCGCAGGCTCAGCCCAAGGGAGGCCAGCTTGTTGACCACTTCCTCCAGCGACTTGCGCCCAAGGTTGCGCACCTTCATCATGTCCTCCTCGGTCTTGCTGATTAAATCCTCGACCGTATTGATACCGGCGCGCTTGAGGCAGTTGAAGGAACGCACCGACAAATCCAGTTCCTCAATGGTCATTTCGAGGACTTTTTCCTTGCCCTTGTCGTCCTTTTCCACCATGATTGTATCACCGGCATAGGTTTCGCCGGACAAGTCCACAAACAGGTTGAGGTGCTCGGTCAACACCTTTGCGCCGAGGGAAATCCCTTCTTTGGCAAGGATTGTCCCGTTTGTCCAAAGCTCGATGGTGAGCTTGTCGTAGTCGGTTATCTGTCCGACGCGGGTATTCTCGACCATGTAATTCACCTTGAGCACCGGGGTATAGATGGAATCAACGTGTATCACCCCGATTACCGGCGCCATATTCTGCTTGTTGCGCTCCGCGGGCACATAGCCGCGACCTTTGTTCAGGGTAATCTCCATGTTTAGGCGGGCGCCTTCGTTAAGGGTCGCGATATACATGTCGGGATTGAGAATTTCAACCTCGCTGTCGCATTTGATTGAGCCGGCAGTAACCACGCACGGGCCTTCCGCTTCGATGTAGACCACCTTCGGCCCGTCCCCGTTGATTTTGGCGGTCAGGCCCTTGATGTTCAGGATTATCTCGGTAACGTCCTCTTTAACGCCTTCGATAGCGGAGAACTCGTGGAGAATGCCGTCGATTTTAACGGAGGTTACCGCTACGCCGGGAAGGGATGACAGCAAAACACGGCGCAGACTGTTGCCCAGTGTGGTGCCAAAGCCTCTTTCAAGGGGCTCGACAACAAATTTTCCATACGTTCCGTCGGGTGAGATTTCCACTGCTTCTATTCTGGGCTTTTCAATTTCAATCATCCAAAACCCTCCTAATTAAGAACGTGAACGGCCGCCAAAAAAGGCAGCGCTCCACGATTATTTTTGCTTTTAAAACCGCCGCGGGCCAAAATGCCCGGACCACTGACATCGGCGGCTTGCCTGACATCCCGACCTTATTTTGAGTACAACTCGACTATCAGGGTTTCCTCAATCGGAAGTTCGATGTCCTCGCGGCTGGGCATCGCGACAACCTTGGCTTCAAGCGCGTCGCGGTTCATTTCCATCCACTGCGGGACAGGGCGGGATGAATTAACTTCAAAGATTTGCTTGATATTCTCGTTCTGACGGCTGCTTTCCTTTACGGAAATCACTTGCCCGACCTTGGTCAGGTAGGAGGGGATATTGACCTTCCGTCCGTCCACGGTAAAATGCCCGTGCAGCACCAGCTGGCGCGCCTGCGCGCGGGAGCTGGCAAGCCCCAGACGGTAGATAACGTTGTCCAGCCGGGATTCCAGAATGGCGAGCAGATTTTCGCCTGTAACGCCGGGCATTTTTTCAGCCAGCTCAAAGTAGCGGCGGAACTGCCCTTCTAATACCCCGTAGTACCGGCGCGCAATCTGCTTGGTACGCAGCTGCTTGCCGTATTCCGAGACCTTTTTGCGCCCCTGTCCGTGCTGGCCGGGAGCATAAGAGCGTCGGTCAAACGAGCATTTCCTTGAATAGCAGCGGTCGCCTTTTAAAAACAGCTTTTGTCCTTCGCGGCGGCAAAGCCTGCACACCGCCCCGGTATATCTTGCCATTAGTGGTTGCACCTCCTGTAATTATTCAGACACGCCTTCTTTTCGGAGGGCGGCATCCGTTATGGGGGACTGGGGTTACGTCTTTAATCATGTTGACCTCAAGCCCTGCGGCCTGCAGCGCGCGGATTGCGGCTTCCCGCCCGGCGCCGGGCCCCTTGACGTACACTTCCACATATTTGAGCCCGTGCTCCATTGCGGCTTTTGCGGCAGTTTCAGCCGCAGACTGTGCGGCAAACGGGGTGGATTTGCGGGAACCGCGGAATCCGAGCTCGCCCGCGCTTGCCCATGAAATGGCGTTGCCCTGCTGGTCGGTAATGGTTACGATGGTATTGTTAAACGTGGACCTGATGTGAACCATGCCACGCTCAATATTCTTGCGCTCCCTGCGGCGACGGGACGATGTTCCCTTCCGCGTGGTTTTTGCAGCGGCCATTTTTCTTCCTCCTCCTTATTTCTTCTTGTTGGCGATAGTCCTTTTGGGACCCTTGCGGGTGCGCGCGTTGGTTTTGGTGCGCTGTCCGCGTACCGGCAGACCCTTGCGGTGGCGAATCCCGCGGTAGCAGCCGATTTCAATCAGCCGTTTTATGTCCATCGCCATATCCCTGCGCAGGTCTCCTTCAACCTTGTAGCTATGGTCGATAATCTCTCTTAACTTATTGACGTCGTCCTCGCTGAGGTCCCGCACGCGTGTATCGGGGCTTACGCCGGCCTGCTGCAGGATTTTCTTGGCAGAGCTGCGTCCGATACCGTAAATATAGGTTAGGCCAATTTCAATGCGTTTGTCTCTGGGTAAGTCTACACCAGCTATTCGCGCCATAAATATTCCTTCCTTTCTTTCTGCCTTTTATGCGTCAAGGCATGGGTATGAAATCCGGTTTGCCGCAGCGGCGCGTCGCGGGCGTCAGCCCTGGCGCTGCTTGTGCTTCGGATTTTCGCAAATCACCATTACACGGCCCTTGCGCTTGATGATCTTGCATTTCTCGCAAATCTTTTTTACTGATGGTCTGACTTTCATGGATATCCTCCATTCCGCCGGAAGCGGCCTCCCGTTTCCGGTCTATCGCTTATAATATTTATTTACAGACAAGGCCGCATTTATTTTGAGCGCCATGTAATACGGCCTTTGGTCAAGTCATACGGGGACATCTCGACCGTAACCTTGTCGCCCGGCAAAATGCGGATGAAATTCATGCGCAGCTTGCCGGAGATATGTGCTAAGATTACATGCCCGTTTGCAAGCTGGACCTGAAAAGTCGCGTTGGGCAGAGCTTCGATAACAGTGCCCTCAAGCTCGATAACATCCGCTTTTGACATACAATACCCCCCTAATGCGTTTTCACTGCTGCGGCATGCTTAACTGCGTCAGAGCCCGCCGCAGATTACGGTTGGTAGCCATTGAAGTCTCGTCCAGAACTGCGCCGGTAGGCGCCAGATGACGCGGGTTTTTGCGTTTGGGCTTTTCTATCGGGCGCAGCCGCCCGTCAGCCACCAGCGCCCGGTTGCATTCAACTTCAAGAACCGCCATTAACCTCTTGCTGTCCCGTCCGCGCAGCGATACAACAACACTGCCTCGTTTTAACAACAGCCCACCTCCAAAATTTTAAGGAAGAGTCATAATGACAGGCCCATCGGGAGTAATCGCAATCGTGTGTTCAAAATGGGCAGACAGCTTTCCGTCCGCAGTAACCACGGTCCAGCCGTCCTCAAGGATTTTTACGTCCGGAGTGCCCGCGTTCACCATTGGTTCGATGGCCAGTGTCATTCCCGGAACAAGGGTGTGGCCGTGGCCGGGAGTGCCAAAATTCGGGACACTGGGGTCTTCATGCAGGTTCACGCCTACTCCGTGGCCGACGAACTGCCGTACCACCGAGTAACCGCGCACCTCGACATACCGCTGAACGGCCGAGCTGATATCCCCAATCCGTTTTTTCGCTTTGGCCGCGCGAATGCCTTCGTACAGGCTCTCGCGGGTTGTGTCTATCAGCCTCTGTGCCTCTTTTGAGATATTCCCGGCGGGGAATGTCGCGGCGGTGTCGCCGTGGTAGCCGTTCAAATATGCGCCGACGTCAATGCTTACAATGTCGCCTTCTTTGATGACTGTCTTATCCGGTATGCCGTGGATAACCGTGCCGTTGATTGATATGCACGCGCTGCCGGGAAACCCTCCGTACCCCAGAAAGGAGGGTCTGGCGCCCTGGCTTTCAATGTATTTGCGTATCTCCCTGTCTATCTCGGCGGTGGTAACGCCGGGACAAACAGCTTTGCCGCCGAGTTGCAGAGCCCTTGCCACAATCACGCAGGCTTCCTTCATCAGCTCAAGCTCGCGGCTGTTCTTGATATGGATAATCTCAATCACCAAGCCTTTCTGAAAGCTGGGCGGGGATTGGTGTTTCCATCTATCCCTGTCTGAGCGTCTATAATACACAAAGTCCGATTGAAAGCCCGGCTCCGCGGTTTACGACTTGAGCGCGGCAAGAGTCAGTCTGATTGTATCGTTCACGTCCTCCTGCCCCTTGACCACGTACAGTTTGTTTCGGTCCGCGTAGTAGTTTTTCAGCGGAGCGGTCTGTTCGTGGTACACCCGAAGCCGTTCGCGTACTGTTTCCGGCCGGTCATCCTCGCGCTGAACAAGGGTGTCTCCGCAATTGTCGCATACATCCCTCTTTTTGGGTTGCTTGTGCTCAATATGGTAGGATGTACCGCAAGACGGGCAGACACGGCGACCTGACATACGCCGGGCTATGACCTCGTCGTCCACATCAATCTCAATCACCCGGTCAATATGAACACCCATGCGTTCAAGTTCCTCGGCCTGAGGGATGGTTCGCGGAAAGCCGTCGAGTATGAAACCGTCTTTGCAGTCCGGCCGCGACAGCCGCTCGCGGATGATGTCGATTACGATATCATCCGGGACCAGATGGCCGGCTTCAATATACTTTCTGGCTTTCTTCCCAAGCTCAGAGCCGCTTTTCAGCGCGTCGCGAATAATGTTGCCTGTGGAAATGGTGGGGATATTCTTTTCCCTGCTGATTACTTCAGCCTGAGTGCCTTTTCCGGCGCCGGGGGCGCCTAATAAAACAATCCTCATATCATCTCCCTCAAAAACCAGACGTTACTCTAAGAATCCCTTGTAGTGGCGCATCATCATCTGGCTTTCGAGCTGCTGAGTAGTCTCAAGCGCGACCCCGACCACAATCATAATGGACGTACCGCCGAGCGCCAGACCCGAAATTCCCGAAACTCCGCTGAAGATAATCGGGAAAATCGCTATAACCCCGATACAGATTGCGCCGACAAGGGTGATTTTGTTGAGAACCCTTTTGATATAGTCGGCAGTGGGTTTGCCCGGACGGTAGCCGGGGATTGCGCCGGAATTCTTACGAAGATTATTGGAAATCTCAATTGGATTATACTGGATGGTAACGTAGAAAAACGCAAAGCCTATAATCAGCAGGAAATACAGCACAGCGTAAACCGGATGGTTCGGGCTGAACACGGTATAGATAAACAGCGCAATCCTGCCGAAAAAGCCTTTGCCCTCAGGCGCGCCGGTAAACCTGAAAATCACGCTCGGCACCGATACCATCGAAACGGCCAGAATTATCGGCATGACGCCCGACATGTTGACCTTAATCGGGATATAGGTGTTCTGCCCGCCGTACAGCTTGCGGCCTACTACCCGTTTTGCGTACTGTACAGGTATCCTGCGCTCCCCTTCGGTTATCAGGATGATGAACATAATGATAAGCAGGAAGAGAATTACGATAAACGGCACAATGAGCACGTATTTAAGCCCTGTGCCCGAATCCAGCATTTTAACGCCCTGCTCGTAGAAAATCGCCCAGAGATACCGCGCGGCCGACGGCAGCCGCGAGATAATACCGGCAAACAGCAGAATTGAAATGCCGTTTCCGAGCCCGCGCTCGTTAATCTGTTCTCCGAGCCACATAACGATTGCCGAGCCCGCGGCAAAGCAGAGCACGATTACAAAGGCGGCAAACCATTGCCCAAGGCCGGTTCTTGCCTCGCTGACAAGGACCTGGTAATTGTTCCTTATCATGAAGTAATACGCGGTCCCCAGCAGAAGGCCCAGAACAACCGTCATGTAGCGGGTAATCTGCGCGAGCTTCTTGCGCCCCGCCTCCCCCTCTTTCGCCAGCCGCTCAAGCGGGGGAAGGGCAACCGTCAAAAGCTGGATTACAATGCTGGCGTTGATATACGGGGTGATTGAAAGCGCGAAAATACTGGCGTCCGAGAACCCGCCGCCCGAAAGCATTGTCAGGTAATCCATTATGCCGCCCGAATCCTTGACCGCCTGCGCCATCACGTCCACGTCCACAAACGGCACCGAAATCGCCGAGCCGATACGGAAAATCAGGACTATGAACAGGGTATAAAGGATTTTTTTCCTTAAATCTTCTATTTTCCACGCATTGCGAAGTGTCTGAAACATCAGCTCACCTCCGCCTTCCCGCCTGCCGCTTCAATCTTGGCCCTGGCTGCCTGCGAAAAAGCCGCCGCCTTAACAGTCAAGCTCTTTTTTATCTCACCGTTGCCCAAAACCTTAATCCCGTCATAGAGTTTATTAACCAGCCCGGCGTCTATCATCGCCTGTGCGTCAACCACCGCGCCGTCTTCAAACTCATTCAAATCCGCGATATTAACAACCGCGTACCGGGTCTTGAAGATGTTGACGAACCCGCGTTTCGGAATCCGCCTTTGCAAGGGCATCTGTCCGCCTTCAAACCCGATACGGACACCACGGCCGGCCCTTGCCTTCTGGCCTTTGTGGCCCTTGCCCGCCGTCTTGCCGTGTCCGGAACCATGTCCCCTCCCGACCCTTTTCCTTTCACTGACGGAACCCGGGGCGGGAGAAAGCTGATGCAGCTTCATGTTGTTTCGCACCTCCTTGCACGAATGCTCACGCTTCGATTACCTCGACGAGGTGAATTATCTTAGCTATCTTGCCTCTTGTGGCGGCATTGTCGGGCTGGCTTGTAATGTCGCCGATTTTATGGAGCCCCAAGGATTTAGCGGTAGCCTCCTGGGCCTCTTTTGAACCAATCAGGCTTTTTACCAGCTTGATTTGAAGGGTGTTGCCTTTCTTCTTTCTAGCCATCAAAAACCATTCCTTTCTAGCAGTAAGCCGGGGATTTGCCCGTTTTAACAGCCCTTGCGTCGCAAATCCAGTTTGATAAACAGGTGTTTGTCAAACTTCGCCCTTTCTGCCTATCCCAGAATTTCTTCCAAAGTCTTTCCTCTGATGGCGGCGACCTGCTCAACTGTGCGCAGCCGGGTCAAGCCGTCCATTGTCGCGCGCACCACGTTAATCGGGTTGTTGGAGCGGAGAGCCTTGGTGCGTATATCCCGAATTCCCGCGGCTTCAACAACGGCGCGGACAGGCCCGCCGGCGATGACGCCGGTACCGGGCGCGGCCGGCTTGAGCAGGACCCTTCCGGCCCCGAACCTGCCGATAATCTCGTGCGGGATTGTGTTGCCCTTCATCGCGATTTCAACCATGCTCTTCTTGGCTTCCTCAATCCCCTTGCGGATGGCTTCCGGCACCTCGTTTGCCTTGCCCAATCCGAAACCGACCTTGCCGTTGCCGTCTCCGACAACAACCAGCGCCGAAAACTTGATTACACGGCCACCCTTAACCGTCTTGCTGACGCGGTTAATAGAGACTATCCGTTCTTTTAATTCCTGATTGCTTGCGTCAACCCTAGCCAAAGCATTTCCTCCTTTTCCCTAGAATTTGAGGCCGCCCTCGCGGGCGCCTTCGGCCAGCTCCTTGACGCGGCCGTGGTAGAGATAACCGCCGCGGTCAAACACTACTTCGGTAATTCCCTTTTGTGCGGCGCGTTCTGCGATAAGTTGACCGACCTTGCGAGCAGCTTCCTTATTGCTGCCGCGGATGCCGAAATCTTTTTCCACACTGGAAGCGGCGGCTAACGTAACGCCGGCGACGTCGTCAACAAGCTGGGCATAGATGTGGTTTAGGGAGCGAAACACATTGAGGCGGGGGCGTTCAGCCGTTCCGCTGATTTTGCCGCGCACACGCAGGTGCCTGTGTTTGCGGGCTTTGTTTCTGCTTTGTTTTTTCACCATGGTCTTTCACTCTCCTTAATTAAGCGGTGCCCTTAACGCCGGCTTTGCCTTCCTTGAGGCGGACATGTTCGTCGGCATACCTGATACCCTTGCCCTTGTACGGCTCAGGCGGGCGCTTCTTGCGGATTTCAGCCGCGAACTGCCCCACCATCTGTTTATCCGGGCCGGATACCACAATCCTGTTCGGGGCGGGCACGTCTATGGTAATTCCGGGTACCTCGCTGATGACTACAGGATGGCTGTACCCGATATTCATCACCAAATCATTGCCCTGCTTTTGAACGCGGAACCCCACTCCGTTGACTTCCAGCTCTTTTTTAAAGCCGTTGGTTACCCCTTCGACCATATTTGCGATTAAAGTGCGGGTGAGCCCGTGCAGCGAGCGGTTTTCCTTTTCGTCGTTCGGACGGGTAACGTGCACTTCGCCGTCCTTGATTTCAACCGTCATATTCGGGTGTATCTTCTGCGAAAGGGTGCCCTTCGCACCTTTAACGGTTACCACGCCGTCTTCAATCTTTACATCGACATTCGCAGGGATTGGTATCGGTTTTCGTCCAATTCTTGACATCTCATCCGCCTCCCCTTACCATACAAAAGCCAGGACTTCGCCGCCCACATTTTCCCTGCGCGCCTGCTTGTCGGTCATGACGCCCTTGGATGTGGAAATTATGGCTGTGCCGATGCCTCTCATGACTTTCGGCATGTCCTCGCATTTAGTGTATATACGCAGGCCCGGCTTGGAAACGCGCCGAAGACCCTGCAGTACCGGGGTCTTGTTCGGACCCTGATATTTCAGGAATATGCGAATTATCCCCTGCTTGTCGTCGTTGATTGTCTGATAGCTCTTGACATATCCCTCGTCAACAAGAATCTGGGCGATTGCCTTCTTCATGTTGGACGCGGGGATATCCACCGAATCATGCTTTGCCGAGTTGGCGTTGCGTATCCTCGTCAGCATATCGGCGATTGTATCGGTGATTTGCATTCCGTCAACCTCCTTTAGCTGTTGCTTACCAGCTTGCCTTGCGAATACCCGGAATCTCGCCCCTGTATGCAAGCATCCTGAAACAGATACGGCATACACCATATTTGCGAATATATGCGTGGGGACGTCCGCAAATTTTGCAGCGGTTGTATCTGCGGGTGGAGAATTTAGGCTCGCGCTGCTGTTTAACCTTCATAGCTTTTTTTGCCACGGTAATCCCCTCCTTCAGTTGTGGAACGGCGCGCCCAGAAGCGAGAGCAGCTCGCGCGCTTCCTCGTCGGTCTTCGCGGTGGTTGTGATGTTGATGTCCATGCCGCGGATTTTGTCAATGTTGTCGTAGTTGATTTCCGGGAAAACAAGCTGTTCCTTAATGCCCAAGTTGTAATTTCCGCGCCCGTCAAACGAGTTGGCGCTGATTCCGCGGAAGTCGCGAACGCGGGGCAGCGCGACATTAAAGAGGCGGTCCAGAAACTCGTACATCCGCCTGCCTCTCAACGTAACCTTGGCGCCCAGCCTCATCCCTTCGCGGATTTTAAAGTTCGCGACAGACTTTTTGGCGTTGACCACAATCGGCCTCTGCCCTGTGATTGTCATTAAATCCGACATGATGGATTCCACAACCTTCGAGCTGTCGCGCGCTTCGCCGGTGCTGACATTGATGACTATCTTCTCAAGCTTCGGAACCTGCATTACGTTTTTGTAGCCGAACTTTTTCATCAGCGCAGGGGTTACTTCCTTTTTATAGTAGTCCAACAATCTGGCCATTCGCTGCCTAACCTCCTCACATGGCTTCGCCGCAACGCTTGCAAATGCGCGACTTTGTCCCATCGGCGAATTTTTTGTAGCCCACACGGGTGGGCTTGTTGCACTGAGGGCAGATGACCATTACCTTGCAGGCGTATATAGCGCCGGCGGATTCGATAATCCCGCCGGGGTCTCCCATTCTGCGCGGTTTGATATGCTTTTTGACTATATTCCGGCCCTCAACTATTACCTTGCCCTCTTTTGGGCTGACTTCGAGTACCTTGCCTTTTTTCCCGCGGTCGTCGCCGCTGATAATCAGCACGGTATCGTCTTTTTTAACATGAAGCTTCTTATTCATTCCGGTACCTCCCATCAAAGCACCTCAGGCGCGAGGCTCAGGATTTTCAGGTAGTCCTTTTCGCGCAGTTCCCTTGCCACCGGGCCGAAAATGCGTGTGCCTCTGGGGTTTTTGTCGTCCCTGATGATTACCGCCGCGTTATCGTCAAAACGTATATAGGTCCCGTCTTCACGGCGGACGCCCTTAACTGTGCGGACAACAACCGCCTTGACAATATCGCCTTTCTTAACAACGCCGCCGGGTGCCGCTTTTTTAACCGAAGCTACCACAACGTCGCCGATACCCGCATACCTTCTGCCAGAACCGCCGAGAACGCGGATACACATCAGCTCCTTGGCTCCGGTATTGTCGGCAACATTAAGGTAGGTCTGCTGTTGAATCACAGGTATTTCCTCCTTTCAGCAAAGCCGACTTTATTTGGCCTTCTCAATAATTCTGGTTACGCGCCATCTCTTCTCCCTGGACAAGGGGCGTGTCTCCATCAGTTCAACGCGGTCGCCCACCCTGCACTCGTTGTTCTCGTCATGGGCCTTAAGCTTGACGGTGCGCTTGATAATCTTCTTGTAAAGCGGATGGCGGACATTGTCCACGATGGCGACAACAACCGTTTTATCCATCTTGTCGCTGACCACCGTTCCGACCTGTGTCTTTCTCAGATTACGATTACTCACTGCATACCCCTCCTTCCGTTACGCCTTGGCGCCGCTTTTGAGTTCGTTCTCGCGGATAATGGTTTTCACAATCGCGATTTCCTTTTTAACGGCTTTAAGGCGCATCGGGTTGTCAAGCTGATTAATCGCGTGCTGGAACCGTAGGTTGAACAGCTCTTCCTTTAAATCTTTCAGTTTTGCCTGAAGCTCATCCTGATTCATTTCGCGGATTTTTTCGAGTTTGGACGCTTTCATACCTGCTCACCACCCGTTCCTGTCATGCCGGCACCGTCCGCGGACTTGCTGACAAATTTACATTTTATGGGCAGCTTGTTGGCTGCAAGCCTCATGGCCTCGCGCGCGGTCTCCTCCGGCACCCCGCCGATTTCAAACAGGACGCGGCCGGGCTTTACAACAGCCACCCAGTATTCGGGCGAGCCTTTACCTGAACCCATTCGCGTTTCGGCCGGCTTTTGGGTAACCGGTTTGTCGGGGAAAATCTTAATCCACACCTGACCGCCGCGCTTGATATAACGGGTCATCGCGACACGGGCTGCCTCTATCTGGCTTGAAGATATCCAAGCCGGCTCAAGAGCGACAAGGCCGAAATCCCCGTAGTTTACCATTGTGCCGCGGGTAGCCTTGCCTTTTATCCGCCCGCGGTGGACCCTGCGGTACTTAACTCTTTTAGGTAACAGCATCTACTTGCTGCCTCCTTCCCTTTTGGGCTTGGCAGGTGCCCCCAGCACCTCACCGCGGTAAATCCATACCTTGACGCCGATTCTGCCGTATGTGGTATGGGCTTCGGCAAAACCGTAGTCAATATCCGCCCTGAGTGTCTGCAGCGGGATGGTGCCTTCATGGTAGTGCTCGGTGCGGGCGATTTCCGCCCCGCCCAGACGTCCGGAAACCTGCGTCTTAATCCCCTTGACCCCGCTCTTCATCGCGCGGGCAATCGCCTGCTTCATCGCGCGCCTGAAAGACGCGCGCTTTTCAAGCTGAGCGGCAATGCTCTCGGCGACAAGCTGAGCGTTGGCGTCCGGGTTCTTGACTTCAATAATATTGATATATGTCGGCTTGCCGAGCATTTTCATGCACTCGGCGCGCAGCTTCTCAATCTCGGAGCCGCCCTTGCCGATAACAATACCCGGTTTGGCGCAGTAAATGTTAATCCTCACGCGCGACGCGTCGCGCTCAATCTCGATATTGGGTACCCCGGCGCCGTAAAGAGTCTTCTTGAGGAACCTGCGAAGCTGGTAGTCGGACAGCAGGTTATCGGCAAACTCGCCTTTCTTGACAAACCAGCGGGAGCTCCAATCCTTGATAATGCCGACTCTCATGCCGTGTGGGTTGACTTTCTGTCCCATAGTTTTCCTCCTCCTAGCCTATTCCTTTTCCTTGAGCACAAGGGTGATGTGTGAAGTCCTCTTGTTGATACGGAAGGCGCGACCCTGGGCTCTCGGACGGATTCGCTTGAGAATGGGGCCGGGGCAGGTATAGCACTCAGCAACATAGAGGTTTTTTGAATCCATGTTGTGGTTATTCTCTGCGTTGGCAACGGCCGACTTCAGCAGCTTCTCAAGATACTCGCTGGCGGCTTTCGGGGTATTTTGCACGATTGCCAGCGCAACGTCAACCGGCTTGTTGCGGATGAGATCGAGAACAATCTGTACTTTTCGTGGGGAAATACGGGCGTATTTGAGCTGTGCCCTCGCTTCCATTGTGTTTCTCTCCTTTCAGCCGCTTATTTAGTGCTGGATGTCTTGGAGCCTGCATGACCCCTGAAAGTGCGGGTGGGTGCAAACTCGCCCAGTTTGTGCCCGACCATATCCTCGGTGATATATACCGGCACATGCTTGCGCCCGTCATGGACTGCAATGGTGTGCCCGACAAAATCGGGAAATATCGTGGACGCGCGGCTCCATGTCTTGATTATCCGCTTTTCGCCGCGCTTGTTCATCTCCTGAATCCTTTTCAGCAACACTGGCTGTACGAAAGGACCCTTCTTTACGCTTCTACCCATAAACAACGAATCTCCTTTCGCTTACTTGCTGCCACGGCGTTTGACAATAAACTTGTCGGAACGGTTGTGGCGTGCGCGTGTCTTATAGCCGAGTGTGGGCTTGCCCCAGGGCGTAACCGGCGACGGCATTCCGATAGGCGATTTTCCTTCGCCGCCCCCGTGCGGGTGGTCGCTGGGGTTCATCGCCGAACCGCGCACCGCAGGCCTCCAACCCATGTGGCGCCGGCGGCCCGCCTTGCCGATTTTAATGTTCTCATGCTCAACATTGCCTACCTGACCAATAGTCGCCATGCAGTCAAGCGGCACGTACCGCATCTCGCCGGAGGGCAGGCGGATAAGCGCCATATTGTCCTCCTTGCTCATAAGCTGCGCCATGGTGCCGGCGCTGCGCGCAAGCTGCGCGCCCTTGCCGGGGTGCATCTCCACGTTGTGGATGAAAGTACCGGTCGGGATACTGGACAGCGGCAGCGCGTTCCCCGGCTTGATGTCTGCGCCGGTGCCCGAAATAACGGTATCCCCGACCTTTAGCCCCGCCGGGGCGATGATGTAGCGCTTTTCCCCGTCCTCGTACTGGACAAGCGCGATATGCGCGCTGCGGTTGGGGTCGTATTCCAGCGTCAGAACTTTTGCCGGCATTCCGTGCTTGTCGCGCTTAAAGTCAATAATACGGTATTTGCGTCGGTTTCCCCCGCCCCTGTGGCGGACGGTGATGCGGCCGTAGTTGTTCCTGCCGGATTTCTTGTTCAGCGGAGCCAGAAGGCTCTTTTCCGGCTTGACCTTGGACAGACCGCTGTAATCGACAACCGACATGCCGCGCCGCCCGGCAGTGTCCGGCTTGTATTGTTTTATAGCCATATCTTATTCACACTCCTAATTTTACGGCTTTGCGGGATACCTGCGGGCATTAGGCACCCGGGCACCCCATACCCTGCCTTATAGTTTATCAGAACAATCCGTCAAAGAATTCGATGGTCTTGGAGTCTTCGGTCAGGGTAACGACCGCCTTTTTCCACGACGGGGTGTAGCCCTCAAATCTGCCCATACGGCGGTAGCTGCCTTTCATGCTGATTGTGTTAACCTTTTTGACCTTTACCCCGAAAATCTCCTCGACCGCTCTTGCAATCTGGATTTTATTCGCGTCTTTAGCGACGCGGAAGGTGTACTTCTTGTCTGCAATCTGGCCGACCGATTTTTCGGTAACCACCGGAGCCAGAATAATCTCGCGTGCGGTAATCGCGTCCATTATCTGTACACCTCCTCAATCTTTTCAACGGCGTCCCTGACCACGATGAATTTGTCTGCGTTGAGTATATCATAAACGTTCAGGGTGTTCACCAATGATGTCTGCACGCCGGGGATGTTCCTTGCCGATTTGATGACCTTGTCGTCCTTCTGGCTGATTACCACAAGCGCTTTCCCGTCGGCTCCCAGCGCGTTCAGCACTTTAATCATTTCCTTTGTCTTAATCTGCTCAAACTCCAGCTTTTCGAGAACAATCAAATCCCCCGACGCCACCTTGAGCGAAAACGCGGATTTCATCGCGAGCCGGCGGACTTTCTTGGGCAGCGCGTAGCGGAAACTGCGCGGCTTGGGGCCGTGAGCAATCCCGCCGTGCGTCCACTGCGGCGAGCGGATGGAGCCGTGCCGCGCGCGGCCGGTACCTTTCTGCCTCCACGGTTTCCTGCCGCCGCCGCTGACTTCGGCGCGCGTCAGGGTGGACTGGGTGCCCTGCCGCTGGTTTGCGAGATAGTTTACAACCGCGCTGTGCAGCACGGTTTTATTCGGCTCGATGCCGAAAACCTGGTCGCTTAGCTGTATCTTACCGGTTTCCTTGCCGGTCATATCATAAACTGATACTGTGGGCATTTCGATTTCCTCCTTCCCTTACGCCTTGACGGTATCGGAGAGCAGCACCAGACTGCCGCGCGGGCCCGGAACGGCCCCGCGGACCGCAATCAGATTGTTCTCCGCGTCAACTTTCACGACGTCAAGGTTCTGAACGGTTACGCGTTCCGCGCCGAGATGGCCGGCGGACTTTGCACCCTTGATAACCTTGGACGGGGACGAGCTGGCGCCTCTGGAGCCGCCCTTGCTCGCAACCGGGCCGGTACCGTGGGACCTTTTAAGGCGGGCGAACCCCCAGCGCTTGACCACGCCGGCATAGCCTTTGCCTTTGCTGGTCCCCGTTACGTCAACACGGTCGCCGGGCTGGAACACGTCGGCCTTGATGATATCCCCGACATTGTACTTGCCGCAGTCCTCAAAACGGAACTCGCGCAACACCCTTTTCGGTGCGACGTCGGACTTGTCAAAATGTCCCTTGAGCGGCTTGTTCACCTTTTTGACCGGAATATCGCCAAAACCCATCTGGACAGCTTCATACCCGTCGTTTTCAACCGTTTTCTTCTGGACAACCGTGCAGGGCCCGGCCTCAATCACCGTTACCGGGACAAACTTGCCGTTTTCGTCGAAAATCTGGGTCATCCCGATTTTCCTGCCGATAATGCCTTTTTGCATTGTTTTATTACCTCCTTGGTTATTGGTTGGCTTTTTTCAAAACCAACATGACCTCGCCGCGGTATCTGCCAAACCGGTTTACAGTTTGATTTCGATATCCACGCCGGCGGGGAGTTCAAGGCCCATCAGAGCCTCAACCGTCTTGTTTGAAGGGCGGATAATGTCCACCAGACGCTTGTGGGTGCGCATCTCAAACTGCTCGCGGGAATCCTTGTACTTGTGCACCGCGCGCAGAATGGTTACCACTTCTTTTTCAGTCGGCAGCGGGACAGGCCCGGAAATGCGTGCGCCGGTGCGGCGCGCTGTTTCAACAATCTTCTCCGTCGACTGATCCACCAGCTGGTGGTCATACCCCTTAATGCGAATACGGATTTTCTCCTTGACTGCCACTTAAGAACGCCTCCTTATCAATTAGTTGGCGGGCGACGCTAAATCTTCACACACCGCCGGGTGTTTTTTGCCTCGACGGCAAAAAAACCGGAAACCTGCTCGTTCGTATTTGAGCGTAGGTATCCGGGTGCAAATTCAGCGTCCTGCCGCGGCGCTAAAACCCCGAATCAAAACGGGGTTGACGTGCCCGCGCAGTATTCTTTGTCGCCCGGTTTCAAGAACGGACATACTCGACGGAAATTCCCGGCATAACGCCGCAACCTTCCGCGTCATCGCATATCGTGCAGTCTGCAAATGCCGCGAAACAGGCGAACCCGCCCGATTTCGCAGGCACGTTCAATATATTACACCAACTGATTTAAAAATGCAAGTGTTTTTTTAAGATTTTTTTGCCAATTCCTGTTTTTTGCGGTTCTGTGCGCGGTCGTCGGGTTTTTGCCCGGTTTTGACTCTGTACGCGACCGGTTTTATATTTTTATATTATATCAGTATAGTTTATATACCCTTATATGCATACTTAAACATATATGCACCATTCGCCAATACGCCTATTATATGTTGCGCGGCTTTAGAATCCTCAGCCGCCGAACAGGTGCCGGTATGCGCCGGAGCGGTGGAGCGCCGCGTACAGCACCAGCCCGCATACAGTGCAGGCGGCAAACTGCCCTATCCCGACATAGGCGGCCGCGAGCATGAATTTCCGCCACGAAAACCCGTAAAGCGCCAGGGTCAGCTCCAGCCCGACCACAACCGCGTTCAGGATTACCGGCGGCAGGGTGGAAAGCAGAGGCAGCCCTTTAAACCTTATCTTCCTCAGCCAATAGGTCAGCCACGCGGCCGCGAAGGTGGCAAGGGTGCCGAACAGTATGTCAAAGGCCCCCGCGATGTTCGCCCCCATCGCCAGCCCCACGGTATTGGAGACCGCGCAGCCCACCGTCAGTCCCGCAATCGCGGCGGGGTCAAACACCGGCAGGATTGTCAGCGCCTCCGCGACCCGAAACTGGACAAGCCCGAAGGACGCGGAAGGGACGGCAAGGGTGAGCGCCGCGTACATTGCCGCCACAACCCCGCTTCTCGCAATTTTTATAAAAAAGTTTGCCGGTTTTTTCACCATTACAGCCCCTCCATGTATCCCACGGCGCCGCCTTCCCGCGCCGGTTTAAGCTATACAAATATCCGCGTAAAAGTCAACCCGCGCCCCGCGTATATTTCACGCCGGCAATCACCGCCGCAGAGCTGCCCGCCGGCCTTGAACGGGGTTTCAATGTATGCTATACTTGCACCAACATCGGCGGGCAAAGGGAAAGCGATGCCGGAAAACATCAAAACTTTGCGCCTGGACATATTTTACGCTCGCAGCCTCAAGACCTGTGTCGCTATATAAAACGCCGCGAATATCGCCGGCTGGTGCAGAATATAAATCAGCAGGGCGCGCCGCCCTATCGCAGACAAAAAGGGCGCGCGCTGTCGGTACATCCATTCGGGCAGCCTGCCGTCCGCGGCCCATACCCCCGCGAAGCTCCCCGCTAAAAAGCAGAAAATCCACGGCAGGATTGGAAAATAATCCGAACTCGGCAGGTACCCAAGCCCAAGCGGATACAGCCACGGTTTAATAATCTCCTGCGGTATCTTCCACGCGGCAATCCCCTTTATCCCTATCAAATGCCCGTTGTAATAAGGCACCCACCATGTAATAAGCAGCAGCGCGGCGCAGACGGCTATACCGGCAAGCGGCTTAATCCGGTCCAGCGCCGGCCGCAGCAGCGCAAACAGCAAAATCGCGACCGAAAGAAAATGCAGTATCCCGAACAGTATTACATGCTCCGGCATGAAGACCCACAAAAAGAGGGTAATCCCCAGCGCAATTAATAGCAGTATCCCGCCGCGCTTTAAGTTGCTTCTTGACAGCCTGCACGACATCCCGCATATAAATATGAATATGCCGGCAAAAAATGGCTCGACTGGCTGGAAGAAAACAAACAGCTCCCTGCCCCATTCATAGCCGAAAACAAAACCGGCGGTAGAAAACGCATGATATATTGCCATAAGTATTATATCAAAGCCGCGCACCTCGTCAATAAAGTGAATCCGGCGAAGGTTTGATTTCCCGTTCAAGCTCTCACAACCTTTGCATGGTGAGATTACAGCACAAAAGGGCTGATGAAAATGGATTGCCGAAAACTTACCGGCAAAAAATATGAACAGCACTGGACGGTTACCCGCGATTTGCTCGCGAGTTCGCAAAAAAGCGGGGATTTGGACGTGTTCGCGACCCCGGCGATGATAGCGATGATGGAAAACACCGCGATGACGCTCGCGCAGCAGTTCCTCGACGAGGACAAAACCACCGTGGGCACAGCGGTCAATATAAGGCATACAAGCCCGACGCCGCAGGGGGCGGTTGTCCGGGCCGAGGCCGAGATAATCGAATGCGACGGCAGGCGGTTTTTATTCAGGGTCAGCGCATGGGACCAGGCGGGGCTGATTGGCGAGGGCACCCATGAAAGGGTCGCGGTGGACAAAAACAGCTTTTGTCAAAAAGCCTATTCCCGTCTGGTCTGATGTTCAGGGTTATGAATAATATAACCCTTATTTCCGATTAGCGCAATCTCCTTTTTTCTTTTCGGAATTATTGCCATCACTGTATTAATATGATAATATATCTTATTGCAAAATCAATGCGGGTTTAAGATAATCCGGCTTGGGAAGAATCTTGACCCGCGCCGGCAAAACCGCGAAAGCGGTATCTGCCGTCAAATCGCGGGGAGGTGTATTGCAGGTGGACAACCGGCCTATCGGAGTTTTCGATTCCGGACTTGGGGGATTGACGGTGGTGCGGCAGCTTATCAGCCAGCTTCCCTGCGAGGATATAGTATATTTCGGGGATACCGGCCGGGTGCCGTACGGCACCCGCAGCGCCGAAACCATCGAAAAATACGCATCGCAGGACTCCCGCTTCCTCATCGGCAAAGGCGTCAAGTTCATCATCGCCGCATGCGGCACGGTGAGCTCGGTGGCCCCGCATATTTTAAACAGCCTGCCGGTCCCCGCAATCGGAGTGGTGGAGCCTGCCGCCGCCGCGGCGGTTGAGGCTTCCAAAAACCTAAAAATCGGGGTAGTGGGCACCGCCGCGACAATCAATTCAGGGTCGTTCAGGCAGGCTATCCTGCGGCTTCAGCCAAACGCGGAAGTGTTTGAGCAGGCCTGCCCGCTTTTCGTCCCGCTGGTCGAAAACGGGTGGATTGACCAGAATAACGAAATCACGCGGCTTACCGCCGAAAAATATCTGGCGCCGCTCAAAGCCGAAGGGATAGACACCCTGCTGCTCGGCTGCACCCATTTCCCGCTACTTATGCCCGTCATCCGAAAGGTATTGGGGCCGGACGTGGCGCTGGTGGATTCGGGCAAATCCACCGCGGCGTACTGCGCGCGGCGGCTTACGCAGGCGGGGCTTTTGGCCTCCCCCGATAAAAAAGGCAGCCACAGCTTTTATGTCAGCGACCGTCCGGGGGATTTCACAAGGGTCGCGAGCATGTTTTTGGGCCGGGAAATCGAAGGCTCAATCAGTATGGTGGACATCGAGCAGGTGGCATGCGCTTCCTGCTGATTACAAAACTAAAATGACTGGAAAACACAGGGGGTCTTATATGAAAGTATGGATTTCAGTTAAGGGCATACAGTATTATGACGACGATATCCAATCGGTGGAATTCAGCACCGACGGGACTTTGGAGCGCACCGAGGGCGGGTACCGCCTGACCTATGCGGAAAGCGGGGCGACCGGAATGGAAGGGGTTACCACTTCGATGCTGATTAACCCGAACTCCATCACCCTTGAGCGCGCAGGCGCGATGAACTCGTTTATGATACTTGAAAAAGGGCGCCGCACGGTATTCAACTACGATACCGACTTCGGGGGGCTCGTAATGGGGGTTTACACAAAGGAAATCAACGACCGGCTCTCGGAAAACGGCGGGGAGCTGTATTTCCACTATACCCTCGACATCAATTCGGATATGGCGTCGTCCCACGATATCTTCATCTCGGTAAAGAGCACCGAAAACCGCAGCAGCGGGGACTCAAAAAACGGGCCAAAGGCGCGGCGGCAGGCCGGCCTTCACTGACATCGGCGCAAGCCTTTAGAAAGGACGTTTCCCATGTCAAAACTTGTTAAGCAAGCCGAAAACCAGCTTAAGGAAATAATAATATCCGCGGTAAACTCGGCTGTCGCCGCGGGCGAGCTGCCTGACCAGCCGATACCCCCGTTCGGGATTGAAATCCCGGCGGAGCGCGCGCACGGCGATTTGTCGTCCAACGCCGCGCTGGTTTCAGCAAGGGCGTTCCGGCTGCCGCCGCGCAAAATCGCCGATATCCTGATAAACCGCATCTCGCTGGACGGCACGCTATTCGAATCCGCCGGGGTCGCCGGGCCGGGCTTTTTGAATTTCAGGCTCTCACCCGCGTTCTACGCCGGGGTCGTCAGCGACATACTTGAACAGGGCGAAAACTACGGCCGCTCGGATTTCGGCAAAGGCAGAAAAGTGATGGTTGAGTTCGTGTCCGCCAACCCGACCGGGCCGATGCACATGGGCAACGCGAGGGGCGGGGCTTTGGGGGACTGCCTCGCGTCGGTGCTTGAGGCGGCGGGGTATGACGTCTGGCGGGAATTCTATGTCAACGACGCCGGCAACCAGATTGAAAATTTCGGGATATCGCTGGAGGCGAGGTACCTGCAGCTTTTTAAAGGCGAGGACGCGGTCAGGCTGCCCGACGACGCGTATCACGGCGAGGATATCATAGAGCACGCAAGGGGCTTTGCCGCAATTTACGGAGACAAATACCTCAACGCCGACCCGCAGGAGCGCCGGCAGGCGCTGATAAACTACGCGCTCCCCCTGAATATCGAAAAAATGCGCCGGGATTTGAAAAAATACCGGATTGAATACGACTGCTGGTTTTACGAATCCGCCCTGCACAAAAACGGCGAGCTGGACGAAACCATCCGGATTTTGAGCGAAAGAGGGCTGACATACCAGAAAGAGGGGGCCCTGTGGTACCGCGCGTCCGAATACGGCGGGGAAAAGGACGAGGTGCTTGTCCGCGCAAACGGAAACCCGACGTATTTCGCCGCCGACATCGCGTACCACCGCAACAAATTCGCGCGCGGTTTCGATTTGTGCATAAACGTCTGGGGCACCGACCACCACGGCCACGTCGCGCGGATGAAGGGCGCGATGGACGCCATCGGGCTGGACGGCAGCAAGCTGGAAGTGGTGCTGATTCAGCTTGTCCGCCTGATGAGGGGCGGCGAGGTGGTCAGAATGTCCAAGCGCACCGGAAAAGCCATTCAGCTTTCGGACCTTTTGGACGAGGTGCCGGTGGACGCCGCCCGCTTTTTCTTCAACCAGCGCGAGGCGAGCACCCAGATGGACTTCGATTTGGAACTCGCGGTCGAAGAATCGGCTCAGAACCCGGTGTATTACGTCCAGTACGCGCACGCCAGAATATGCTCGATTTTCCGCAACCTTGAAACCGAGGGGATTGCCCCGAAAAATGTGTCGGCGGACGACCTTCTGGTACTCACCCACCCCGACGAAAAAGAGCTTATCCGCCACCTTGCGGGCTATACCGGCGAGATTATCGAAGCCGCCAAATCCTTCGAGCCGGCGCGGATTACCCGGTACTGCCTCGAACTCGCCTCCCTTTTCCATAAATTCTACAATTCCTGCCGCGTCAAATGCGAGGACGAAAAACTGATGGCGGCAAGGCTTGCGCTCTGCGCCGCGGCGCGGCACACCCTGCGCAACGCGCTCGCGCTGCTTAAAATCAACGCGCCCGAATCAATGTAGCGCCGCGCCAGATTAATCAATATACTATTTCGGAAAACCTCTTTCTTAAGTATTGACGCAAAAATCACCCAAGCCTTCCGGCCTGGGGATTTTCTTCTTTGCGCAAGCGGAGTATGGGCGGATTTTAATATCCGCCCGC
>LFTH01000128.1 GCA_001513365.1 Clostridiales bacterium DTU033 | reverse complement strand
TTTCAAAGAAAACAGGCATTTTCACCCGCGTGAAAATGCCTGTTTATCGACAGTCTGAAGCCGGCTGAGCCCCAGCCGGCTTAAGATTTTATATGTATCCTCTGCGCGTGCCGCTAAATCCTCGCGACCCCGCTTCTGCGGGCGGCGTCGGCCACCGCTCCCGCGACCGCTTTGCCCACCCTTTGGTCAAAGGCTTTCGGGATGATGTATGACGGGCTTAACTCCTCGTCAGAAACCAATGACGCGATTGCGTGGGAGGCCGCCATCCGCATTTCTTCGTTGATATCGCTTGCGCGCACGTCAAGCGCGCCTCTGAAAATGCCCGGAAAAGCCAGAACATTATTGATTTGGTTCGGGAAGTCGGAGCGCCCGGTGCCGATTACTGCGGCGCCGGCTTCCAGCGCCTTGTCGGGATAGATTTCGGGTACCGGGTTTGACATTGCGAACACAATCGGGTTTTCTGCCATGCTTTTGACCATTTGAGGCGTTACAATGCCGGGCGCCGATACCCCGATAAAAACGTCGGCGCCGCGCATGGCGTCTTCCAGCTTGCCGGTCATTCTGCCGCGGTTGGTTACACGGCTTATTTCGGCCTTTGAGCCCGAAAGGTTTGGCGCGCCTTCGCAGATTATTCCGGCCCGGTCGCAGAGTATGATGTCGTTTACCCCCATTTTGAGGAGATGGTAGGCGATTGCAATTCCCGCGGACCCCGCGCCGCTGATGACGCAGCGGATTTCATTTATTTTTTTGCCGACGATTTTCAGCGCGTTCAGGAGCGTTGCGCCCGTAACCACCGCGGTGCCGTGCTGGTCGTCGTGAAAAACCGGAATATCGCACAACTCCTTCAGTTTTCGCTCAATCTCAAAACAGCGGGGAGCCGCAATATCTTCAAGATTGATACCGCCGAAACTGCCGGATATCAGGTACACGGTGCGGACAAACTCGTCAACGTCTTTGGTGCGCACGCAGAGGGGAAAGGCGTCCACCCCTCCGAATTCCTTGAAAAGGCAGCACTTTCCCTCCATCACCGGCATACCGGCTTCGGGGCCGATATCCCCCAGTCCGAGCACCGCGGAGCCGTCGGTTATCACCGCGACCATGTTCCAGCGTCTTGTCAGCTCAAAGGATTTGTTGTAATCCTGCTGGATTACAAGGCAGGGCTCGGCAACACCGGGAGTGTAGGCGATTGAAAGCTGTTCGGCGTTTGCGATTTCTGCGCGGGACACTACTTCGATTTTGCCTTTCCACTGGTAATGCTCTTTTAAAGCAATCTGTTTTACGTCCATAACCATTCTCCCCACAACAAACTGTAAATATATGACTCAATCAGTATATCACAACCTTGGGCGGTTGTCATCAGGTTTGATGAAACCGGCGCAAAAACCGGTCGGTTTTTCCTGTTTTTCATGCATTTTATTTTATTGGTTGTTTTTTAAAAATACTAATGATATAATAAAAAACCAAAGAAAGGGGGATTATGGTGGCTGAACAAGGCAGTTTTCGCAGGGCGATAAACGGTTTTAACAAAACAGACGTACTGGAATATATAGACGCGCTGCAGTCCCGTTATTCCGCAGAGATTGAGGAGTATAAAAAACAGGCTGATGAGCTGAAGGAACAGCTGAACGCCTGGCAGAGCGAGTATGAAGGGCTGAAAAATGAAGTCGAACGGTACAAAGCGGAAATCGAGCGTATGTCCAGGGATAGCGAGCAGCAAAAACAGGCTGCCGACGCGCAGCATTCCGCCGGTTTAGAACAGCTTACGCAGGAAATCGAAACCCTGCGGCTTGAGAATAGCCGGCATTTGTCGAAAATAGCGGATTTGGAGTCCGGCCGGGCGTCCCAGGAGGAGTTAAGCCGCAAGGCGGAACAGCTCAGCGAAAGGAATGAGCGGCTGTTATCCCTGCTCAGGCAGGAAAAGGTCCGCAGCGAAGGGCTTGAAAAAAGGGTCGCGGAATTAGAGGCTAAAAACAAAAAGTATGACGGCCTTGTCGGGGACGCGGGAGCCTTTATCTTTGAGATGTATTCGATGGGCCAGAGATTTCTGGAGATTGCATATAAACGCAGCGACAACTACCTTGAAAGTCTGGAGCAAACCCTGAAAACCCTGACTTCACAGCTAGCGCAGGCAAAGGAAAAAGTAAAGAACGCGCGTCAGGAACTGCTTGATTACGGAGCGGTGGCGGGACTGAGGCTTGACGAGCTTATGCAGTCCTTTGAGGCGTCCGCCGGGAAAAACCCCGACGTTCCGGCCGCTGCCGGGGAAGACAAGCAGCCGCTGACAGCCGGTTAAGGGGCGATTGTTACGGGAACCGTTCATCTTAGCACAGATAATCTTCGGCAGTATCTGCCTTCGCTGAATGCCGGGGACCGCATTCTGCTTTCCGGCACGGTCTATACATCCCGCGACGCCGCGCACAAGCGGATTTTTGAACTGCTTGAAAAAGGCGCTGAGCTTCCGTACAGCCTTCTGGACGCGGTGATATACTATACCGGCGCTACCCCTGCCCCGAAAGGGCTGCCGATTGGCTCGTGCGGCCCGACTACGTCAAGCCGGATGGATTTGTATGCCCCCCGCCTTTACGACCTTGGGGTGGCCGCCACCATCGGAAAGGGGAACCGCTCTGCCGAAGTCGAGGAGGCGATAAAGCGGAACCGCGCCGTCTATTTCTGCGCCGTCGGCGGCGCCGGTGCGCTGGCCGCGCAATCGGTGCTGTCCAGCGAGGTTGTGGCGTTTGATGATTTAGGCTGTGAAGCGGTGCATAAGCTCAGGTTAGACAGGTTTCCCCTGATTGTCGGGATTGACAGCCGCGGCAGGAACCTGTTCAAGCTGCGGGGATAAATCATTTTTACGGATAATGCAGGCGTATCGGTGCATATCCTATACTAATCAAAAACAAGAAGGAGTGCGGTCAATGGCTGAACTGAAATTCGAGGTGGTCAAACATCTGGGGGTGCTGTCCCAGTCGCCTTCCGGGTGGAGCAAGGAATTAAATCTGGTGAGCTGGAATGGGCGGGAGCCGAAGTATGATATAAGAGACTGGGCTCCGGACCACAATAAAATGGGTAAAGGGATTACGCTGACGGCAGACGAGATTATTCTGCTGCGCGAT
>LFTH01000017.1 GCA_001513365.1 Clostridiales bacterium DTU033 | reverse complement strand
CGTCCAATCCGAGTACAACATGATACTACCTCCAATACTCGTTTAATGTTATATAAAAATTTATTTCACAGGCTAATTGCCGATATTAAATGGGGGATGCTGAAACAATACGGTCCCATCTGTAGCAGCTGACTGTTTTTTCATTAATACTGTCGAAATACAAACGCTCTTCTTCCAGTTCTTCCAGTCTTAAAGACGGGTTTTCGATGAATGACAGTATTCGTTTCTGAGCGGATTTAACGCGCTGGATTACCCCTGCAATCCTTATGTCCAGCACCTCAAACCCGAACGGCTTGTTTTCGGTCAGCCACTGTTTTTCCATGGCGTTTCTGAACGCTTCGGCGCTGGATATGATGTCTGGCAGGCTTTTTTCGGCAATCTCCCGCAGCGTATGCAAATCTTTTTTCAAATAGGCGTCCCTTATTCTGACCCCGACCTCGCTTTTGTTTTTCAGCACGTCGCACAGGCTTGCAAGGGTTTCAAACACATGGCTGTACCTTTGGTTGCGCCTGGCCGCTTTCCATAGCGTTTCAGCCACGTCCTGATAGTACTGGTTATACCCCTTTTCAACATGCTTATCGAACAGACCGAGCATAACATCCTGATAGAATAAGTATTTGCACGGATTGTAATCTTCCCTGTCGTGTTTTCCGCCGGGGAAATTAGGCAAATCCAGCAGTAAAAAGTCTTCCAGACAGCCGCCCGTGCAGGTCTTAAACCTGCGCGCCAGATACCCGTCATCCACTTCCTCATGAAACCCGCCTTCAGCGAACAATTGAATAACCGGCAGCACAGAGTATAAACTGGCTTCGTTGCCGTTATCGCCCCAAAGCGTGGCGAGAACCTCTTTAATCCCGTTTTCATAGCAGGCTTTAAGCGCGTAACGGGATACCCGCATGCTGTGAAACAGGCTGGGCGCAAAGCTGGTCCATTTCCACGCGCCGCCGGCGAAAACAACACTGTCTGCGATAGCCTTATGGGCGGCGGCTAAATTCATGTACTGGCTGTACTCTTTTGAGTAATAGTCCCAATAAAACAAATCCATGCTGTCGTCAACGCATTTTCTCAGATTGGAGTAGTCCGAACCCCTTATATAGTATTCGCCGTTATTCGCGACGCGGAAAAACATATCACCCCACAGCATGGGGCGAAAACCGTATTTTTGGCAGATTTTATATACCCTGTCAAGATGACGCAGCAGCAAATCGGTTTTATCAACATTGCCGTGCAAATCAAGGTACCTGCCGCGCCCTACAAAATGGGCCTCGTCCATGCCGATATGGATACGGCTGCTGCGGAAAGCCTTGCGGCAGGAGCTGATTGCTTTTTCGATGAATTCATAGGTCTTTTCATCATCAATAAGCAAAACATCGTTTATATCGGTCAAATCCTTATAAACCTTCCAGTTTACGGCGGCATTCAGGTGAGCGAGGGTCTGGATACACGGCACCAGAGTAATGCCGTAGCTTGCGGCATAGTTATCGAGGAACTGCAGCTCTTTTATGGTATAGCGCCCCCGCATATACCCGAAATACGGCTCGCCTTCAATTTCGTATGTATCTTCCGTATAGAGCATTAACAGGTTGTGGCCCATTAAGGCAAGCTGTTTGATTAACGCTTTCAAAGTATCTATTGACACTACCGCGTTGCGTGAGCAGTCTATCATAATACCGTTTGTGATAAAACGGGCGTTTTCTTTGATAAAAAAACTGTCCTCGCCGGCGTTTTCGAAGGCGATGCCAATCCCTCTGAACAGGTATGAAAGCTGTGAATAATTGATGTTTACGGTGTTTATCTGTTTTTCTACCTCCAAACCGTTTAATTCGGGTATTTCATTAAAACTCAGGCTGATACCGCTTTCGGAAAACTCTGCGCCCAGATACTCAAGAATGTCGTCAATTTGTTCATTTAAGGTTTTTCTGAATTTCAAATCAATCCCTCCGATTAAAAAAACGCAAATACCCTGTTACAAATAAGATTTTATCACTTATAACAAAAAAGTATTTATTGTTTTCGAATAAATATTTATGTTAAATAAGAAAAGGTGGAGACGAGCGGAAATTAACAGTTATCTGTAAAGGAATAAAAACGTCAATTATTTTCCCTTTTACGTAAAGTTTATATTAATCTGCTGTGGTATACTCAAAAAAACATAACAAATAAAGGCATTCGCGTTTTGGGCATAAACCGTCAGCCGAAAGATAAGGGGGGCAATAATGACAAATAAGCAGCGTGTAACCGCAGCCATCCGACATAAGAGCACGGACAGGGTGCCGTACAGTGTTTATTTCACCAAGCCCGCTTTTGAGGCGATGCAGGATTTTTGCAAAAACCCGGACTTTTATGATACTTTGGGCAACCATATCTGTATGCACGAATACTCATGTTTTCGGGAGGTTAAGCCCGGTTATTTCGAGGACCAGTTCGGCATCGTTTGGAACAGGAGCGGGATAGACAAGGATATCGGTATTGTATCAAATAAAATAATAAGCGAGCCGTCCTTAAAGGGCTTTTCCCTGCCGCCGGTTGACGAAAAGGCTATACGCCGGATAATCGAAGACGGGTTGCGCACCTATCCGGACAATTTTCATTTTTACTGTATCGGTTTCAGCCTTTTTGAGCGCGCGTGGACCCTGTGCGGCATGGAGGATTTGCTTGTCTATATGGTGCTTGAGCCGGATTTTGTGCATGAGCTGATGGATTTGATTACCGAGTACAACCTCAGGATACTGGATATAGCTTTGGAGTACGAAGTGGACGGGATACATTTCGGGGACGACTGGGGACAGCAGAAGGGAATGATTATGGGCCCCGTCCACTGGCGCGAATTTATCCTGCCCAGAATAAAGCGGCTATACGGCGCGGCCAAGGCTAGGGGCAAGGTAGTTTCCCAACATTCCTGTGGCGACATACAGGAAGTCTTCGGCGATTTGATTGAGGCCGGGTTAGACGTGTACCAGACCTTCCAGCCGGAGATTTACGATGTAAGGCGGGTTAAGGAGGAATACGGAGAACACCTCACTTTTTGGGGCGGAATATCAACTCAGCGGCTGCTGCCAAGCGGGACGCCGCGGCAGGTGTATGACCAAACCTGCCGCATGATTGAGCTGATGTCGGAAAACGGCGGATATATCCTTGCGCCGACCCATGCGGTTCCCGCTGATGTTCCGCCTGAAAACATAATGGCTATGCTGAAAGCCGTAAACCCCGGACTGGTGTCAATCTATCCGCAGTATTTTGAGTTTATAAAAGATTAAGAAGGTGTGCGGCATGAAGATAAAATACGGCATAATTGACGAGGCGTATAAGTATTATACCGGAGTTTATTACGACAGCAGCGCGGCACAAATGAGGACTTACCCTGAAGAGCTGTGGGATAAGTACAATAACCTTGTTCCGGTTCCGTTCGGAAGGGATTTGTTTTTGGAAAAATCAATCAGTCTGATAGCGTGCAGAAACGATTTTGTCTCCTTTCAGGTCGGCATAAACTGTGATAAAAACTATTTTGTTACGGTAGATGACAGAATGTCGCTCTCATTAAAAAGAGGGTATACCGCTATCCGCGCAGAGGCCGAATGTGATAACCTCGATATAACCATTACGGCGAACATTGAAGATATGGTGATTGACGATGACAGGAGCAGCAAATGCGACATTCTTCTTAAGGCTGCGAAAAAAGAGTATCAGGCATACGATACCGCAATGCTGTTTTATACTCTGTATATTCCCAGGGACTGCAGAAAGGGCGTCTATAACGGAAGAGTAAAGCTGTATTCAAGCCTTAAGTTTGAGGATGAAAAATTCGAGGGCGAGGTCAGTTTTACCCTGCGGGTCTATGATGTTGTCCTTAAAGACAAGAAAGACAGCAAGTTTTATCTCAATCTCTGGCAGCACAATTCGGTGCTCGCAAATCATCTTGAAGTGCCAAGATACTCCGACGAGCATTTTAAAGCAATGGAAAGCTATATAAAAAGTCTTGCTGAATTAGGTCAGCGGTGCGTTACAATCATAGCCAGCGAAATCCCATGGGCCGGACAGTATTCACACAGAAGCCTGAACGACATGACCGATGTTTATGAATATAACATGGCGAAAATCGAAAAAAAACCTGACGGCGAATTTGTTTATGATTTTTCGGCAATCAAGAGGTATATTAATCTTTGCTTCAGATACGGAATTGACAGATATATTGAAGTGTACGGTTTATGCAATATTTGGCAGGATGAGGAATACGGGTTTGGCAAGTTCGCGAAAGACCATCCGGACGCAATAAAACTCAGGTATAAGGATTTAAGCGACGGATGTATTAAGACAATAAGAAGCGGCAGGGAGATTGACGCTTATATAAAGGCGCTGCATGATTTCTTTGTCGAGAACGGATACATCGACAAGGTGTTGATTGTAGCTGATGAACCGTTGGACCGCGATTTATATAAAAGGTGCGTTGAACGCCTGAAAAGGGTTGGGCCGAGGTTCAGGTTTTGCGCGGCGATTAACACAGCCTCGCATGTGGAAGAATGCAGGGA
>LFTH01000080.1 GCA_001513365.1 Clostridiales bacterium DTU033 | reverse complement strand
GCACAGCGGGGAATTCGAGCCGCTGTCAATAGACGAATTTCAGGGGCGCACCCGTGCTTTCGTGAAAATCGAAGACGGCTGCGACCGTTTTTGTTCATACTGCATTATTCCCTATGCCCGCGGCAGGGTGCGCTCAAAACCTCTAAAACAGCTTAAAGCCGAGCTTGAAACCCTTGCCGGCAGGGGCTTTTGCGAAATCGTGCTGGTGGGGATAAACCTGACCGCCTACGGGCGGGAATGGGGGGGCTCGGTATGCGACGCCGTAAAGCTGGCCTCCGAGGTTTCAGGAATACGCAGGGTGAGGCTTGGGTCGCTGGAGCCGGATTTAATCACGCCGGACATAATTGAACAATTGGCTTTGACCGACAAGCTCTGCCCGCAGTTTCACCTGTCGCTGCAGAGCGGATGCGCCGACACCCTGCGCAGAATGAACAGACGGTACACCCCCGACGAATACAGAGAGGCTGTCGAAACCCTGCGTCGGCATTTCCCGGACTGCGCGCTGACCACCGACGTAATGGTGGGCTTTCCGGGGGAGGACGAGCGGGAGTTTTCACAATCCCTTGAATTTGTGCAGTCAATCGGGTTTTTGCGGGCGCACGTGTTCGCGTATTCCCCGCGTCCCGGGACGCCGGCGGCAAAAGCGCCGGGGCAGGTGAGCGCCGCTGAAAAAAGCAGGAGGAGCCGAATAATGGCCGAGGCCTGCAGAAAATCCCGCGACAGGGAGCTTGATAAATGGATTGGCAGGACTGCCGAGGTTTTGGTTGAGACCGGCGGGGAGAGCGGGTATTACGAAGGGTACACCCCCGAATACATCCCGGTGAAAATCAAAGCTTGCGGCACTAAGCCGCCGCGCAAGCCCGGTGATATTGTGTTTGCGAGGATAACCGGGCATAAAGACGGGGTGTGCGAGGGGGAGCCTGCCGACACTCAAGTCGAGGGCGGCGCGTAACCCGACGGGATTAGAGCAAATTTGCTGTTGAAATGTCGGAAGAATTTCTATATAATGTTTTAAGTTACCGTATAAGAGGGGAGCGCGTACAAGATTGTTAGAACAGTTCAGTTTTCTTTACAACGGAATAGCCTTCCTGTTTTCGGCCGAAGGCTGGAAAAACCTCGTGATGTTTGCCATCGGCGGGGTTTTGATATACCTTGCGCTGGTAAAGGATTTTGAGCCGGCGCTGCTTATGCCGATGGGGTTCGGCGCGATTTTGGTCAATATCCCGTGGTCGGGCGCAGTCGGGTTTGCCGAGGACGGCTCGCAGGGGATCGTGGACTGGCTGTTCAGGGTCGGGATTGAGGCGTCCGAGGCAATGCCGCTGCTTTTGTTTATCGGGATAGGCGCGATGATTGATTTCGGGCCGCTGCTTTCAAACCCGAAGATGCTGCTATTCGGCGCGGCCGCCCAGTTCGGGATTTTCCTGACCGCGCTGGTGGCGTCGCTTATCTTCCCGAATTTCAAGGACGCCGCGGCAATCGGGGTAATCGGAGCCGCCGACGGGCCGACCGCGATACTGGTCTCCAAGATTTTTGAATCCAAGTACATGGGCGCGATTGCGGTTGCCGCCTATTCATATATGGCGCTGGTGCCGATTATCCAGCCCTTTGCCATCAGGCTGGTTACCACCAAAAAAGAGCGGATGATAAGAATGCCGTACAACCCTAAATCGGTTTCGCGACGCACCAGAATTCTATTCCCCATCTTTGTTATGATAATCGCGGGGCTTGTGGCGCCGAAATCGGTGTCATTGGTGGGGCTGCTGATGTTCGGCAACCTGCTGCGCGAGTGCCTGAAGCTGGACAGCCTCTCCCAGACCGCCCAGACCTCGCTTGCGAATCTGATCACCATCCTTTTGGGTCTGACCATAGCCTCCAGCATGAAAGCCGAACAGTTTGTGAATTTAGGCACCATAATAATCATACTGCTCGGTCTTGTGGCCTTTGTGTTTGACACAATCGGCGGGGTTTTATTCGCGAAGTTTATGAACCTCTTCCTGCCGCAGGACAGGAAAATCAACCCGATGGTCGGCGGCGCGGGAATCTCCGCGTTTCCGATGTCCGCGCGGGTTATCCAGAAGATGGCGCTCAAAGAAGACAACCAGAACCACCTGCTCATGCACGCGGTCGGCGCCAATGTCGCCGGGCAGATTGGCTCGGTGGTGGCCGGAGGGATAATCCTGACGGTTGTGCCGCTGCTTGTGCAGTCGTAGTTTTCTGAAAGGACGAGCAAAATGGATATCAGTTTTCAGACCAATAACGTTGGAAATGCCCTCGCGTTAATGCTGATGGGAATGGCGGGGATATTCATTGTGATGGGGATTATCCTCGCGGTAGTTGTTCTTCTCAACATGGCAACAAATGACGATAAACCCGCAAAGACCGACAAATCGGACGGGGACAGCAAAGCGCAGCGATAACTCTTTAATAAAGCGGGGGCGGAATTCTCCCGCTTCTGTTCGTCGCTGCGGGATTGCGCCGGCACACGCCGGCCTGCGAAAGGACGGTTACGAATATGTCTGACAACAGCAATAAAAAAATGGTTGAGTCCATCACCCCGATGGACGAGGATTTTGCGAAATGGTACACCGACGTGGCGATAAAAGCCGAGCTTGCCGCTTATTCCGGGGTACGGGGCTGCATGATAATCCGTCCGTACGGCACCGCGCTTTGGGAGAATATCAGGGACGACCTTGACGCGCGGTTTAAGGAGCTTGGGCATGAAAACGTGATGATGCCGCTGTTCATACCCGAAAGACTGCTCGAAAAGGAAAAGGCTCATGTCGAGGGGTTCGCGCCCGAAGTCGCGTGGGTAACCCACGGCGGGGAGGAGAAGCTGGCCGAGCGGCTTTGCGTAAGGCCCACCTCCGAGACCCTGTTCTGCGACCATTACCGCGATATTATCCAGTCCTACCGGGATTTGCCCAAGCTCTACAACCAGTGGTGCTCGGTTGTGCGGTGGGAAAAGACCACAAGGCCTTTTTTGCGCACTACCGAGTTTTTCTGGCAGGAAGGGCATACCATGCACGAGACCGCCGAGGAGGCGATGGAAGAAACGGTGCGGATGCTCAACGTCTACGCCGATTTCTGCGAGCAGTCGCTTGCAATCCCGGTGCTCAAGGGGCGGAAAACAGACAAGGAGAAGTTCGCCGGAGCCGAAATCACATATACAATCGAAGCGATGATGCATGACGGCAAGGCTTTACAGAGCGCCACCAGCCATTATTTCGGGGACGGTTTTGCCCGCGCGTTCGATATCCAGTTCACCGGGCGGGACAATACCCTGCAATACCCCTTCCAGACCTCGTGGGGGATGTCCACCCGGATTATCGGCGCGGTTATCATGACTCACGGGGATAACGACGGGCTGGTACTGCCGCCCGCCGTCGCGCCGGTTCAGGTGGTTATCATCCCGATTGCGCAGCACAAGCCCGGAGTGCTTGAGGCCGCCGCGGCGCTGCGGGACAGGCTGAAGCCGCTGGTCAGGGTCAGGATGGACGACACCGACAATTCGGCGGGCTGGAAGTTCGCCGAGTACGAAATGAAGGGCGTGCCGCTGCGGCTGGAAATCGGGCCGAGAGATATCGAGAACAACCAGTGCGTAATAGTGCGCAGGGACAACCGCGAAAAGACGGTGGTGCCGCTTGACAGGCTGGAGCAGGAGCTCCCGAACCTGCTGAAAGCGGTACACGACGGGCTGTATAAAAAGGCGCTTGACCGCCGCGAGTCCATGACATACAGCGCGGCAACCATTGATGAGCTTAAGGAGATTGCGGATAATAAGCCCGGATTTATCAAAGCCATGTGGTGCGGGGATACCGGGTGCGAGGAAACTCTGAAAGAACAAGCCGGGGTAACCAGCCGCTGTATTCCGTTTGAGCAGGAGAAAATCTCGGATACCTGCGTGTGCTGCAAAAAGCCGGCCGACAAGCTGGTTGTCTGGGGCAAGGCGTACTGATTGAGTATATAAAGCGCGGCGGCGCGGGTTTTGCCGCCCGCCGGATTTTTTGGCGAAAGGATGTCGGATTAATGAAACCTAAAGGTGTTTTGGGTCTTTGGATTGCGGCTCTGCTGATTATTCTGCCGGTAACCGGCTGTTCCCGGCCAAGGCCGAGGGTTACCGACGCGTACCCCGACAAAAAGGTGGGGTTCCAGCTTGAAAAACCCGAAAAAGGCGAGCAAATCGCCATAATGCACACCAGCATGGGGGATATCAAGATACGGTTTTTTGAAAAAGCCGCGCCCAAAGCGGTTGAGAACTTCATTACCCACGCAAAGAACGGGTATTATGACGGGATTACCTTTCACCGGGTGATAGACGGTTTTATGGTACAAGGCGGCGACCCCACCGGCACCGGCTCCGGCGGGGAGAGTATCTGGGGCGAGCCGTTTGAGGACGAATTTGACTATAAGCTGCTTAACCTGCGCGGCGCAGTCGCGATGGCGAATACTGGGATATACGGCAAGTATTCAAACGGAAGCCAGTTTTTCATCAACCAGTCGCCGCCGGAAAAGTTTGCGGGGAAAGAGTCTTACCAGAACAACGCGGCGCTCTACCACAGCAACTACAACGCCAAGAAATCCGAGCTGCTGCAGCAGTATAATTATTATAAAGAGCAAATCGACGGCCACTACGGCTCGTTTGACGCGTTTTTCAAGTCAAGTTACTATCTTGCGCCCGACCCGAAGCTGGTGCCGGACGAGGTTTGGGAGTTATATGAGAAACACGGCGGCAACATCGCGCTTGACGGGGCATGGCGGGGATGGAACGGCCATACCGTGTTCGGCCAGGTTTTTGAAGGGATGGACGTGGTGGACAAAATCGCCGCGGTGGATACCGGCGAAAACGACAAGCCGCTTAATGACGTCGTAATCAATTCAATTGAGATTGTGGTTTACAATTAAAAGCTCCTAGCTCCTAACTCCTAGCGACTAATTTAGGTATTGACAATAAACAGGCGGATGAATATAATTAGCCTAAAGGCTGTGAAGGGAAAAAGACACGGGTGTCCCGTGCAAAGAGAGCCGGCGGCTGGTGTAAGCCGGCGTCGGGGCCTGTGTGTATAGCTCGTCCCGGAGCCGCCCGTTCGAAGTGATTGAGGGCGGGACGTCTGGCAGCGTTATATGCCGCAACCTTAATGCCGGAAAGTTTCGGCACGAGGATTGCATGAGGGGCGCTAAAGCGCCCGAATAAGGGTGGTACCACGGTGCATTGCGCATCCGTCCCTTTGGGGCGGGTGCTTAATTTTTTGTAAGGAGGTTTTAAGATGTTGCACGCCGACAAGTACATCCCATTTCAACCCATAAAGCTCAGCGACCGTCAATGGCCCGACCGCGTGATTTGCAAGCCGCCGATATGGTGCAGCGTGGATTTGCGGGACGGCAATCAGGCGCTGGAAAATCCGATGAACCTCCCTGAGAAGCTCGAATTCTTCAAAACCCTGTGCGATATAGGGTTTAAAGAGATAGAAGTCGGTTTTCCCTCGGCGTCCGAAACCGAGTATGAAATCTGCAGAGAGCTTATCGAGGGCGGGCATATTCCCGACGACGTTACAATTCAGGTGCTGGTGCAGGCGCGTGAGCACCTGATACGCAGGACGTTTGAGGCAATTAAAGGCGCAAAAAACGCAATCGTGCATTTTTACAACTCCACCTCCACCCTGCAGCGCAAGGTGGTTTTCAAAAAGGATATGAAGGGCATTACCGAGATTGCGGTGCAGGGCGCGCGTCTGATACGGGAGCTCACAAGCCGGTATCAGGGGGATACCAATATCCGCATAGAGTATTCGCCGGAGAGCTTTTCGGGGACCGAGACGGATTTCGCGGTCGAAATATGCGCCGCGGTTATGCAGGAAATCGGCGCGACGCCGGAGAATAAGATAATCTTAAATTTGCCGAATACCGTCGAGATGAGCACCCCGAACACCTACGCCGACCAGGTGGAGTATTTTATCCGCAACCTTCCAAACCGCGAGAGCGCAATCATCAGCATCCACCCGCATAACGACCGCGGGACCGGAGTGGCGGCGGCCGAGCTGGCGCTTTTAGCGGGCGCCGAGCGGGTGGAGGGCACATTGTTCGGAAACGGCGAGAGGACCGGAAACCTTGACATTGTAACTATGGGGCTTAACATGTATGCGCAGGGGATTGACCCCGGCCTTGATTTCAGCGACATACCCGCCCTGCGCGAGATGTACGAAAGGTGCACCGGTATGAAGGTGCACGAGCGGCACCCGTACGCCGGGGATTTGGTGTTCACCGCATTTTCGGGCTCCCATCAGGACGCTATCAATAAGGGCGTCCAGTACATGAGCGAGTCGGGCGGGAAGTACTGGGAGATACCCTACCTTCCGATTGACCCGGCGGATATCGGCCGGCAGTACGAGCCGATTATCAGGATTAATTCCCAGTCAGGCAAGGGCGGCGCCGCGTTTATCATGCAGAACAGCTTCGGTTACATAATCCCGAAGGAAATGCAGGTCGAGTTCGGCGCGATAGTCAAGGCGGAGTGCGACCGATTGGGCCGCGAGCTGTCGGCTCAGGAGCTGTTTAATCTGTTCAGCAGAAACTACATTGAGATTGAGCAGAAATACGCTCTTGGCAGATACAGCTTTTCGGAGCAGGCCGAGGAGCCGGCGCCCGAGGTTGTTTTCAAAGGCTCGGTGATTTGCGACGGGGTTGAGCACAGCGTTGACGGCGTCGGGAACGGCCCGATTGACGCATTCTTTAAGGCGATAAGTCAGGTAGGGCTTAACGGCTACGAGTTCGTGTCCTATCACCAGCACGCGATTTCTTCGGGCTCGGACTCTAAGGCCATCGCGTATATCGGGCTTAAAAGGCCGGACGGCAAAACCGTGTTCGGCGTGGGTATCCACAGCAACATCAACAAAGCGTCTATTCTGGCGGTGCTGGGCGCGATTAACCGCAGCCTGCTGGTATAGCGTTCGCCAAAAATCCATGTATGAGGAGCGAAAACCGAAAAATGAAGACTTACAAAATCACTTTAATCCGCGGGGACGGTATCGGCCCCGAAATAGTTGCCGAGGCGGTCAAGGTTTTGGACAAAGCCGGCGAAAAGTTCGGGTTTAGGGCGGAATACGCCGAAGCTTTGATGGGCGGGCGCGCCTTTGACGAGACCGGCGTGCCGCTGCCGCAGGAGACGATAGATAAATGCCTTGATTCGGACGCCGTGCTGCTTGGCGCGGTCGGGGGAGAAAAATGGGACAGCCTGCCCGGGCACCTGCGCCCGGAAGCCGGGCTTTTGGGGCTGCGCGCGGCGCTTGGGCTGTTTGCCAACCTGCGCCCCGCCAAAATCTACGGGCCGCTGAAGGACGCCTGCCCGCTGCGCGACGAGATTATCGGGGACAGCATGGACATTATGGTGGTGCGGGAGCTTACCGGCGGGATTTATTTCGGCAAGCGCGGGCGCGAGACGGTAGACGGGGTCGAAGCGGCGTTTGATACCGAATACTACACCGCCGCCGAGGTCGAGCGGATAGCGCGGGTGGCTTTTGAGCTTGCGCGCAGGCGGAGCGGCAGGCTGTGCAGCGTGGATAAGGCGAACGTGCTGGAATCCTCCCGTCTGTGGCGTGAGACCGTGATTCGGGTGGCGGCAGATTACCCGGACGTCGAGCTTAACCATCTTTACATTGACAACGCGGCAATGCAGCTTGTGCGCAACCCGAAACAGTTTGACGTAATATTAGCCTCGAACATTTTCGGAGACATACTGTCGGACGAGGCGTCCCAGGTCGCCGGCTCAATCGGAATGCTGGCGTCTGCCTCGCTCGGAGAAGGGCGGCTGGGGCTTTACGAGCCGGTACACGGTTCGGCGCCCGATATCGCGGGGAAAGAGATTGCAAACCCGCTGGCCACCATCCTTTCGGCCGCGATGCTGCTGCGCCATTCACTTAATGAGGAAAAGGCGGCCGACGCGGTGGAGGCCGCGGTCGAGAAAGTGCTGGTGGACGGGCTGCGCACCCCCGACATATACACCGAAGGGTGCAAAAAAATCGGCACCGCCGAAATGGGGGACGCGGTCGCCGAGGCGATTTAGGTATTAGATTATAGTTTTATATAAGTTTGGGGCCGGCCGCCGGGGAGAGTGTTCTCCCGGCGGCCGGCCCCTTGTTGTTTTTGCTAAATTACCTTCAGTTCGTATTTTTTAAGTAAGCTGCGGGCGTGTTCCACCTGTTCGGGCGTCGGGGGCTGGGTATCGCTTAAGGTGTATTTTTCGCCCAGTTCCTCCCACTTGTATTCCCCCATTTTGTGGAAGGGCAGCAGCTCGACCCGCTCTATGCAGGAATAATGCTGCAGCAGCCTGCCGAGCTTTCTAAGCTGCACGTCCTCCAAAGTCAGGCCGGGCACCAGAACGTGCCGTATCCACACCGGCTTGCCTAGCCTTTCGCGGGCGGCGAGGATTTCAAGCGGGTTGTTGATGCTGTGGCCGGTGATTTTTTTGTAAAGCTGGTCGTCGGCCGCTTTTATATCCAGCAAAAGCAAATCGGCGAGTTCGACCGGCTTCTGGCACAGCAGCAGCGGCACCCCGCCCGAGGTGTCAATCGCGGTGTGCAGCCCGTTTTGGATACAACCCTCGATTATCGAGGCCGAAAACTCAGGCTGGAAAAGCGGTTCGCCGCCCGACAGGGTAACCCCGCCGTTTTTCAGAAAGTTTTTATACCTTAAAATATCCTTGACAACGTCGACCGAGCTGATTTCCTGCCCACGCCGCGCGCACCATGAGTCGGGGTTGTGGCAGTAGACGCAGCGCAGCGGGCACCCCTGCAGGAAAAGCACGTATCTTATCCCCGGCCCGTCCAGCGCGCCGAAGGTTTCGACCGAATGAATCCATCCGATTACACTTTTCAATTTTTATCCTCCCGATACCCGCGGCAGAATTTAAAAACCCGCCGTCCTTTTAAAGCCCCGGAAAACAGTCTGGTTATTTTCCGGGGCCAAACTTACAGCCTTGAGTGGAAGGTGCGGCTGATTACGTCAAGCTGCTGCTCGCGGGTCAGCTTTATGAAGTTCACCGCGTAGCCGGACACGCGGATGGTGAGCTGCGGGTAGAGTTCGGGGTGCTCCATCGCGTCCAGCAGCACGTCGCGGTTGATTACGTTGACGTTGATGTGGTGGCCGGCCTCCTCGAAATACCCGTCCATCAGCCCGACAAGGTTTTCTTCCTGCTCCTCCCTGCCGCGGCCCAGAGCCTCCGGCACAATCGAAAAGGTGTAGCTGATACCGTCCTCGCTGTAATCGTAGGGCAGCTTGGCGACCGACATCATCGAGGCGATGCTGCCGTGGCTGTCCCGCCCGTGCATGGGATTTGCGCCCGGCGCGAACGGCTCGCCGGCTTTCCGCCCGTCGGGGGTGGAGCCGGTTTTTTTGCCGTACACCACGTTTGAGGTGATGGTCAGGATGGACAGGGTGTGTATGGCGTCGCGGTAAGTCGGGATTTTCCGCAGTTTTTCCATAAAGGTTTTCACCACTTCTACCGCGATGTCGTCCACCCGCGGGTCATTATTCCCGAATTTCGGAAAATCCCCTTCGATTTCAAAATCCACCACAAGCCCGGTCTCGTCCCTTTTGGGCTTGACCTTTGCGTATTTGATTGCTGACAGCGAGTCGGCGACCACCGACAGCCCGGCAATCCCGCACGCCATGGTCCTTATTGGCTCGTCATCGTGGAGCGCCATCTGCAGCTTTTCGTAACTATATTTGTCGTGCATGTAGTGGATTACGTTCAGGGTGTTGACATACAGCGCCGCCAGCCAGTCGAGTATCTGGTCGAATTTCTGCATTACGTCGTCGTAATCAAGGTACTTCCCGCGGCAGGCGAGAAATTCCGGGCCGACCTGAGCGCCGGTGATTTCGTCCCGGCCGCCGTTTATCGCGTAAAGCAGCGCTTTCGCGAGGTTGGCGCGCGCGCCGAAGAACTGAAGCTGCTTGCCGACCTTCATCGCGGAAACGCAGCAGGCAATCCCGTAATCGTCCCCGAATTTCTTGCGCATAAGCTCGTCGCTTTCGTACTGGATTGAGCAGGTTTCAATCGACATTCTGGCGCAGTACTTTTTAAAGGGCTTGGGCAGCCGCGGGCTCCAGATTACTGTCATGTTGGGCTCAGGCGCGGGGCCGAGGTTTGTCAGGGTGTGCAGGAAACGGTAGGACATTTTTGTTACCATGTGCCGGCCGTCGGTGGACAGCCCGCCGATGGATTCGGTAACCCACGTCGGGTCCCCGCTGAACAGCTGGTCATAGGACGGGGTGCGCAGAAACCTTATCATCCGAAGCTTCATCACGAAATGGTCCACTATCTCCTGAATTTCGCTTTCGGTGTACCTGCCTTCGGCAAGGTCGCGCTCGGCGTAAATATCAAGGAAGGTGGAGACGCGGCCCAGCGACATCGCCGCCCCGTTCTGCTCCTTGGTCGCGGCAAGGTAGGCGAAATACAGCCACTGGGTTGCCTCTTTGGTGTCCCGCGCCGGGCCTGATATGTCAAACCCGTAGGATTCCGCCATCCGCTTTAGGGCTTCAAGCGCGCGGATTTGCTCGGCGAGCTCTTCCCGAAGCTGGATTTTATTCGCGTCCATAATGCTGTACGAGGAGCCCTGATGGGAGCGCCTTTTCTGCTCTATCAGGTAATCCACCCCGTAAAGCGGCACCCGCCGGTAATCCCCGATAATCCTGCCGCGCCCGTATGCGTCCGGCAGTCCGGTGATAATGCCGGATTTCCGCGCCGCCCTCATCTCCCCAGTATAAACGTCAAAAACCCCGTCGTTATGGGTCTTCCTGTATTTGAACACCGTCTCGATTGTGGGGTCTATCTCCCTGTTGTACGCCTCTAAGGAGGTGCGCACCATCCTTATCCCGCCGAACGGGATAATCGCGCGCACCAGCGGCCTGTCGGTCTGAAGCCCGACAATCTGCTCAAGCTCCTTGTCGATATACCCCGGCGGGTAGGCGTCGATATCCGAGATGGTATGGGTGTCGATATCATAAACCCCGCCGCGCCGGCGCTCCTCTTCCATCAACGCTTTGACCTTTTCCCAAAGCTTTGCGGTGCGCTCGGTCGGCGGGGCGAGAAAGGTTTCGTCCCCGTCATACGGCGTGTAGTTGCGAATGATAAAATCCCTGACGTCAATAAATTTCTGCCATATTCCCGGTTTAAAATCAGCCATATTATCGCCCCTTTTTTGTCAGGTTGGCCGCCCTGTTTTTGGTATTAATATGCGCGGGCGGCTTTTGTTTTCGGTATTATTATATCAAATTTGCAATTATTATACAATGTTATAAAAACAAAAATCTATACCAATTTAGTATAGTATTTTGTTGAGATTGCCGGCAGGAAGAACAGGCGGCACGGGTTCTTAAAAAACCGCCGCCGGCAGGCACCAACAGCCCTTTTTGAGAATATCTTATAAAAGCGACAAGTTTGCGGGAGGGATGGCAATGCTGGATATAAAAACGCCAATTCGTTTTTTTACGGGCACAAACACTCCGGCGGGGTTTTTCGGTTTTCCTGACGATTTTTACGACAGCGCAGGCGGGTGGAGGGCCTATCTTTTAAAAGGCGGCCCGGGGAGCGGAAAGACGCGGATGCTCAGGCGGGTTTTTGATTATATGTCCGAGCGGGGGATGGAAATACAGGCGATAATATGCCCGTCCGAGCCGAACTCGCTGGACGGGCTGGTGTTTCCGAAAATCAGGGCGTGTATCCTTGACGCGGACGCGCCCCACGCGATTGAGCCCAAGTGCTGGGGGGTGGTGGAGCAGCTTCTGGATTTGAGCGGGGGTATTAAAACCCCGGATATTTTAAAAAGGGCACCCGAAATTCTGGAGCTGAACGCCCGGCGCAAAACGCTGGATGCCCGCTGCCGCAGGTTCATGGGGGGCGCGGCCTCTCTTTTGAGCCATACCCGCAGGATTGCCTTTGAGTGCACCGACACCGACAAAATCCAGCGCAGCGCCGCGCGGATTGCGGCGCGGGAATTCGGCGCGGGCCGCGGCAAAAAAGGGAGGGAAACCCGCCGTTTCCTTTCGGCGGTAACCCCCGAAGGGTGCGTGGTTTTCCACCAGACCCTGCAGGCTTTATGCCCGAAGATTTATTCCATTGAAGACGAGTACGGGGTTTCCTCCCGCATGCTGATTAACGAAATGCGGGCAAGGGCAATCGCTTCGGGCTGCGACGTGATAACCTGCTACTGTCCGGTTTTCCCGCGCGACAAGCCCGACCACCTGCTGATACCCTCAATCGGGATAGGATTTACCGCCTCGAACCTGTGGCACAAGGCTGATTTTCCGGTTTTCCGCCGGATTCACTCCGCGCGGTTCACCGACACCGAAAAGTTAAGACAGCGCAGGCAGATTATCTCGTTCAACCGGCGGGCGGCGCGGGAGCTGATAAACGAGGCGGCTGCGGTACTCGGCGAAATCAGGGATATCCGCGGGCGGTTGGAGGAAATATATTCGGACGCGGCCGACCGCTCGTATGCCGACATGGCCGCAAAGGGGGTAATCGCGGGGCTTGAGGAAATCATTGCAAAATAATAAGGCTGGCCGGCGCGCTTTTATTAAATATATCCGTCAATCCCGCGCACCGACACCTCGCCAAAGCTGACCGGGACCGCGCCGCCGCCGCTGTCCACCATCAGGGAGCCGTCGTCCGCTATCCCGGTCGCAAGCCCCCTGCGGATTACCTCTCCGTGTGAGGAGAGGATTGCGACCTCTTTTCCGAGATTTACGCACCGCGCCTCGTATTCGCTTTTAAGCGGCGGGAAGCCGTCCTTTAAAAACCGCAGCAGCAGGGGCTCCAGCCGGTTGATTACCTCGGCGACAATAACAGGCATGTCGGGGACGGCGGGGCAGAGCATTTTCAGCGAGCCCGCGTGGTGTAGCCCCGCCTGCTTAAAAAAACCTGCGGACTGCCCGATGTTGACACCGATACCGGCGACCGAAAAGCTCCGGTCCGCGATAAAAAAGCTCTCGCAGAGGATGCCGCACACCTTGCGGCCCTCGCACAGAACGTCGTTAGGCCATTTTATGTAAAACTGCCCGCCGGTAAGGTCGCGCAAAGCCTGTGAGACCGCAATCCCGCAGACCAGCGGCAGCGCGGTGGGCGCGGACGGCTTAATCAGCAGCGACATGGCAAGGCTTTCCCCATCCCCCGACTCCCAGCGCCTGCCGGACCTGCCTCGGCCCGCAGTCTGGCGGCCTGTCCAGCAGACAGCGCCGTGGGGCAGGGAATTCCCGCGCTCCTTTATCCAGCTGTTGGTGGAGCCCGCTGTTTCAAGGTAAAACGCGGGGCTGCCGATTGTTTTGGCGGTAAGACCGGGCAAATCCCTGTTCATCTTTTCATCTCCAAAATCCGCGGTACTATGCCGGACGCGGTGATGTCGATATACCCGTAGCTCCCGCCCCTTCCGAGGCTGCCCGGGTTAAAAACATACAGCCCGTCCCGGTACTCGCAAAAAGGCTGATGGGTATGTCCGAAAAGCAGTATGTCCGCGCCGCGCGCCCTTGCCGCGCTGATAATACTGTTAATACCCGATTTGACGTGGTAGCGGTGTCCGTGGGTATAGAACACCTTGCGGTTTTCCACTGTTTTTATACCGGTTTCGGGATAAAGCGCCCACAAACCAAAGTCGCAGTTGCCGCGCACAATGTAAAACTCGCGGTCGGGGTGCCGCTCCGACAGGTTTTTGGCGTCCCGTATCCCGTCGCCGAGGAAAAAGACGATTTTGGCGTCCGGCTGGCTCTCAATCGCGCGGGCGAAAGAGAGCTCGTCGCCGTGGGTATCAGATACAACCAAAACCCTCATATTATTTCGTTCCCTTCATAATTTTTCATAGGTTTTCATAAGTATATCATAGATACCAGTGTCAGGAAAGGATTGATTTTTGATTGAGCGGATATAAACCGACGCCCGAACAGCTTCAGGCGCTTTTACAATACGCGAGCGGCAGGCTGGGGGTAACACCGGAGGAGCTTAAAAAAACCCTTGAAAGCGGCGGGGCTAAAAAAATCGCGTCAAAGCTGCCGCCGGAAGACGCCGAAAAGTTTACGAAAGCCGCCGGCGACATTGAAAAGATGGAGGAAATCTTAAAATCCCCGAAGGCAAGGCAGATACTCGACAAGTTTTTGAACAGCGGCTGAACTCAAAAACCGAGCCGATAACGTGTACCCGAAGGATTGGTGGGCAAATTGGACGATTTTGCGCAAAAACTCAATGAACTGTTAAGCTCCCCCGACGGGCTGAAGAAAATAGAGCAGGCGGCCGAATCACTCGGTATGCTGGGGAAAACCGGCAATCCCGCTCCAGCCGCGGAAACCTCCGCTCTGGCTGCCGATACCGGAGGCTTTTCCGGCGGAGAGCTTGATACCATCAGAAAAATCATGCCGCTGCTGTCGAGCTTCAGGCAGGACGACCAGAACACCGTTCTGCTGAAGGCCTTGCGCCCGTATCTGCAGGACAGCCGGCGCCGCAGGGTGGACGACGCGGTGAAAATCATGAACATGCTTAAAGTATTGCCCCACCTTAAAGACAAAGGGCTTTTTTAGCAGGCGGCCGGCTGATTACGGCAAACCGGCCATACTGAAGGGGGGAACGCGGGTTGATGGAACAGGATATGCTGCGAATGCAGCAGGAGGCTGTGGAACGGGTGCGTCAGATGCAGGAGCGGGCAAGGCGGTATGTTGAAAGGGGCCAGGACCCGCAAAGGGAAGCCGCGGCGGAAAAGGGGATAGAACAGGAAAAAAGCATTGAAGCCGCGGGCGGCAAAGAAATCCAGCCGGGCAAGGGCTTAAACCTGCTTGAAGGGCTTAATGTGGACAACGACCAATTGCTGCTGCTTATGCTCGCGATGCTTCTGGCGAGGAACGACGCGCCCATCGAGCTTATTTTAGCGCTGCTTTATATCGCGATGTGATGAAAACGGTCGAAATTTATTTGAGCCGGAAAGGGCGCGGATAAAGCCGTTTTTCAAAATAAAAAACAGGGATTAAGCGTTTTGCGTAATCCCTGTTTTGTCCTGTGCGCAGGTGGGCGGGTTATTTTTTTGTGGTGGTCGGGGCCGCAGTAGTGGTGGTGTCGTTCAGCTCCACTTCCACATAGTCTTCGTCAAATTCTTCCGCGGCCAATTCATCTTCGGCCGAGGTGGTGCCGGTTTCAGCCGGCTTCTCGTCGGCTATCGAAACAAGTTTCCACCCACCGCCGCGGGTTTTCTCAACCGTATAAATCTGGAACTTATCGGCCACGTCGGGGGTGGGGTCCACAAGCTCGCCTTTTTCGTCCCGCCCGATTTTGGTGTAAAGGACATACCCGACCCGAACGGTATACGCGTCGCCCTTTTTCCTGATGGTGTCGATGACAGGCACGTACATCGAGGAAGCGCTGGTGCTCGGCACGTGGTAATAGTCCTCGTCCCCATTGTATTCAATCGAGAAAGTCATTCCCTCATCGCCGATTGAGCGGTGGTAGATGGTAACGCCTGAGCCGAAAAGGTGCAGGTAGGAGTCTTCAATCTCGCTAACCGGGATAAGCATGCGGCCCAAATCGTCAATCGGATAAGAACTGATGCCGCTTTCGTCCTTGAGCAGCCGAATTCTTTCGGCTTCGGTTACCCGCCAGATGGCGGCGAGCAGCAGCGCGTCCTGCCTTGTCTCGTTGACGTTTGTAAACGGCTCCGGGTTGTGCCGCATTACCGGCAGCAGGAAATCATACAGCTCCTGCCGCAGCGCGGTGTCGTCCCGCGCGCGCTCAATGGCTTTGACGCCTGCAAATACCAGCGAGACCAGCCCGAACGCCGCCAGCCCCACAATCAAAAGACCGAGCGGTGCGGCGAAAGGATTGGCGCCGCGCCGGCGCCCGCTGCGCGTATAGCGCGGGGACGGGGCTTTGCCGGCCTTTGCAGTTTTGCCGGCCGGCGTTTCGGCAGCGCCGGTTTTTGTGCGGCTTTCGGCTTTGTCCTCCCGCCGCCTGGCATGCTGCGGGATGGGGCTTTCCACCTTTTGCCACCGGTTTTTCATGCGGCTACCTCCCTCAACGAACCTGCCCGTTTCCGTAGACAATGAATTTGGTGGTGGTCAGTTCGCGCAAGCCCATCGGGCCGCGGGCATGGAGCTTCTGGGTAGATATTCCGATTTCCGCGCCCATGCCGAACTCCCCGCCGTCGGTAAATCTTGTGGAAGCGTTTATATATACCGCGGCGGCGTCCACCTGCGAGACGAACTTTTCGGCCGTGGCGTAGTCGCCTGTTACGATACATTCGCTGTGCCCGCTGCCGTAGCGGGTTATATGCTCTATAGCCTCGTCAATCGAGGAGACAATCCTGACGGCCAGTATATAGTCAAGGTATTCGGTTGCCCAGTCCTCTTCCGCTGCCGGCAGGATATCGGTACCGGACAGGAGTTTCAGCGTCCGCTCGCAGCCTCGCAGCTCTACGCCGGCTTTTTTGAGCTCGCCCGCCAAATCGGGGAGTATCAAATCCGCGGCCGACTGGTGGACAAGCAGGGTCTCGGCGGCGTTGCAGACCGACGGGCGCGAGGTTTTGGCGTTCACGGTAATCGAAATCGCCATATCCTTGTCGGCCGATTTGTCAATATAGACATGGCAGTTGCCGACGCCGGTTTCAATCACCGGGATTGTGGAATTCTCAATCACCGACCGGATTAGCCCGGCGCCGCCGCGGGGGATTAACACGTCGATATATCCGCGCAGCCTCATCATTTCAGCCGCGGTCTGGCGGGAAGTGTCCTCCACAATCTGGACACAGTCCTCAAGCCCGTACTGTTTTAAGCCGTCCCTGAGCGCCCCCGCAATCGCGATGTTTGAATTGATTGCTTCCTTCCCGCCTCTTAAGATTGCGGCGTTCCCCGATTTAATACAGAGCGCGGCCGCGTCCGAGGTAACGTTCGGGCGGGCCTCGTAGATTATCCCGACGACCCCGAGCGGCACTCTGGTCTTTTGTACCCGCAGGCCGTTGGGGCGGACAATCCCTTCCACGATTTCGCCGACCGGGTCGCGCAGCGCGGCGACCTCAAGTATCCCGTCCGCCATCGCCGCTATCCGCTGCGGGGTCAGTGTCAGCCTGTCCAGCATTGCGCGGCTGATACCCTTTGACTCGGCGGCGTCAACGTCAGCCTTGTTGGCGGCGAGTATTCCGTCCTGATTTTCTGTCAGCGCGCGCGCCATGGCTTTGAGCGCCATGTCCTTATCGGCCGACGAGGCCGCCGCCATCTTCCTTGAGGCGGCTTTTGCCCGCCTGCCCATCTCGATAAGGGTTTTGTTTTCGGACATCTGCTCACAACCTTTCTTTAGGCTTACATCACACAAACAGGGTGCCGACCGGCTTGCCGTCAAAGATATCGTACAGCCTGCGCGGGTCAGAGCCGTTCATCACAACGGTAACAATGCCTGCTTTTGAGGCAATCTCGGCCGCCTGCAGCTTGGTTATCATTCCGCCGGTCCCAAGTCCGGTGCCGGCGCCGCTCGCCGCTTTGCGCAATTCGTCGTCTATGGTTTCCACAAGCGGAATCAGTTTGGCGTCCGAGTTAAGGCGGGGGTCGCAGGTGAACAGCCCGTCGGTGTCGGTAAGTATAATCAGAGCCTCGGCGCCCGACAGCACCGCGACCACCGCCGAAAGGGTGTCGTTGTCCCCGAACTCGATTTCCTCGATTGCCACCGTATCATTCTCATTCACTATCGGCACCGCGCCGAATTCAATCAGCCTGTTGATGGTGTTGATGACGTTGTTTTTCCTGTCATGGTTTTCAATGACGTCCCTTGTGAGGAGAAGCTGAGCGGTTACATGCCCGTAATCCGAAAAATACTTGTCGTATATGTACATCAGCTCGCACTGGCCTACCGCGGCGGCGGCCTGCTTGCCGACGATGTCTTTTGGCTTTTCCTTAAGGCCTAGATGAGAGGCTCCGACCCCAATCGCGCCGGAGGTTACAAGCAAAACCTCCCTGCCCGAATTCTTGATGTCGGACAGCACCCTGACAAGGGTCTCCATTCTCCTGATATTCAGATTGCCGTTCGGGTATGCAAGTGTGGAGGTGCCCACCTTGAACACCACCCGCTTTGCGTTGACAATCGCCTGTATCTTCTCTTTCTTAATCTCTTTCATTCAGCCACTTCCCGTATATTTTAATTCCCGGTATGGACAGGATTTGCGTTTTCTACATTATACCAGCCGCTTTTGTGGTGTGCAAGCGGTTTTATCCGCGCAGAGCGTCAGGCCGAGGCGTGGGCAAATCCCGCGTTTGCCCGCCCGCAGACCTGTGCCGCCCTGCGGCGGCGGACGATTGCCGCTTTACCCGAAGACGAAGGGCTGATAGAAGGAGCGCTCCATAATGCTGCCCGCGACCGACAGCGCGCGTCGGCCGCCGCCGAAAATCTCAGCCGACAGCTCGTTCACATCGTCGAGAGTCAGTTTGTTCAGGTTTTCCAAAACCTCACGGCTTGTAATCTGACGGCCCTCGAACAGCTCGTTCTGCCCGGCGAAGGACGCTTTGGCGGCCACCGTTTCAAGCGCGATGATATTGCTCGCTTTAATCTGCGCCCGCGCCCGCTCAAACTCCTCTGCTGTTACCCCTTTTGCGACGTTCTGGAGCAGCTTGCTGATTTCGGTCAAAACCTGCTCCTGCCGTTCGGACGAGAAAGAGGCAAAAACCGTAAAAAGCCCCGCTCCGGTTGAAGAGGAATGGGAGCTGTAAACCGAATACGCAAGGCCCAGCTCTTCGCGCAGCCGGCGGTACAGGCGGGAGGAAGCCCCGCCGCCGATGATGAAGTTCAGCACCATCATCGCGTATTTGCGTAAGTCCCCTTTAGGCAGCCCCGGTACCGCGATTGACAGACTGGTCTGTTCAAGCTGTTTTTCGGTCAGCGCGATGGAGGGGTGGAAGACCGGATTTTCAAATACTAAATTTTTGTTTCCCGGTTTCATCTTCCCCAAAGTTCTCTCAAGCAGTTTGTCCATGCCGTCCCTGTCAAAGCTTCCCGCTGCGACAACCACCATCCGGTCGGGGGTGTAGTGGGTGTCTATATAATTTTTTAAATCACCGGCGGTAAAGGACGAAACGGTTTCAGGAACCCCGATAATCGGCTGACCGAGTGATGAGCCCGGCCAGACGGCGGCGCACAGCTTTTCAAACGCCACCTCTTCGCCGCTGTCCTGATACATCGCCATCTCGTCGAGGATAACCAGCCGCTCGCGCTCAAGCTCCTCTTTGTCAAGCAGAGGGTTTTGTATCATGTCGCAGATAATATCCATTGCCTTAACCGCGTTTTCCGAAAGGGTATGCGCGTAATATCGGGTATATTCCTTTGAGGTGTAGGCGTTAAGCTCGCCGCCGAGGAAATCCATCTGTTCCGAGATTTCCCGCGATGTGCGGTTGGTTGTCCCCTTAAAAAGCATATGCTCGATAAAATGAGATATGCCTTGTTCATTTCTGGTTTCGTGGCGGGAACCGGCAGCGACCCAGGCGCCGACCGAAGCGGAATGGGCTCCGGGGATTTGCAGATATATAATGCGAAGCCCGTTCTCAAGCACCAGCTTTACCAATCCCATCCTGTTTTTTGCCGCCTTTCCTGTCTTTTGTCGTTTATCTTATTATACCCCAATCATGCCCATCAAAGCCATGACCCAAAAACCTGTCAGAAAGCCGTATGTAGCAAAATGGTTTTTGCTCACCGCCTGTGATTCGGGGATAAGCTCCTCCACAACAATGAATATCATCGCGCCGGCCGCAATCGCCAAAAGCAGCGGCATAATCACCCCGCCAAGGGAGGACAGCAGCGCGGCCCCGGCAAGACCCGCCAGCGCGGACACCGGTTCGGCGAGGCTGGCAAGAAAGCCGAGCCATACGCACCGTTTTTTGCTCACCCCGCTCTGGTGAAGCGGGAAGATTACCGCAAACCCTTCGGGGTAATTCTGAATGGCAAGGCCGAGGCTGAAGACAACGGCCGCGGTCCAGCTCAACCCTTTGTCCTGCATCGCGGAAGATATTACAACCCCAAGCGCGATACCTTCGGGTATGTTGTGCAGCGCGACCGCCAGAACCAGAAGCATGGGACGGGAAAGCCGGGTGGCGGGCCCTTCCACGATATGCTGTTCCTCGTGCTCATGGGGTACGGCCTTGTCCAGTATCAGCATTCCGATACAGCCCAGCGCAAATCCGAGAGTTACTATCAGCCCGCCGGACAGGGTGTATCCCACGTCCTCAAAGGCGGGGATAATCAGCGACCAGATTGAGGCCGCTATCATTACGCCGGAAGCAAAACCGAGCAGGGCGCCCTGCCTTCTGTCGCTGCCCGCCTCTACAAGCAGGGCGGAATAGGAGCCTGCGAAAGTGGCCGCCCACGGCAGCGCCATCATAATGATAAACAGGTCCCAGCGCACAAAAACCCCTCCGCTGTCAAATATTATGTATGCTATTAATATACTTGACATGCCGGCTAATATCAAGTGAATTTCTGACAGAATGGCGGGGAATACATATTATATATTATGGAATAGTAGCGGCATTGCCGTTTTTTCGACATTTTTTTCAAAATTCAAAAAAGCGGTTGACAAAGCGGGAAGTAGGTGGTATTATAG
>LFTH01000059.1 GCA_001513365.1 Clostridiales bacterium DTU033 | reverse complement strand
ACGCTCTTTTGAAACACCATCAATCGTAATGATATTGGTAATATGGTTAGGCACACTTATCTTCCTTTCATACTTTATTGGAAGTCTGTTTTATCATTGTATCTGGTTCAAGTAAGATTAATCCCACTCACTTCCTGCCGCTGTTCCGTTTGTTCGTTAGCAATTTCTTCTGGAGTAAGCTTTCGGAAACTGTCCTCGTAAGGGAAAAGAGACAATGTCCGTCCATTATCCCAATGCATTAAAAGAGCCGGCTGATCATCCATGCCGACTACCGTGCCACGTAAGCCAGGCGGCATATCCCGTTCATCATTGCATAACGCATTTAGTTCAATACGGGTACCGACCGGATACATTTGCTTTAATCGCTCTTTTTGCCTTTGTAAAACTTCACCTGATTGAAACTTGTGCATACTGTTTAACCTCCTTAAAATAGAATAAGCCTGCTGGTTTTCATTTCAGCAGGCTATGTAAAGATTTCTATAAAAAGAGCCATCACGCGAAGTTCACCTATAAATAGTGGTAAAACAGCGTTTTGGCATCTATAAAACGAAAGGTCTTTTTTTCTATCTATAAACAGCGAAAAACCCGCTTGGTTAGCGGGTTT
>LFTH01000097.1 GCA_001513365.1 Clostridiales bacterium DTU033 | reverse complement strand
AAAGAAAACAGGCATTTTCACCCGCGTGAAAATGCCTGTTTATCGACAGTCTGACATCACCCAAACGGGTGATGTTTCCAGACTGTCAGATGACTGTCGGTTTTTTGATGTTATGCCGTTATGCAACAACCCTTTTGCCGCTGACTGCGTATTCTGTTTGAAAATCCTGCATTCTGACAGATTAGACTTTATCCTTCTTGTTTATCGGCTACCGGACGGAACCTGCGGAGTATTCCTGCAGCTGCGGCAGAAAGCAGTATCCAGAGTACATAGCCTTTGCTCTCGCCGGTCGGTGGGGAAACCGGCTTCTCATCAGTAGGGGGGGGGAACCGGTTTGGTGGGTTCGGTTGTCTCTGTCTTATCTTCATACAGCCAGCCGGCATACAGGGTGATGTCGTCAATTACCGGCGTGGAAAAGTCATAGGGTACGGTACATTCCTCGTCAATATACCATTTGTCAAAGGTATAAACCCTTGTTACGGTATCGGAAATCGCTTCGCTTGCCCTCGTGGGGTCATCGGGTTTTACGGCCATCTCTCCTGTGAAAACGGTTTGCGGTGGGACTTCTGTGCCGCCGTTCAACACGAAGGTAACTGTATTTGGAAAAAGCGAGTTGGTATAAGCGCCATTCGCGCCGTTAACCGTCCAGCCACCAGCCAGAGGTGCGCCCAAATCAAAGCAGTACAACCTTCCGTAATATGAAATGGCTAGATATCCGTCTTTGGTTACGGTGAACATAGGTAAAACATAAGTGTCATAATAATAGTCAATATAATATGCGTCGGTAAAAATTCCGTCCGAGGTAAACCTCTTAATCAGAATATCACCGTAATAACCAGTGTATTCCGCCAGAACGCTGCCGTCGCCGAGAACAGCCAGAGAATACAGCACCCCAAACTCATTCATGTCGCCGAATTGCGTTACAAGTTCCCCTGTGTTTTTATTGAGAACATATACATCATTCGGAAAGCCGACGTAAAGATACCGGTCATCGACTGCGGTGAGGAAAATACCCTCATTATACATGCCAATATCCTTTACCCATTTTATGGTGCCGCCCGGATTTATGGCATAGACGGGGCATTCCAGTATCTCGCCATCGATTTCAACTTCCCCGTCGCCCACAAGATAGATGATACCGTCTTTATCCACTGAGATGCTGCATTTGGAGGCCCCGCAGCAATCATCAACGTACAGGAACCAAAGCTCCTCGCCGTCTGCGAGCCGGTAGGCAGCTATGCCGCAGTATCCTTCCTTTACAACCGGAATGTAGATGGTATCCTTATAGATAACAGGGCTAACCCAATCATCATAATGTTCAAATCCAAGTTCGCTATCTTCGCTCTTTTCCCATAAAATCTCGCCGCCGTTATTAACGTCAACGGCAACAAGTATTTTATAATCTTGGTAGAGGTTTTCGGAGTACAACACCAGTATTCCGCTTTTTGAAAGCGCCATTTGATGATAAAAATGGTATAAAGTCACGACGTCATTAATTTCGTCATATTCGGCTTTGAATTCCTTGACCCATTTTTCGCTCCCGTCAGGATTAAGCGCAAAAATATAGGAGGAACCATACCCGTAGGAAGTACTATAAAATTCGTTCTCATCGTTTATGCCGTTGACCGTTGCAACGTATATTGTCCCGTCAGTCCCAACCAACGGCTGAGAATACGACGGCAGTCCCAGGTCGTAGCTCCACAGCATTTCTCCGTCCGGAGAGAAGGCAAACAGAGTATACGTTCCGGGATAAAACAACCACCAATATTCACCATACGGGGTATAATTAGATATAGTGTATATCGTCCCGTCGGGCGCGGATGTTGTATACATAGAATCGATGTACCCCTCATCCTCATGGTCATCCCCGACAAGGTCGGCATCCCATTTTGCCGGCGAGGTTTTAATGACCAAAAGCTCGGTATTGACTACTGTGTCTTCATCATCAAAATAGCACCCTGTCAGTACCCGATAGTTTCCGGAGGTCGTTGGCGTGAAAAATAGATTAACAGTAGCCATATCCCAATCGTAATTGTACTCGAACTCCAGAATGTCACTTTCATTACCGGCAAATTCCCCGCCGTTAAGAATAATCAGAACGGGTTGCAGTGTTTTTTCTGCAAAAACATTAAGGCTTGCCGAGTAGATGAACAAATATGAATTGCCCGCAGTCAGGTTGATTGAATACCCCTTATCGAGATAAAACTCTCCGTACTCCGAATCGAAGGTTTCCGCTTCGCTGGAGATTGAGCTTATAGCCGGAGTATCCAATGTGAGTTGGGTTGAATAATCAACCGAGATATAGCTGCCGTCTGTCAGCGCAGCCACGGAAACCGGAGCAATAAGGATAGACGCCGCAATTACAAGGCTGAATATAATCGCCAGCATCTTCCTTAAAGTTATTTTTTGATAAACGACCACTTATTTACACTTCCTTCCAGTTTTTGATAATTATATAACTTTGATGTAATTATTGTCAAGATGTAATATTAAATACCTTTAATAACGAATTCTGAACAAAGATAAACTCATGCCGGCTGCTTTCGCACCGCCTGTCAAATCAAACTGATTCACATCATCCGGCGTAATTGTACTTGACAATACAGCAGCGTGTTGTTACACTTTAAAGTGTAAAAGAGCAGTGATGCAGAAGCTATGCCGTAGTTGCCCATTATGCAATTATGTGCTCACGCCGGTTTCAGGAATATGCGGCAAAAGGAGTGAAAGCCGATGATTGTAATACTCAAACAAGGGGTAAACGACCAAAAAATACAGGAGCTTGTAAGCCGGTTTGAACAGATGGGATTTTCCTGCCATAAGAGCAGGGGAGAGCACACAACAATATTAGGGATAATCGGGGATACGTCGAGAGTGGACATAGAGGCGGTGCGCGCAATCGAGATTGTCGAGGACGTCAAGCGCGTTTCCGAGCCTTACAAGACGGTCAACCGCAAGTTCCACCCGGAGGACACCGTAATATCGGTGCCTGCGGGGGGGCGCGGAGCGGCAAAAATCGGCGGGGGGCACTTTGCGGTAATTGCCGGGCCGTGCTCTGTTGAAAACGAGGAGCAGATTGTTGCGATTGCCCGCGAGGTAAAGAAAAGCGGCGCGACAATGCTGAGGGGAGGCGCGTTCAAGCCGCGCACATCTCCTTACTCCTTTCAGGGGCTGCATGAGGAAGGGCTTAAACTGCTGAAAACGGCGAGGAAGGAAACCGGTCTGCCGATTGTAACCGAGATTATGGACCTTTCACACCTAGAATATTTTGACGATATTGACGTAATTCAGGTAGGCGCCCGAAATATGCAGAATTTTGAGCTGCTGAAGGCTCTGGGCCACACCGGAAAGCCAATTCTGCTCAAACGCGGGCTTGCCAACACGATTGAGGAATTCCTGATGAGCGCCGAGTATATCATGTCGGGCGGGAATGCGCAGGTAATACTCTGCGAGCGGGGGATACGCACCTTTGAAACAATGACCAGAAACACGCTGGATATTTCGGCGGTGCCGGTGCTAAAGCGGGTATCGCACCTGCCGGTGATTGTGGACCCAAGCCACGCCGCCGGGCTGCCGTGGCTTATCGAGCCGTTGTCAAAAGCGTCGGTGGCGGCGGGGGCAGACGGGCTGATGATTGAGGTGCATAATGACCCGTCATGCGCTTTGAGCGACGGCTCGCAATCCATTACCCCGGCGCAGTTCGACGCGGTTATGGGCAGAATAAAAGCGCTGGTTTCGTTTGAAGGCAAAAAAATGAGTTAGAGCAGGCTGTGCTCTAACTCATTTTTTCTTGTCGTTTTTTCTTATCGCTGGCGTTCTCTAGATAAGACGGCGTCCACAATAGCCCCGGACACGTCGACGCCAGTGCATTCGGAGATTGCGGCTGTAAAGGCATTTGAGTTTACTTCGCAGACCAGCGGCTGGCCGCCGGAGCCTGACAGAATGTCCACTCCCGCAAACAGCGCGCCGAGGATTTTGCAGCAAGCGACCGCGAGTTCTTTTTCTTCGGCGGTGGGAGTATAGGCCGACGCTTCCGCGCCGAGCCCGATATTTGACCTAAAATCCGATTTGGAGCGGCGCCGCATTGCGGCCACCGGCTCACCGTCAACCACATAAATCCGTATGTCGGTGCCCGCGCTTGCGGAGACGAATTCCTGACAGATGAACGGCTTTGCTTCCATTTGGCTGACCAGTTTTTTTAGCTCGGACCGGTTGTTCGCAAGGTACACCTGCCCGCCCAGCGAGCCGTAACATTCCTTGATGACCATCGGGAAGCCCAGCCTTTCCGCCGCAAGCTTTATAAAGGCGCTTGAAGGCAGTTCGTCCATATTGACATAAGTCATAGGAGCCACCAGCGTTTTTGGCATTGGGATTCCCTCGGCCGCAAGCCTTAAATGGGTTGCGGCTTTGTCGTCGCATACCGCTATTGTATCTGCCGGATTGTAGACCCTGACGCCGATTGTTTCAAGCGCGCGGGCAAGGCGTATATCCTTGTCAAAAAACAGCGCAAAGTCGCTGACGTCAAAACCGTGGACTGTTATTTCCCTGCCGAGTTCAACCGCGGTTTGAGTATTCGCAAACGGCATGAGCCTGATACCGCGGTGCTCTGCGGCTTTAATCAGGCGGGTTACGGTGCCCGGCGGCTGTTTGGGGTTCCAAAACCCGTTATATACCACATATCCTGCCATTGTGCAGCACCCTCTCATTGAAAAGCTGTTGATATCAGGTGTAGCTGTGTTCGGTGGTAATCACGGTAAACAGGCTGGGGTTGATTTCCCATACGAGATTCTGAACCTTGTCGCACAGCGCGCCCACGTCCTTGCAGTTAAACGGTACCACCATGTCGAATATGAGATTGGTATGAGTTTCGCCGAAAACGACCCTGAAATCGTGGATGCTTACTGCGCCGTCTATCTTCATTACGACTCCCTCGACAAGCTCCCTCAATTCCTTAATCCTGTCGTCTTTTGTGTCCACAGGGTCCATGTGGATACACACCACGGCATTATATTTCCCCATTAAATCCCGTTCAATGCGGTCAATAAGGTCGTGGCTTCGCATTAAATCCTCATCGCACGACACTTCCGCGTGAAAAGAGATAATCCGTTTGGTCGGGCCGTAGCTGTGGACTATCAGGTCGTGCAGCCCGATTATCCCGTCGTAGCCGAGCACCGTTTCCCTGATGTTTTTCACAAGCTCAGGGTCCGGCGCCTGCCCCAGCAACAGCGAAACGGTGTCTTTCAGGATGGAAATGCCTGACCACATGACGAATACCGCTATGCCTATCCCGATATACCCGTCAATATTGATTTTGGCAAATACGTTGACGATTGCGGATACTGCAATCAAACCGGTGCAGATTGCGTCGTTCCGGCTGTCCACCACCGCCGCGTAAAGGGTTTTTGAATTAATCCTGTTGCCGATATTCTTGTAAAACGCCATAAGCCACAGTTTGATTATGATGGAAACCGCAATGATTATAAACGATACGGCGCCGAAGGATACGGCGGCGGGGTTTAAGATTTTGACGATTGACGATTTTGCAAGCTCGAAACCGGCGAACATGATTATTGCAGAGATTGCCATAGCCGATATGTATTCCATCCGGCCGTGCCCGAACGGGTGCTCCTTGTCGGGCGGGGCGGAGGCGAGGTGGAACCCGACGAGGGTAACGATTGAGGAGCCTGCGTCCGACAGGTTGTTGAACGCGTCCGCGATTACGGCAATACTGGACGACAGTATTCCGGCTATGAGCTTAGCGGCAAAGAGAAAGAGGTTTGCGGCTATTCCCACCCTTCCTGAAACACGCCCCAGAGCATGGCGGTGGCTGCCGCCGTCCGTCTCATTGTATTTTTTTGCAACCAGTTTGAGGATTATACCGGTCATCAGCTTCACCACTTTTTACTGGCTTAAAACGCATAATATGGGTTTTAAGATTATCACATTTTGCCCAAAATGTCCACAATGCCATAATTATGTCCGGTTCTTCGCGTTATGCTTAAAATCTGACGCCTGTTTTATGAAAAACCGCCGGATATGTCGCTTTATTGGGTTTTTGGCTTTTGTGGAAATATCAACCCGGCGATATTGACTTTTTGTAATACTGTATTTATAATTGATTCTATTGGCGTGATGATACTCTTTGACATCACATAATAAGACCGTGGGAGGACAAACCGATGAAGCGAACCAGCAAATCATTGTTCTTCATCGTGGCGCTGTTGATTTTTGCATTGGGCTATACTACGATTTTTGGTGTGTATGCCCATTACGGCGACAGGCGCGATACTTATATCAGGGGAGCTTCCGACATAAGACTGGGGATTGATATCAGGGGCGGCATTGATGTTACCTTCGGCCCCAAAGGCAATGTCGAAAATGTAACGGAAGCCCAGATGAACGGGGTTAAAGACGTTATTGCGCAGCGGTTGATTGGCAATAACATTACAGACTACGAAATCTACGCGGACATGACCAACCATCAGGTTATTGTGCGGTTTCCGTGGAAGACCGACGAAAAGGATTTCGACCCCAACAAGGCGATTGAGGAACTTGGCAAAACCGCGCAGCTTGAATTCAGGATTGGCAGCGATACCGACGAGGACGGCAAGCCGACCGGCGAGCTTGTGCTGACAGGCAAAGAAGTCGACACGGCGACCGCAATGTACCAGCAGAGCGATACCGGCGCTACCGAACCGGTTGTCCAGCTCAAGCTGAAAAGCGAAGGGCGGGAGGCGTTTTCTAACGCTACCAAAAAGCAGTTGAATACTGGCACAATCTCTATCTGGCTTGACGACCAGATGATTTCAAATCCGAAGGTAAACGCGCACATCACCGACGGGATTGCGGTTATTTCTGGCGGTTTTGCAAAGTTTACCGAAGCCGCCTCGCTGGCAAACCTGATTAACTCCGGCGCTTTGCCGTTTGCAATCGAGGTCAAGAGCAACGGGGTAATCGACCCGACTCTGGGCGAGAAATCGCTGGATATTATGGTTATGGCGGGTATAATCGCATTTGCTCTGGTTTCGCTGTTTATGATTTTATATTACCGTCTCCCCGGATTCGTTTCGGTAATCGCGCTGATAGGGCAGGTAGCGGGTTCGCTTGCGGCTGTTTCGGGATACTTCAGCTTCATACCGAGCTTTACATTGACGCTCCCCGGTATGGCGGGCATTATACTTTCAATCGGCATGGGCGTTGACGCAAACGTGATAACCTCGGAACGTATAAAAGAGGAAATCCGAACCGGAAGGACGATTGACAACGCTATTGACAGGGGCTCCAGCAATTCGTTCTGGGCGATATTTGACGGCAATATAACGGTTATGATTGTCGCGATTGTTCTGATGGGCGTGTTCGGCCCGCCGTCGGGGCTCTGGGCAACGCTGCTCAAACCCGTACTCCGCTGGTTCCCGCCCTCCACCACCGGCGCTATATACTCATTCGGTTACACTTTGTTTGTTGGGATTATTTTCAATTTCCTTATGGGCGTAACGGCATCCCGACTTATGCTGAAGTCGATAGCCCGTTTCAAATTTTTACGAAAACCGTGGCTGCTTGGAGGTGAACGGGCATGAGCATATTCGGTAAAAACTTTGACTTCATCGGAAAACGAAAAATCTTTTTTGCGATATCGATTGCGATAATGGTAGCTGGTCTGCTGATAAATGTATTGATGGGAGTCGAGCTTGACATCTCGTTCAAAGGCGGTACCCTGATAAAGTACAGTTATCAGGGCAACCTTGACAGGGAAAAAGTCGAGTCGTTTATTGAGAGCAAAATCAATAAAAAGGTCAGCGCGCAACTTACCGAATCTTCTATGGATAATAACAATATCCTGAACATTTATCTGACCGAATCAATCTCAATGAACGAGCAGAAGGAGCTTGGCGAGATTATCGCCACCGAGTATAAGGATAATAAAATCCAGCAGGTCAACGTCAACTCGTTAAGCCCTGCGATGGGCAGGCTGTTCTTCCTGAAATGCCTTGTTGCCATTGCGCTGGCTTCAGTTTTCCTTGTAATCTATGTCGCGCTGCGCTTCCGCAAAATCGGCGGTTGGTCGGCGGGCGTGATGGCGCTGGTCGCACTGCTGCATGACATTGTCGTAGCTTATTTCGCTTTTGTAGTTTTCCAAATTCCGCTTAACGACAACTTTGTCGCGGTGGTTCTCTCAATCCTCGGTTTTTCGCTGAACGACACCATCGTTATATACGACCGTATCAGGGAAAACCAGCGCACAATGGGCAAAGACAGGGCAATCGGCGAAATAGTGAACGTCAGCATAAACCAGTCCTTCACCCGCTCGTTCAACACCAGCCTTTGCACTTTCCTTGCCATCAGCACGGTTGCTGTACTCGCCGTCATATTCAATCTTGAATCCATAATCAGCTTTGCTGTTCCGATGATGATTGGCATTATTTCGGGATGTTATTCCACAATCTGCATCTGCGGACCGTTATGGGTGCTGTGGAAAGAACGGAAAGCAAAGCCGGCAAGGGCTTGAATTAACAGCATTAATAAGGCCGTCCATCTCCTGTTTTGCAGGTGCCGGGCGGCCTTTTTGAGTAAAATGCTGGACTAACAGATTTAAATCTAATATAATGGTTATCTAAAGCATATCTCTAAACAAGTGAAATTACTACCGGAGGAAAACCCATGCAGGAATGGATACTTAAGCTAATACTGGATTACGGATATATCATCGTGTTGTTCCTTATAATGATTGAGAACATTTTCCCGCCGATCCCCTCCGAGGTTATTCTGACCGCGGGCGGGTTTCTGACCACCCTTGACAATTCCTCAATGAATATATTCGGTGTTATCGTCGCTTCCACATTGGGCTCGGCGCTGGGCGCAGTAATCCTGTACCTGGTCGGCAGGCTGATAAGTCCCGAACGTTTGGAGGCAATTCTTGGCGGGCGCGCAGGGCAAATCCTCCGGCTTAAAAGTGACGACGTCCGGCGGGCGCAGAAATGGTTCGATAAACACGGAAAAATCACCGTGTTTTTCTGCCGGTTTATCCCGGTAATCCGCAGTATAATCTCAATCCCCGCCGGCATGGCGCGCATGAAAATCCCGGTTTTTCTCATCCTGACGACCATCGGAACGTTTATCTGGAATGCGGTTCTGGTTTCGCTCGGCGCCGCAGCCGGCGAGTCGTGGGAGAAAATCGCCGGCGCGATGGGGATTTATTCCAAAGTCGGAGTAATCGTCATCGGGACGCTGTTTGTGGCAGCCGTTCTGGTTTTTTATTTCAAACGGCGCAGGAACAAGAATACCGCGGACAGCTGAGAATAAGTATAATTGATAAAAGTATAAAGGATGGATAGTATGACTGAAGGGCACGAAAAAAAAGCGAATTTAAAGGATTTGAGAAAAGAAGACTTTAAGCTTGCCACCAGCGTCTTTCTCTCCACCATATTGGCGGCGGTACTCAATTTTATCATTTATATGTCATTTACCATGATTTTTGTCGGGTTGTCTACCAAGACAATCGGCGAGAGGATTTATGAAAGGGAAAAAGACGGCTCCACAAAACTGATAACCGAAATCTATTATGACGCCACTACTACGGCTGCCCGGACCGAAGCTACCGCCGCGGGCACCTCATTACAGACCCAAAAGCCCACAGAGACTGCCGCAGGCGGCACTGAAAGTTCTGCAACCGGCACGGCGGCCGCCTCTTCAACCTCCGGGACAAGCACTGCCGACACAAAATCCACCCTTGCGGAAAATCAATTTGTCGAAAGCATCCGCACCGAAATGCCGAAAACGGTATCGGTCGCGATGGGTATTCTGTCCCAGTCGTTCATGTTCGTCCTGTTCGCCGCATTGATATATTCAAAGCTATGGGAGCGCGGCGACAGGGACGCCAACAGCGTGAATTTCGGCCGGATGGAGGAGGACAAGCTCCGCGGGCTTCGGATTGGGCTGATTGCCGCGGTACCGTCCATAGTGTTTTACCTTCTGCTTGTGGTAAGCAGGCTCGGTTTGATTACCGAAAAATACTTTTTCATATACAGGTTTTTGAACCTGACCTTCATGCCGGTGATGTCGGCATTAACCGGCAAGGTCGAACTTGTTTCCACCAATGTCTCATGGCTTTCAATGCTTGCAATCCTGCTTACGGTCGCAACCCTGCCGCTTATAAGCCATGCTGCGTACTTGCTTGGGTACAACCATATTTCACTGAGCGAAAAGATTATATACGTCAACCCGGATAAAAAGAGGAAAAGAAGGAGATATTAGTTTTTTCTTCTGCTTTAATTGCATGTTTTTGCCGCCGCCTTCATACCTTTTTACGGGGTGGTAATCGTGCAAAGACGGAGCTCCGGGGAATACCTGTTTTTATTTGCCCTTGTGGTCGCGGCAATTACTGCGGCGGTCTTATTGTCGCTGCAGGTCATGAAAGTCTTTGATACTTCAGGCTCGAACGGCACGCTTGAAGGGGATTATATTTTAATTGACCCGGGGCACGGGGGAAGGGACGGCGGAGCCTCGGCTGCCGACGGGACGCTGGAAAAGGACATAAATCTGGTGATATCTCTGTCGCTGTATGATTTGCTGCGTTTTGTGGGGTACAGGGCGGAAATAACGCGCGACAGCGACCGCATGACCTGCGACGCAGGCTTGAAAACGCTGCGCGAACAGAAGGTCAGCGATATGAAAAATCGGCTGATACTATTCGACAAAAGCCGGCTGGCAATAAGCGTACATCAAAACCATTTTGAGCAGCCGCAGTACTGGGGGACTCAAATCTGGTATAGCACCAATCACCCTGAGAGCAAAATGCTGGGCGCTTCGGTCAGGCAGGCGGTTTTGGAGATGCTGCAACCCGACAATAAAAGGGAGCTGAAAAAATCCACCGGCGATATTTATTTGCTGAGCAGAACCACCACAGCGGCGATTATTGTCGAATGCGGTTTTTTGTCAAACCCGGCCGAACTGTCAAAACTCAAAGATGAAACATATCAGCGGAAACTGGCTTTTGCGATTGCCTGCGGCGTGATTGCATACAATCCATAGTCAAAGCTATAAACTTGTGGAAAGGCAAGGATTACTGAAATGCCTAAAGACAGGACGGTTTATATATGTACCCAGTGCGGTTTTGAATCCCCGAAATGGTACGGCAAATGCACATCCTGCGGTGAGTGGAACACCATGCAGGAGGAAGTGGTATCCGCCCGTCCGGCAGCCTCAAAGCCGCAAAAAACAAGGAGCATTCAGAAACTTCAGCCTGTTTCGGACATCCAGCCAAAAGGGGAGAGACGGCTGAAAACCGGACTGGGAGAACTGGACAGGGTGCTGGGCGGCGGGATAGTGCCCGGTTCGCTGGTGTTAATCGGCGGGGACCCCGGTATCGGCAAATCCACGCTGTTGCTTCAGATATGCCGGTATATTGACGATAATAACAAGATTTTATATGTGTCCGGCGAGGAGTCTTTGAGGCAGATTAAACTGCGCGCGGACAGGCTGGGGATTGCAAACGGCAATCTTTACATAGTCTGTGAGACCGATGTGGACACCATAATCCAGTATATCAGCCACGAGACGCCGGACTTACTTATTATAGACTCGATACAGACCATGACCCTCGAAGCCATTGCGTCCGCAGCTGGCAGCGTTACACAGGTCCGCGAATCCACATCTGCGATTATGAAGGCCGCCAAAGCTGAGGAAATCCCCGCTTTTATCGTCAGCCACGTGAACAAAGACGGCGCGATAGCCGGCCCGAAGGTAATGGAGCATATCGTGGACTGTGTGCTGTATTTTGAGGGGGACAGGAACACAAGTTACAGGATACTCAGGTGCATAAAAAACAGGTACGGCTCCACCAATGAAATAGGCGTCTTTGAAATGAGCGACCACGGGCTTTTGGAGGTTGAAAACCCGTCAATGATGCTACTTTCGGGCAGGCCCCGCAACGTCAGCGGGACATGCGTCGCCTGCAAGATGGAAGGGACGCGCCCGCTGCTCGCCGAGGTGCAGGGGCTTGTTACCCCGACGGGGTTCGGAAATCCCAGACGGATGGCTACCGGATTTGACTATAACCGGCTGTCGCTGCTGCTCGCGGTGCTTGAAAAACGTTCGGGCTACTTTTTTTCGAATATGGACGCATACGTCAATGTGGTAGGCGGCTTGCGGCTTGACGAGCCCGCCTGCGATTTGCCGGTCGCCCTCTCGCTTATATCAAGCTTAAAGGACCAGTCGGTCGGCGATGATGTTGTGGCTTTCGGCGAAATCGGGCTTGCGGGCGAAATCCGTTCGGTGTCCAATATCGAAGCCAGAATAAGCGAGGCAGTAAGACTGGGTTTTAAAAGGATACTGCTGCCGTATCAAAATCTAAAAAGATTAAGCGGCCATCAGGGCGTTGAGCTTATCGGCGCAAAAACCGTGCGCGAGGCTTTTGAAAGTGTAGTATGACTGTTTTGCCGGCATAACCGGTTTAAATACAAACAAAAAAAGGAGGGTTTTAACCTCCCTTTTTGTTTGCCGTTAACTTTGACAGGTTCTTATCACTGCTGAAGTTCGGTACGTTGTATAAAACCAGTAAATCGGTAATGCCGCTCTGCTCAGCAAGCTCAAGGTAATCGGTATTGAGGTGCCGAGGGTCTGCCACAATAATCCTTTGGTAGTGCTTTGTCAGAAAGGGGATAAAGCAGTTGGCGAACGAGTCTTTGATAACCATGATAGTTTTGCCGTTATCGGCGTTGGTGGCGATGTCCACAAGCGGTTTGTTGCCACCGAGAAAATACGAGTAAACGTCTTTTTTTTGAATAAACTCCTCAAAATACAGGGAATCCCTTTTATCGCCGCCGCCAAAATCAGCTAATACCTGAACATCATCTGTAAAGCAATATACATTCACACTATCTGGTTTTATTGTCATCAGGTTGGCTTTGGAATGCAGCGCGCCGTAAAAGGACGAAGAAATCTTCTTTATTGTAAAATCCTGTTCAGACAGCGGCGTCAGCCCGATTTCCCTTGCCCAGCCCGCATAGACGAGGTAAGCCCCGTCGGTCGTCCAGTGGTGGTCGGTGCGGTAGTAAAGGTAATTGACTTTATTCTCTTTCAATAGCTTTGTCGGGTCATAAACCGACGCCGTCTTACTGAGTTTTTCAACAACCATGTCAATCGCGGCCTGCTGTTCAGGTACCGGAGCATATGGCGGCAGGTACTCCGACAGGATTTCACTGGAAGTGGGTACCAGCAGGATTGAGGCATTTAACTGAGGCAGGCGGCTTTTCAGCAGTGTGATATAATCGGCCAAAAAGCCCATATTTTTCTCAAGCTGTTCCAAATCGATTTTTTCGCCCGCGTCAAACAGAGTGCCGTTTTTGCCAAAATAGACCCGCCCGTTATCCCGCTTCAGGACAGCCAAATCGGAAATCGTTTTCAGGCTTATCCATCCGTTCCTGCCAATGAACTGGTCGGAAGTGAAGGCTACAAAATCCTTTGAAAACTTGCCGGAGAGGATGTCTTCCGCGTTTAAATCGGGGAACTGCTGAAGGTACCTGTTCTCATATTCCGAAAAGTCTCTCTTTGGAGCAAAAAGATTTGTAATTGAAACCCCAAACAGCAGGATTGCAAAGCAGATTGATACCGCCTTTTTGTTCATATAAGCCCGCACTCCTTTCAAAAACGGAAATACAAGAACGGGTTGTAAGAAGCGTCAACCAGATAAGCCACACACAAAATTGCAATTATAAACAGAATTGCGCAGGCTCCGCAGGTGGAGATTTTTGGGCTTTTTCCAAGCCTGCTTTCAAGCTTGCTTACAAGCCGTTTCGGATAATCCGTGCTGCCTATGCAGCCGATTAACAGCAGCACGAAATTTGTCAGTAACAGATATATTGATTTGCTGTCGAAAAGGATGCCGCTTGCGCCGAACATCCAGCCTATGTATGATATGCCGTCCGACAGCTTGTCAAACGCAAAAATCGCCCAGCTTATGATGACGATAAGCATGGTGTATATCCGCGAAACTGCCGCCGGCAACCGCTCAAGCACCCGCAGCAGGAACAGCTTTTCTACCATAAGCAGAATACCGAAGTATATTCCCCAGACCACAAAATTCCAGCTTGCGCCATGCCAGATACCTGTTAAAAGCCATACTATCAGGATGTTGCGTATCTGTTTCGGAAGCCCTTTGCGGTTGCCTCCCAGAGGGATATATACGTAGTCTCTGAACCAGGTACCGAGTGAAATATGCCAGCGGCGCCAGAATTCGGTAATGCTTTTTGACATATACGGGTAATCGAAGTTTTCCAGAAACTCAAACCCGAACATTTTTCCAAGCCCGATTGCCATATCCGAGTATCCGGAAAAATCGAAGTATATCTGAAAAGTAAACGCCAGAATGCCAATCCACGCGGTAACGACAGGCAGGGGGGAGCCGCCAGCGCCGGAAATATTTGACCATAGCTCGCCCACAGTGTTGGCTATCAGCACTTTCTTGGCCAGACCCACAATAAACCTTCTGACGCCGTCCCCGAACTTATCAAAAGAATGCTCGCGGTGGATTAGCTGCTGGTCTATTGTTTTATACTGGATAATCGGCCCGGCGATAAGCTGCGGGAATAGCGCGACGAACGTCCCGAAAGCCACCAGATTGTTCTGCGCGTTCACGTCCCCGCGGTAGACGTCAATTGTATATGACAATGCCTGAAAGGTAAAAAAAGACACCCCAATCGGCAGCGCGACGCCGACAAGCGGGATGGAAATGCCCGGAATATGGTTGATGTTTCTGATTATGAAATCTGCGTATTTAAAAAAGCCGAGCGCGCCGAGGTTCAGGGCAACGCACAAAACCAATGCAAAACGGGCGGTTTTCAACCGCCCCGAATTTTTTAGCCGCTGTATTAACAAACCATGGAAATAATTAAGCAGGATAACCGCTATCATGAGCAGCGCGTACACCGGCTCGCCCCACGCATAGAAGAACAGGCTGGCTACCAGAAGCCAGAAGTTTTTAAATTTTCCGGGGATAATGAAATATATGAGAATTACGGCCGGCAGGAAATAAAAAAGGAAAAGCAGGCTGCTGAAAACCATTTTAAACCTCCGGTTTTATTTTACGTACTTATCGATACATGCCTTGGCGGCGGCGTTGTCGTCCGAGACACAGAGGATTACGTACCTTCCTTTTTTCACCAATACCGGGTCGCTCAGTTTTTTGACTTCTGCCGGGTTGTAATCCTCAAATTCTTCAATCTGGTATTCGATATAGGACTCGACAACTTTCAAAATCCGGTCTGCAGCCTGTTTGTCCACAGCCTCAAACACCGCGATTTCCTCGGCGGTCGCTCCGGTGCTGATATAGACTTTCTGCCCTTTTAAATCCGCTTCATTAATCTCGTAAGCCGTATTCACCGGTTCTTCCAGAGTGTCGGCAAAGGGCACGCTGTTTTTCAGGTCGTCGGCAAGCGCGTTGATGTCGATTTCAACATCTTTTGACGAACAGCCCGCAATAAAAATCGTCAGAAAGGCAAAAACTGCAGCGAGAACTTTAAACTTTGTCATTCCTATTTTCCTTTCTTTATTTTTGTGCCGTGGTAGCGGTTGTGTTTGCCGCGATTGATGTTTGGGTGGCGCTGGTATAAGATGTTGAGGCGGGCCCGACGGATGTATCGGCAGTTTTTGTCGGAGTGGTTTCGCCGGCTATCGGGACATCGGTGTGAGTCCTTATATAGTACATCCACTTGTCGCAGTATTCCTTGTTCATGTGTATTCCGTCGGTGGTCGCCTTTGCGGGGAGATATCCGTCCTTATCCTGAACTGCTTCGGCGACATTGAGGTAGATTACTTTTTTCTTTACGCACATCTTGTAAATCAGCTCGTTGTATTTTTTTATCCGCGGATTGTTGAAGCTCTGGTGGCTTGCGGATTTTTTAGCCGAAACGGGGAGTATGGACTGGACGAAGACCTTTGCGCCCGGCTGGGAGGATTTAACCGAATCCACCACCTCGCCATACCTTTGGATAAAGCTGTCCACGCTCGGCCATGCCAGCTCATTCAGCCCAAGCATGATATATACTTTGCCGAACTTTTTCTTGTTTTTCTTCAGCGTCTGTTCGGCAGTCATGGTTTTGTTATTGAACGCCTTTTTGTTAAAAAAGCCTGCAACCGTCATCCCTTTTTCGGCGTAGAAAGTCGCGTTTTTCGGGGCGGAATACAGCTTAAGCCCCTGAGTGCGCGAATCGCCGATAAAGCAAGCGTCGTCAAAATATTCGTCCCCGACGGGTTTTATCAGTTTTGTGCTATTATCCACAAGAGTTGTGCCGGCGGTTTCAGCCACGGCGGTTGTGTCTGTTGTAGTGGCGGTGGTTGTAGTCGTTGTGATAGTCGTCGTAGTATTGGTTGTGGTGGTTGCAGTTGTTGAGGAAGCGCCGGATTTGTCCGGTTTATTATTCGCAACCGCAAACAAAACTATCACTGTTATAAACATTACCGCAAGCAGGGATATCAGCAAATACCTTATAAACCGGTCGTTGTACCGGTTTTTTCGGAAAAGACGGTGATTTGACCGCTTCCAGTAACTCATCGGGAACCTCTTTCATCAGTAAAAAATTCTTTCCGTAATGTATTCAACGACCTTGTCAACAGGAATGCGCTCCTGCTCCATTGTATCACGGTCGCGCACCGTTACACAACCGTCGTTCGCACTGTCAAAATCGTAGGTGATGCAGTAGGGGGTGCCAATCTCGTCCTGACGACGGTATCTCTTGCCGATTGAACCGGTATCGTCATAATCGGATACAAAGTATTTGGACAAAGACTCGTAGATTTTGAATGTTTCCGGGCCGAGCTTTTTAGACAGCGGCAGAACCGCTGCTTTAACCGGAGCGATTGCCGGGTGCAGGCGCAAAACCACCCTGCTGTCGTTATCGTCAAGTGTTTCCTCGTCATAGGCGTCGCAAAGCAGGGCCAATACCATCCTGTCGACGCCGAGCGACGGTTCGACGACATAGGGGATATAGCGTTCGTTAGTTTCGGCATCGAAATAATCCAGCTTTTGACCGGAGTATTCCGAATGCTGCCGCAAATCGTAATCTGTGCGGTCGGCAATCCCCCACAGCTCGCCCCATCCGAACGGGAACAGGAACTCGATATCGGTGGTGGCGTTTGAATAGTGCGAAAGCTCCTCCGGCTCGTGGTCGCGCATGCGGATATTCACCTTTTGCAGACCGAGCGAAAGCAGCCAGTTTATGCAGAAATCCTTCCAGTATGAGAACCATTCGAGGTTGGTGCCGGGTTTGCAGAAAAACTCAAGCTCCATCTGCTCAAATTCACGGGTGCGGAAAATGAAATTGCCGGGCGTAATCTCGTTGCGGAAGCTCTTGCCGATTTGCGCTATCCCGAACGGGATTTTTCTCCGCATGCTTCTTTGAGCATTGGCGAAATTTACGAAAATCCCCTGCGCTGTTTCCGGACGCAGGTACAGCTCGTTTTTCGAATCCTCGGTTACGCCCTGAAAAGTCTTGAACATAAGGTTAAAGGTGCGTATATCGGTAAAATCATGCTTGCCGCAGTTTGGGCAGTTTATGCCGTTCTCGTCAATATAGGCTTTCATCTTCTTAAAGTCCCAGCCTGCCGGATTTGCGCCGAAATCTTCTATCAGCTTGTCCGCGCGGTGGCGGGTTTTGCAGCTTTTGCAGTCCATCAGGGGGTCGGTGAAGCTTACGACATGCCCTGAAGCAACCCAAGTTTTCGGGTTCATCAGAATTGCGCTGTCAAGCCCGACATTCAAAGGGCTTTCCTGTACGAACTTCTTCCACCATGCCTTTTTGACATTGTTTTTCAGCTCAACGCCGAGCGGCCCGTAATCCCACGTGTTTGCGAGCCCGCCGTATATTTCCGAGCCCGGAAATATGAACCCTCTGTTTTTGCAGAGCGCGACTATTCTGTCCATTGATTTTTCGCTGTTTTTCATCCGTTTGACATCCTTTCAAGGCAGGAAAACGTGCTCCTGCGTTACCTGTTGCAATACAATATATACTAAACAATTAAAGGTGGATTGTCAATTGTTTTAAGTCGGATTGCCGGGTTTGCCGAAGTTTTAGGGCAGCCGGCGTTCAGGGGCTTTCGCGCTTTGCTGAAAAACAGGGTTTAAACTATCCCCTTGCGCCCAAAAAGCCTTAAAACCAGTTTTCTGATACAGTCCACCGGCACCACCAGAAAAGCAATCATAATCACTCTTACAAGCTCAAAAAAAGTCAGGCCGGCGGTGCGAAACAGGCTGCCGCCGTAATAAATCAGCAAGAGCTGGATTGCGGCGACCGCAGCCATTATCAGGATAAACATCGGGTTTTTCCTGATGTGCGCAAGCAGGTTAATCCTGTATGTGCGCGCGTTGAAACAGTTGAAAATCCCCGCGAAGATGAAAAGAGCGAAAAAAGCGGTCATAAAGTAAACCGGATTTCCGGTGTATCTGAAAAGCGCGCGGAAGTGCTTAAGTTTTAAAAATAGCACGCATAAAACCACTTTAAAAATCCCCATACATAAAATCGAGTGAAGCATATAACGGTTGAGCACGGGCTCTTCCCGCCGTTTCGGGGGCTCGCGCATGTATTCGTCAAGCGGGGGTTCGCCGGCAAACGCAAGCCCTGCAAGGGTGTCCATGATGATGTTAATCCACAGCATTTGAATTACTGTTACCGGAGTGTCAATCCCGATAAACGGGCCGACGACCGAAATGCCGACCGCGCTTAAGTTCATGGTAAGCTGAAAGATTATGAATTTTCGGATACTCTTGAATATTGTCCTGCCGTACATCACAGCCTTTGCTATCGAGGCGATATTGTCGTCGAGGATTACGATATCGCCGGCTTCTTTGGCGATTTCGGTGCCGCTGCCCATCGCGAAACCCACATCCGCCCTTTTTAAGGCCGGAGCGTCGTTAATGCCGTCTCCGGTCATGCCGACCACCAGCCCTAACTCCTGCGCCAGCCTCACCAGTCGGCTTTTGTCGGTGGGCAACGCCCGCGCCACCACCCGTATTGAGGGCAGCCGCTTTTTAACCTCGCTGTCGCTTAAGGCCGACAGCTCACTGCTGGTTATCACCTGCTCCCCGTCCTTGCCGGTAATCAGCCCGGATTCTTTTGCGACCGCCGCGGCAGTTTCCCTGTTGTCCCCGGTAATCAGCACAACCTGTATTCCCGCTCTGCTTATTTGTTTGACCGCGCAGCGCGCTTTCGGCCTCAGTTCGTCGCGTATCCCGACAAGCCCGATTAGAATAAGGCGCGAAAAATCGCCGCGGCGGGTTACGGGAGCTTCCGAAACTGCAAGCGCAAGCACCCGCACCGCGTTTTTTGCCATCTGTTTCATTTTGCTTTCGAGCCGCAGCCGGCTTTCAAGCTGAATTGCTTTGCCGCTGTCGTTAAAATACCTGTCGCAGTAAGGAAGGATTATTTCCGGCGCGCCTTTTATCAGTACAATTTGTCTGCCGGCAGGGATTTTTGTTTTGGGGATAATCGTCGCCGCCGAAAACTTGTAGGCGCTGTCAAAGGGGACAGAGCCTTTTTTTATGTATTCTCCTCGTAAGCTTGGGCTAGCGGGCGAGATAAATCTAATCAAAGCGCGGTCGGTCGCATTCCCGCCGAGCACTTTGCCGGCGGTGATGGTGCTGCCGGTGTTGAATATACCGGACAATTCCACAAGCTCCCACAGCCCCTTTTTTCTTTTAAGGGCAGAAAAGCTGTTGTGCTCACTGCCGTCGCCGCAGACAAAACTCGCAACCTTCAGCCGCCCGCGTGTCAGGGTGCCTGTTTTGTCGGCAAACAGTATGTTCAGGCTGCCTGACGTTTCTATTCCTACCAGCTTTCGCACCAGAACGTTGTCCTTAAGCATTTTGCGCATGTTTGAGGAAAGCACCACAGTAATCATCATCGGAAGCCCTTCGGGGACTGCCACCACCACAACTGTAATCGCAAGGGTTGCGGCATGGAGCAGGTGTTCAAAAAACACAGAAGGGCAGCGGGTCATCATATTTAACGCCTGATTTATGCTCATTCCGTTTTTTATTAGCAGGGAATAGAATAAATCCGCCAGCGCCACCAGAATTGCCGCGCAGTATCCCAGCCTGCTCAGAGTCCTTGCAAGCCGGCCAAGCCTTACTTTAAGCGGGCTTTCCCGCGTTTCCTCCTGCACCTCACTGGCCATGCTGCCGTATAATGTGGAATCGCCCACCTTGTGCACCTGCATGACCCCTTCGCCCGAACAGACCACGCTGCCGCGGAACAGCCGGTTTTTTGAGAAAAAATCTCGGCTGTCCCCGCTATATCCGGGTTTTTTTTCGGCTTCCCGGCTTTCCCCGTTCAGCGCGGACTGGTCGACCTTTAACGCCCCCTCGATTATTTCGCCGTCCGCCGGTATCTGCTCTCCGGCCTCAAGCAAGACAATATCCCCGACCACAATATCGTCAATCGGCACCTGCACCACAATCCCGTTTCTGCGGACCCGGCATTTGACGCGCGCGGCCTCTTCCTGAAGCTTTACAAAGGCGGATTCGCTCCCGTATTCCGAGAGGGTGGACACAAAAGTCGCAAGGAGGATTGCGATAGCAATTCCGGCGGAGTCATACCAGTCGAAATTGCGGAACAGAAAAATCAAATTAATTGCGAGAGCAGCCAACAGCACCTTGATAATCGGGTCTCCAAAGCTGTCCAGAAAACGGAGGAAAAAGCCCCTGCGCTTTTTTCTGGCGAGCTCGTTCGAGCCGAATTCACGTCTGGACTGCTCCACCTGGTCCAAAGCCAGCCCGTCAAGAACCGCGGGTAACTGCGCCATCGGCGGACACTCCTTAAGAATTTGGTTTTCAGGACATGTACTAGGATATTTTATTCCAAATCCTATGGCTTTATGACCAACGGGAGGTTTTAGCGGGGCATGGGCAGGGGACAAAGGGCAGGGAATTGGGCATAAAAAAACCTATTGCAAAGTATGCAATAGGGAATAGGGGAGTGGGGGAAGTGTTTAGGCTTTTGCTATACCAGAATGTCGATTATGTTGCCTTTGCCGCCGGGAGGTCTTGCGGGCTTGCCCGCGTCCTGTTTTTTTGCCGGCGCGCGGCTTTGCTGCCCGTCCCTGCCGCTGTTAAAATGTTTTCCGCCGCTTTCGTTTTCATTATGTGGTTCTTCTTTAATTCTCTCCTTTTTCTTTGAAGGGTCATGAGTCTCGGAATCCACCCTGATTTTGGCTCCGGCGGAAGCGGAAACGGCGTTAAAAATCATGGCGGTCCTTGCCTGCTCGCTGATATTCAGGTTATCGGTGATTTTGCTCAGTCCGGTTATGGCTTTCAATGCTTTTTTGGTTTCGGCGCTTTCCGAAGGTGCAACCGGGGAGGCCGCGCCGGCTTTGTTGACAAAATTTAATATGGTGTGAATCACATAAAAGCCCCCCTGTCAAACGATTTATTCCACAGCCTTCATATTCGGGAATTTGCGTTTGAGGAACTCGTCAGGGTAGTGCTTGTCGAGAAACCGGTCAATTCTGCTGTCCGCCGGAAGTGATAACCTGCGCTGGCTTTGCCTGCCGATAGCAAACGCGGTAACAATCATGTTAAAAGACATGAACACAGTCAGGGCAACAATAAGGCATTTGTTAAAGCTTTTGGGTATACGGTCAACCAGCAGCGAAATCCGTGGGAAAACCTCTTTTACCCATACAAGGCCGAGAAGGCCCCAGAAAAACGAATACATAAGATTTGTCCGCCCGTTAAAGTTAAACTGCGTGCCGCTGTATTCCCACGAGACGGTGCCGAATACCAATTCCTGCAGAAAACTGCACAGGTATTCGAACCCGCCCCCGATAACCATGCCTCCTAAAAAGACCCATAAATCCCTTTTATCGCAAAGCCTTTTTAAGACGGTTGTAAGCAGGACGGCGCCAAAACCGTAAACCGGATTGAAAGGCCCGTATATCACCCCGGCGCGGCTTTCTATTCTGCGCAGGGTAAGAATGCACCACAGCGTTTCGACGGCCACCCCGACAACACACCCGAATATGAACACCCAAAACAGCTTTGAATAATTTAATACATAGGCCTGCCCGCGCGTTCTGCCCGATTTGTCAACATTTTTTATAACAACCGGTTTGACGGGGTTTGCTGCCATCTTTATCCTCCGTATTCCATTGGGAGAAATTACTCGGTTTCTTCGAAAAGCCTCAGGGTATTCTATATTAGAATATCGGAATATTGGGGGCAAAACTTAAATGAACCGCAGGAATTTCGCGGCAAAAAAGTTTGGCTGTGAGTTTTCACTTTTCTGTATTGGCGGAGCGCTTTACAATCTGCTTGAGCTTCTGTGGAGGGGGTATACCCATTGGTCAATGTTCATAGTCGGCGGGATATGTTTTAATATCATAGGCAGAATTCACAGCTTATGCAGAAAGGGGATGGTTATTCGCTGCGCACTGTGCGCCTTGGCGGTAACGGCTGTGGAGTTTGCCAGCGGATACCTGCTCAATATGCGTCTTAAAATGAACGTATGGGATTACAGCGGCATGATGCTGAATATAAAGGGGCAAGTATGTTTACTTTACAGCATACTTTGGGGAGCGCTCAGTTTAATCGCGCTGCCGGTTTACCGTTTCTGCATTGCGAGTTTTGGGGGCAATAAAACCGCGCGCGACTGATGTCAGACCGCCTTACCGGACAGCAGGCAATTGCTTGGGCAATAATCCGCCAAAGGGCATATTTCACAGCGCGGGGAGCGGGCGGAGCAGATTTCCCTTCCAAACAGCACCAGCCTGTGGCAAAAATCGTTGCTTTCTTCCGGAGGGAGGATTTTGCGCAGTTGCTTTTCCACCTTATACGGGTTTTTGGTGCTGCACAGCCCCAAACGGTTGGAAATCCTGATACAATGAGTGTCGGCGACTACGGCGGGCTTGCCGTATACGTCCCCGACTATCAGGTTGGCGGTTTTGCGGCCGACACCCGGCAGTTTTGTCAGTTCCTCGATAGTGTCGGGGATTACGCCGCCGTACACCCCGATAATCATTTTTGCCATAGCTTTTATGTCCCTTGCCTTTGTCCTGTACAAACCGCAGGAGTGGATAAGCTGTTCAAGCTCGCTCAATTCCGCGTTCGCGAAATCCTCTATTGCCGGGTAGCGCTCAAACAGCGCGGGGGTAATCATGTTCACCCTGGCGTCTGTGCACTGGGCGGCAAGCCTGGTCGCGACAAGCAGTTGAAAAGGGTCGCTGTATTCAAGTGAGCATTTTGGGTCGGGGTATCTGTCCTTCAGGATTTCAATTATTTTTCTGATTCTTTCCCTTTTTTCCATGTCCGTTCCATTCTAATTCTGATATTTCAGTATCGTAAATCGCCGCGTTTATGATATCATATTTATAGACCTGATACCATCTTATAATATTACTTTAAATCTTATTCGGGGTCAACCCTGCATATGCGAACAGGTCCATCTCAAACCTCGGCGCATTGAAATCTTGGAAGGGTTGTTTTTGCCGATGATTCAAGGGTTTCCGCCGATTGCCGAGCCGGACGCGCGCGTGCTTATTCTGGGTACCATGCCGTCTGCAGCCTCCCTTGAGCGCCTCCAATATTACGGACATCCCCAAAACAAATTCTGGCCGATAATATTCGCTCTTTGGGACAAAAAGGCGCCCGACGACTATCAAAAACGAGTTGAGTTTCTGAAAGAAAAACGTATTGCACTTTGGGATGTCATATCCGCCTGCGAAAGACAGGGCAGCGCAGACGAAGGCATAAAAAGACCGGTTGCCAATGATTTTGCATATCTTTTACACAGATGTCCGGAACTGGAAGCGGTTTTTTTTAACTCAAAGAATGCCGGAATATTCTATAAAAGGCTTGTTAAACCCGATGTGTTTGAAGGACTCAAAAAATACACCCTGCCATCAACCAGCCCCGCGCACGCCGTCGGTTTTGACAAAAAACTCAAAGAGTGGATGCTGGTTAAGGAGGTCGTTGAAACGTGCCGCCCATATCGGTAATCAGCCGTTTTTTTCCGAGTTTTTTCACTGATTTCGCGCCTTAATCAGCGGGGCAAACAAAATATAAAAAATGTATTGACAACCCCGATATTGAATAGTATACTCCTTATGTTGCCTCATTGAGTTCAGAGGTCTAATCATAATGCGATTATTTTATCCGATATCGCATAATAGTTACCAAATCCAATCAGGTAACTGTTGCAAGAAAAATTGACCATTCCAGTTTTGGAATTAAGGCCATACGGACAGCCGGGTCAGCAGCCGAACCGCAGCTTTCGCTGCATTATTGATTGAGGTTAATCTGAAAAGTTAATCACTAATATCCGGGTGTAATCTTACACAACACTTGTGAAACGGTCAATAAGAGTAGTAAAAGTAAGGTTCTTGCTATATAGACTCTGACACTCTGCATTGTGAAATTGAAGGCGATGAGGTAACTCATCAAAAATGCACACTGAGAACGTACTCAAGTGATTTGTGGTAAGTAGCCATTTTTCACTTGGGTTTTTTATTAAACTATCGGGCTGCCGAAATAGCTTTTATGAAAGGATTAATGGTCATGGGAAACAAACTGAAGCTGTATGGGTTCAACAACCTAACCAAATCCTTGAGTTTTAATATATACGATATTTGTTACGCTAAGACCGAACGTGAACAGAAGGATTATATTGCGTATATTGACGAGCAGTATAATTCCGAAAGGCTGACAAATATTTTATATAACCTGACCGAGATGATTGGCGCCCACGTGCTGAGCGTCTCAAAGCAAGATTACGAGCCTCAGGGCGCGAGCGTTACCTTCCTAATTGCCGAGGAAAACCTGCTGGGCTCAATCAATCAGGATAAAATACTTGCGCCTGACGCCGTGGTTGCCCATCTTGACAAAAGCCACGTTACCGTCCACACCTATCCCGAATTCCATCCCGAAAAAAGCATCGCCACATTTCGGGTCGACATTGACGTGTCCACCTGCGGGGAGATAACCCCGCTGAGCACTCTGGATTACCTTATCGGCAGCTTTGATTCAGATATCATAACCATGGATTACCGTGTCCGCGGCTTTACCCGCGACATCAGCGGCAGGAAAGTGTTTATCGACCATCCCATGATATCAATTCAGGATTATATCGACAAGTCTATTCTTGAAAAATACGACGCCATTGATATAAACGTATACCAGAGCAATATATTCCATACCAAAATGATGATTAAGGAAGTAGACCTCAAAAACTATTTGTTTAATACTGACGTTTACGAGATACCCCCTAAAACAAGGCTTCAAATCACCAACAGCCTTCGTCAGGAAATGCTGGAGATTTTCAGCGGCACAAACATTTATTGACTGATCAGCTTTAGAATTTTGGGCGCGGAAAGGGCTGGTGCGTCGTGGAGGTCTTATCACAGAACAGGGCGCCAATTGCGGAGGCGCTGGAGAATCTCAGGAATATCCGGGTGGTTCCGTTTGACGTGCCAGGCCACAAGCGCGGCAGGGGGAACAGGGAGTTAACCGAGTTTTTAGGCGAACGGTGCATGTCGGTTGACGTCAATTCAATGAAGCCGCTGGACAATTTAAGCCATCCCAGTTCGGTAATCCGCGAGGCGGAGGAACTGGCGGCGCAGGCGTTCGGAGCCGGCTATGCTTTTTTAATGGTCGGCGGCACCACGTCCTGCGTGCAGGCGATGATATTGTCGGTCTGCAAACATGGGGATAAAATCATCCTGCCACGCAATGTCCACCGCAGCGCCATCAACGCGCTGATTCTCTGCGGCGCCGTGCCGGTGTATGTAAACCCGGCGCTGGATTACAAGCTGGGCATTTCGCTCGGCATGTCTATCGAGGACTATAAAAAAGCGATTGATGAAAACCCCGACGCAAAAGCGGTTTTTGTCAACAACCCGACTTATTACGGGATTTGCTCAAATATAAAAGAAATAACAAGGCTCGCGCATGAGCGGGGAATGAAGGTACTTGTGGACGAGGCGCACGGTACTCATTTTTATTTCGGAAAGGACATGCCGGTAAGCGGAATGGCGGCCGGCGCCGACATGGCCTCGGTCAGCATGCACAAATCCGGCGGCTCGCTGACCCAAAGCTCGTTTCTGCTTGTCGGCAGCGGCATTAACAAGGACGCAGTGCGCTCGATTATTAACCTTACCCAGACCACCAGCGCGTCGTACCTGCTTCTTAGCAGCCTCGATTTGTCCCGCAAAAGGCTGGCTACCGAGGGCGAGACCATTTTTGAAAAGGTCAAGGAGATGGCGCAGTACGCAAGGGACGAAATCAACAATCTCGGAGGGTATTACGCGTACAGCCGCGAGATTATAAACGGCGACACGATATTTGATTTTGATATTTCAAAGCTGTCGGTATACACCCTTGATTTGGGGCTTGCCGGGATTGAGGTATACGACATACTGCGAGACGAATACGACATACAGATTGAATTCGGGGATTTAAGCAACATACTCGCATACATTTCGGTAGGGGACAGCTACAAGGACATCGAAAGACTGGTCGGCGCGCTTTCCGAAATCGCAAGGATCTACAAGCGGGATAAAACGGGAATGATTAAGCATGAATATATCAATCCCCGTGTCGTAATCCCTCCCAAGACCGCTTTTTACTCAGAAAAGGAGTCCCTGCCGATAAGTCGAAGCGGCGGCAGGATAAGCGGGGAGTTCGTGATGAGCTACCCACCCGGCATACCAATCCTCGCGCCGGGCGAGGAGATAACCGGCGAAATCATTGATTATATCGAATACTCAAAGGAAAAAGGCTGCTTCCTCACAGGCACTGAAGACCTTGAGGTTGAAACAATAAAGGTTGTCAGGTTATAATATAGAAAAAAGCCGGAGGTAGAGAATTGGAACTGTGGTATTCTGAAATACACACTCCGCACGCCAAATTTTTAATCAAGGTCGACAGACAGCTTTACAGCGGAAAAAGCGAGTTTCAGCGGATTGATGTGCTGGAATCGCAGGAGTTCGGCCGTTTTCTGGTGATTGACGGCTACCTGATGATGACTGAAAAAGACGAATTCATTTACCATGAAATGATAGTGCACCCTGCGATGGCGGTACACCCCAACCCCAGGCGGGTTCTGGTAATCGGGGCAGGGGACGGCGGGGTTTTGCGGGAACTGACGCGGTATCCCTTTGTTGAGCATATTGATATTGTCGACATTGACGAGCTTGTAATAAAAGTATGCAGGGAATTCCTTCCGCAGACCGCCTGCGGTTTTGACGACGAGAGGGTTAACATCCATATTCTGGACGGGATGAAGTTTATCCGCAAGTGCAGCGACGAATACGACATTATAATCGTGGATTCCACCGACCCGTTCGGGCCCGGCGAGGGTCTGTTTACAAAGGAGTTCTACGGCAACTGTTTCAAGGCATTGAAAGAGAACGGTATATTGGTAAACCAGCATGAAAGCCCTTTTTATGCGGCTGACGCGGTAGCGACCCAGCGGATACACAAGCGGATTGTCCAGTCGTTTCCGATAAGCCGGGTATATCAGGCGCATATCCCGTCATATCCGTCAGGGCACTGGCTGTTCGGGTTTGCTTCAAAAAAATACCACCCGATAAGGGATTTTGACCCCAAACGCTGGCGCAGTCTGGGCATCAACACCCGGTACTACAACACCCAGCTTCATATCGGATGTTTTGCGCTGCCAAATTATGTGGAAGAACTGCTTGAGGATGTTGAGGGCGTTGAATAGGAACATACAGACTTTTATCGGCTGCGACGCCGAATACTCAAATGCGGATATCGTGCTTTTCGGCGCGCCATACGACTGCACCGCCTCTTTCAGGCCGGGCGCTCGTTTCGCCTGCAACGCTGTGCGTTCAGAGTCTTTCGGCATTGAGACTTACAGCCCTTATCAGGATTGCGATTTATCCGAAATCAGGGTTTTCGACGCCGGGGATTTGGAGCTTGGGTTTGGAGACCCCGTTCCCGTTCTGGAAAGAATTGAAGAATTTACTTTGAGAGTTCTAAAGGACGAAAAGCTTCCGGTAATGGTCGGCGGGGAACATCTTGTTACCCTCGGCGCCGTCCGCGCCGCGGCGAAAGTATATGACCAGCTTCACATTATAGATTTTGACGCCCACGCCGATACCCGCGATGAATACCTCGGCGCAAAACTGTCCCATGCCACCGTAATCCGGCGGGCGTGGGAATTGGTGGGGGACGGAAGGATATACCAGTTCGGGATAAGGTCCGGGGATAAATCCGAGTTCCTGTGGGCCAAAAAACACGTTTATACGACAAAATTCGACTTTAGCGGGCTTGAAGACGCAGTAAACAAACTTTCAGGAAAGCCGGTTTATCTGACCATAGATTTGGATATACTTGACCCGTCAGTTTTTCCCGGCACAGGCACCCCGGAAGCCGGCGGAGTAGGGTTTACCGAACTGCTTGACGCGATACGGCAGGTCAGCCGGCTGAATATTGTGGGCTGCGACGTGAACGAGCTCTGCCCTGTTTATGACAGCAGCGGGGCTTCCACCGCCGTCGCCTGCAAGGTAATGCGGGAACTGCTGTTGTCATTGGGCAAACGATAAACTCAAATAATCTGGAGGGTATAAAATGGGTAGAGCCTTGATTATCGGCTGCGGCGGAGTCGGCAGTGTTGCCGCTCACAAGTGCTGCCAGAACAGCGATGTCTTTGACGAGATTATGATAGCCAGCCGCACAAAGAGCAAATGCGACGCCTTAAAGCAAAAGCTGGACGGCGGCAGGACAAAGGTATATACCGCGCAGGTGGACGCCGACAAAGTGGATGAGCTTATTCCGCTGATTGAGAGCTTTAAGCCTGATGTGGTGCTGAACCTTGCGCTGCCTTATCAGGACCTTACCATTATGGATGCGTGCCTTGCGACAAGGACCAATTACCTTGATACGGCAAACTACGAGCCGCCGGACACCGCAAAATTCGAGTATAAATGGCAGTGGGCATACCGCGACAAATATAAAGAAGCGGGCATTACCGCGCTGCTGGGCAGCGGTTTTGACCCCGGCGTTACCGGAGTGTTCTCGGCGTACGCGCAAAAACACCTGTTTGACGAAATCCACGAAATTGACATTCTTGACTGCAACGCGGGAGACCACGGTTATCCGTTCGCGACAAACTTCAACCCCGAAATCAACATCCGCGAAGTTACCGCCAACGGCAGGTACTGGGAAAACGGCGAATGGGTTGAGACAAAACCGATGGAAGTAAAGAGAGTGTATGATTTTCCCGAAGTCGGCGAACGTGATATGTACCTGCTGTACCACGAGGAGCTCGAATCCCTTTCCAAAAATATCCGCGGGCTGCGCAGAATCCGCTTTTTCATGACGTTCGGCGAGAGCTATCTTACGCATTTAAGGTGCCTCCAAAACGTCGGCATGACTTCAATTGAGCCGATAATGTTCGAGGGCAGGCCGATTGTCCCGCTGCAATTCCTCAAGGCCGTTCTGCCGGACCCGGCAAGCCTGGGGCCGCGCACGCGCGGAAAAACCAATATCGGCTGTATATTCAAGGGGGTCAAGGACGGAAAAGAGCGCAGTTACTATATCTACAACGTCTGCGACCATCAGGAGTGTTACAGGGAAGTCGGCGCACAGGCGGTCTCCTATACAACCGGAGTGCCCGCGATGATTGGCGCGATGATGCTGATTACAAAAAAATGGGATAAAGCCGGGGTTTATAATATCGAGGAATTCGACCCCGACCCGTTTATGGAAGAGCTGAATAAATGGGGGCTTCCGTGGAAGATTATTGAAAACCCAAAGCTTGTAGATTAAACAGTTTTCCGAAAGGCCAGATTTTTGATGGATTTGAATTTTGACATTAATTCGCTTAAAACGCCTTGTTATGTTGTGGACGAGGCAAATCTGCAGCATAACCTCGCAATACTGAAAAGAGTCGCAACCAGCACCGGATGTAAAATACTGCTGGCTCAGAAAGCGTTTTCGATGTACTCGCTGTATCCGTTAATCAGCGAATACCTTCAGGGCACAACCGCCAGCGGCCTGTACGAGGCGAAGCTGGGATATGAGAAAATGGGGGGCGAGAACCACATATATTCGCCGGCATACCTTGAGGACGAGTTCGACGAGATTGCAGAAATCTGCGACCATATAGTGTTCAACTCTTTCAGCCAGTGGAAAAAATTCAAGGATACGGCGCAAAAAGCCGGCTGTTACTGCGGTATAAGGATTAACCCCGAATGTTCGACCCAGCAGCACCCAAAATACGACCCGTGCGCTCCCGGCTCAAGGCTTGGGGTACCGGTAAGCGGGCTTAAAGGGGATTTGCCGGAAGGCATTACCGGGCTTCATTTTCACACCCTGTGTGAGCAGAACGCGGACGCGCTGGTCATAACTCTCTCCGCGGTCGAAGAGAAATTCGGGGAATACCTCAAAAAAATCCGCTGGCTTAATATGGGTGGCGGGCACCACATCACCCGCGACGACTACGACATTGACACCCTGATATCCGAAATCAACCGGGTACAGGAGACTTACGGGCTGACCGTATATCTGGAGCCGGGGGAAGCGGTGGCTCTCAATGCCGGTTATCTTATCGCGACTGTTAAGGATATTCTGGATTTGGACGTGAAAATCGCAATTCTAGATACCTCCGCCACCTGCCACATGCCCGATGTTCTGGAAGTGCCGTACCGGCCTTCTGTGCCCGGCAGCGGCCTGCCGCATGAAAAGCCGCACACCTACCGTCTCGGCGGTATTTCCTGTCTTGCCGGTGACGTCATCGGGGATTATTCATTCGATGAGCCGCTTAAAGAAGGGGATAGGATTGTTTTTGAGGACATGGCGCATTATACCATGGTCAAAAACAACACCTTCAACGGCATTGGGCTGCCTTCCATCGCGGTTGCAAAAAAGGCCGGCGGAATAGAGCTTGTAAAATCATTCGGCTATGAGGATTTTAAAAACAGGTTGTCTTAATAAAGCGCCGGCTGCAGCAAGCCGGTGTTTTTTTGCGCTTTTTTATAATCCGCGCCGTATAAAGATAAAACCAGCCATACGGCCGGAAAGCAGGCGGTTGAGCTTTAAAACCGAGTAAAATTTACAGATTTGACACCTTTGCCGGCTTTACACAACTGGTTTAATAGTGTAAAATATACGGAGAATATATCCAGCCGGTCGCGGCGGATAAAAACTGAATAGCAAGAGATGGAAAGGCTTTGATGAAGATGCAGCCAAAGTATAAAAGGGTCTTATTGAAGCTCAGCGGGGAAGCGCTGGCAGGCGAAAACAATTTCGGTCTGGACTTTGATACGGTGCTTAAAATATGCAGGGAAATCAAAGTCTGCGTGGACGCGGGCGTCGAAATCGCAATCGTTGTTGGCGGGGGCAATTTCTGGAGGGGCCGCACCAGCGGCCAGATGGACAGGACCCGCGCCGACCACATGGGAATGCTGGCCACCACAATCAACGCTTTGGCGCTTGCGGACGCATTAGAGCAGCTGAACTGTGTAGTACGCGTTCAAACCGCTATTGGGATGAACCAGGTTGCCGAGCCCTATATACGCAACAGGGCAGTCAGGCACCTTGAAAAAGGGCGGGTGGTAATATTCGCATGCGGCACGGGCAACCCGTTCTTTTCAACCGATACCGCGGCAGCCCTGCGCGCCGCCGAAATCGAGGCTGACATCATACTCAAAGCAAGCATGGTTGACGGAATATACGACAGCGACCCGAAGCAGAACGCCAACGCCGTTTTGTTCGATTCCCTGTCATACCTTGATTTGCTGAACCTTGGACTCAAGGTTATGGATTCCACCGCCGCCACGCTTTGCCGCGACAACGCGATACCCATTCTGGTATTCAACTTAAGCGACCCCAAAAACATAGTCCGTGCAATCAATGGCGATGATATTGGAACAATTGTCAAGGAGGTATAATAACCATGGATGCAATTCTGACTAATGCTGAAGAAAGAATGAGCAAAACCGTAGGGGTGCTGGTCAGCGAGTATGCCGGCATACGCGCGGGTCGTGCAAACCCGGCAGTTCTCGACAAGATTAAGGTCGACTACTACGGGGTGCCCACTCCGATTAATCAGGTGTCTGCGGTATCCGTGCCTGACGCGCGCACAATCTTAATTCAGCCATGGGACAAATCGGTATTAAAGTATATCGAAAGGGCAATTCAGGCTTCCGATATCGGCATCAACCCTCAGAACGACGGCGGCTCAATCCGCCTGATTTTCCCTCCGCTGACAGAGGAAAGACGCCGCCAGATTGTTAGGAACGTCGCGAAATACGCCGAGGACAGCAAAGTCGCGATAAGGTCAATCCGCAGGGACGCGATGGACAAGTTCAAAGAGATGAAAAAGAAAAGCGAAATAACCGAAGACGACATGAAAATCGCCGAAAAGAAAATACAGGAGCTGACCGACAAGTATTGCGACGAGATTGACAGCATTGCCGCCAAAAAAGAAGAGGAAATCATGGAAATCTGAAGCATATAATATGCTCGGAAAGACTATTATTGATTTGGAGTGAAACTGTTTGTTTTTCAGACGCAAACAGAAGCCGCTGCCGCCAGATGCCCTGCCGGCGCATATCGGGATTATTATGGACGGCAACGGCAGATGGGCGGAAAAACGTTCGCTGCCCCGTCAGGTCGGCCACAGGTACGGTGCCAGAACTTTCAGAAAGATTACTAAATACTGTGAAAAAATAGGGATTAAATGCCTTACCGTATACGCTTTTTCAACCGAAAACTGGAAAAGGCCCCAATCCGAGGTCGACAGTCTTATGGCGCTATTAAAGGAATATCTGGAGGAATCGCTGTCTGATTTTAAGAGCGAAAATATAAAAACAAGGTTTATCGGCGATATTTCCCCGCTTTCGCCTGAAATCAGAGAGCTGATAAAGAAAGCGGAGGAGCTCACAAAGGATAAAACAGGTTTATGCCTTAATATCGCTTTAAACTATGGGGGGCGCGAGGAACTGACCCGCGTCGCTAGGAGTATAGCCAAAGAAGTGGCGGAAGGCCGCCTTTCCCCTGAAGATATAGGGGAGGAGCTGCTCCAAAAGTATTTATACACAGCTGGCCAGCCCGACCCCGATTTGATTATCAGGCCCAGCGGCGAGTACCGCACCTCCAATTTCCTTTTGTGGCAGTCGGCATATTCCGAATATGTGTTTACGGATGTACTGTGGCCGGATTTCAAGCCGGCAGACCTCGACAAGGCTCTGCGCGAATACGCAAAAAGAAACCGCAGGTTTGGAGGAGTTAAATGAAGCCGAGAATTATCGGGGGGGCTATCGGCCTCTCATTGATGGCTGTGGTGCTGCTGCTTCCGCCGATAGCGCTGACTTTTGCCGTGCTCGTCATATCCGCAACGGCGGTGGCCGAGCTGGTTACCAAGACCGATACCCCCGCCAACAAATGGATTACGCTTACTTCGGTGATATACTCCGCCATTATCCCTTTGACGAGCCTGTTTAACAATTTTTTGCCCGGCTTGATTGCTGTTTTTTCATATCTGTTGGTTTTAGTCTGCCTTCAAATCCGTTATCATCAGACTCAGCAGATTGAGCAGACCGGCTTTGTTTTTTTTATGTCCACATTTCTGCCATTTTCATTTTCCTGCCTTATTTACCTGCGCAAGTTTAACGAATACGGGCTGTTCTATGTGCTGCTCGCGATAATAGTCACTTGGATGAGCGATATGGGCGCTTATTTTATCGGCACTTTTTTCGGCAAGCGCAAGCTCTGCCCCGCAATCAGCCCGAAGAAAACTGTGGAAGGGCTTATCGGCGGGATAATCGTTTCAGTAATAAGCGCTGTTCTGACCGGTGTGCTGTATCAAAACCTCGCCGTAAGGGAAAGCGCAGGCATAATTATCTGGCAGGTCGCACTGCTTGCCCTTGTATCCGCGCCTTTGCCGGTGTTCGGGGATTTATTCGCCTCCTTGATTAAGCGCCAGCACCATGTCAAGGACTTTGGCAACATCATACCCGGCCATGGCGGAATGATGGACAGGTTTGACAGCCTTCTTCTCACCGCGCCGTTCTTTTATATCGTTGTCCATTACTTTCCGCTGGTCGCATAGAGCGCTGTTTTGAAGGGACAGGGTATAATGACTGTTGTTGATGAGAATATCTGCGAGGTCAAAAGTGCAGATTATATAAATATGGATTTCAAAGGCAAGCGTTTGACAATACTCGGCTCAACCGGTTCCATCGGTACAAATGCGCTTGAAGTTGCGGAAAAACTCGGCTGTACGATTACAGCCCTCGCGGCGCACTCCAATGTCGAACTGATTGAGCGGCAGATAAGGCGGTTCAGGCCTTCGCTTGCCGTTTTATTTAGTGAACAGGCAGCAGCCGACTTAAAACAACGCGTCAGGGATTTGCCTGTAAAAGTGAGCACGGGAATGGACGGGCTGTGCGAAGCCGCCGCCGCCGATACCGACCTTGTGCTGAATTCTGTTGTCGGGATGATTGGCCTTATGCCGACACTGGCGGCAATCAACGCGGGGCATAATGTCGCTCTGGCGAACAAGGAGACGCTGGTCGCCGGAGGTCCGGTAGTAATAAACGCGGCTGAACGCAGCGGCGTGAAGCTGATACCGGTGGACAGCGAACATTCGGCAATATTCCAGTGCCTGCAATGCTCGCCTCCGAACAGGGCGGTAAAACGGCTGATTTTAACCGCGTCGGGCGGGCCGTTTTTCGGAAAATCCGAGCAGGAGCTTGAATTTGTCAGTCCAAAGGAAGCCCTGCGCCACCCGAACTGGAAAATGGGCTCGAAAATCACTATAGATTCAGCCACCATGATGAACAAGGGGCTTGAAATCATCGAGGCAAGATGGCTGTTCGACGTTAAGGCAGAAAATATTGACGTCGTAATCCACCGAGAGAGCATTGTCCACTCGATAGTGGAGTTCAGCGACAACTCGGTATTAGCTCAGCTCGGCGTCCCCGACATGAAAATCCCAATCCAATATGCGATTACATGGCCGTTTCGGCTTGAATGTGATGTAAAGCCTTTAGACTTGACAGAGCTGGGCGCCCTCAGTTTTTACCCGCCGGATTTAAGGACCTTCAGGGGCATTGAGGTTTGCCGCAAAGCGGTTGCGACGGGCGGCCTTTATCCCGCGGCGGTGAATGCGGCAAACGAGGCGGCAGTTGCGCTTTTTCTTGAGAATAAAATCGGGTTTATGGATATAACAAGGCTTGTCGAGAGTTCGCTTGAATACAGCCTGCCTGAATTTGGCGGCAGGGTTGAGCAGATACTTGAAGTTGACAGAATGGTGCGCGAAGATACAATCGCGAAGGCGAAAAAAATCAAGAGGTGAGTACAATAGATTTCCTGTTTACCGTGTTGAAAATACTTGCCGGTATATTTGTGTTTGGGGTTATCGTGCTTGTCCACGAACTGGGCCACTTCGCCGCTGCAAAGCTCTTTGGCGTAAAGGTAAACGAATTTGCAATAGGAATGGGCCCCAAGATTTTTATATTCGGCAAGGGCGAAAACCGGACAAAATACTCAATCAGGCTGTTTCCGATAGGCGGCTTTTGCTCAATGGAGGGGGAAGACTCCGAAAGCAGCCATCCGCAGTCGTTCAACAGCAGAAAATTATGGCAGCGGTTCATAATCATTATTGCCGGCGTTGCTATGAACCTTGTCCTGTGCTTTTTACTGCTGGTAATCTTATTCACTACCTGCATAAAACCCGACGAGAACGGCAGGGTTGCGTTTTCGAGCACCACAATATCCTATCTTCCGGAAACCGCGACGTCATATGAGACCGGGCTGCGCGCAGGGGATGAAATCTTAAGCATCAACGGCAAACGTGTTTTCACCGACCACGATATCGCAATGCTCATGCAAAGCGACGAGGACGGCGTGATGGATATCGTGGTACGCCGAAAAGCGGATGACAAACTCAAAAAGGTAACGCTGAACGATGTAAAATTCAAAACCGGGATTGACGAAAACACCGGCAGACAGTATCTTATATATGATTTTGCTGTAAAGGGAATTCCCCGTACACCTTTATCTACAATAGTTCAATCCGCCAAAACCGAATTTTCGCTTGCCACCATGATTTGGCGAAGCCTCGGAGACATAATCACCGGCAAATACGGCTTAAACCAGCTTTACGGCCCGGTCGGAACGGTGGACGTTATCGGCAGTGTTGTGGAAAACGCAGCGCAGCAGGAGGATATAAGGGACGGGCTGTACCCGCTGCTGCTGCTGGTCTCCCTGCTTACGGTGAATATCGGATTGCTCAATCTTCTTCCGCTTCCGGCGCTTGACGGCGGACGGCTGATGTTTTTGTTATACGAGTTTGTTTTCCGTCGCCCTGTAAAGCCGGAATATGAGGGCATGGTTCACGCAATAGGATTTGTGCTCCTGCTAATCCTGCTGGTTATCATCACCTTCAACGATATTTTAAGGCTGATTACAGGGTGAAATTGAGTTAAAATCAGGTGAATTAAAATGATAAGCAGAAGAAAAACCCGCAAGGTGATGGTCGGCGGGGTTGCCATCGGCGGGGACAGCCAAATCACTGTCCAGTCGATGATAAGCAAGCCTGCCTGCGATATTCAGGGCTGTGTCGAACAAGCAAAAGCGCTTGAGCGCGCCGGGTGCGAAATTCTGCGCACCGCAATCCCCGACATCGGCGCGGTGGCTTTGATACCTAAGCTCAAAAAAGCTGTAAATATTCCGATAGTTGCCGATATACATTTTGACTACAAACTCGCGCTGGAAGCGGCGGCCGCCGGCGCAGACAAAATACGGATAAACCCAGGAAATATCGGAGATGAAAGCAGAATTAAAGCGGTGGCTGACGAATGCAGAAGGCGGGGTATTCCGATAAGGATTGGAGTGAATTCTGGCTCGCTGGAGAGGGAAATCCTCGCAAAGTACGGGCGTCCCAACGCCGAGGCGCTGCGGGACAGCGCGATGTATCACGCGTCATTGCTTGAAAGGTTTGATTTTGACTGTATTGTGCTGTCGCTGAAATCCTCCGATGTTTTGACCATGGTTCGCGCCTATGAATTGGTTTCGGAAATCTGCGACTACCCGCTGCATCTTGGAGTAACCGAAGCCGGCACCGAGAGGACTGGCTTGCTGAAATCCGCGGCGGGTATTGGCGCGCTTTTGCTCCGCGGGATTGGCGACACCATACGGATTTCCCTGACAGCCGACCCTGTGCGGGAGGTCGAGGCGGGTCTTGAACTTCTGTGCGCTCTGGGGCTGCGAAATGACCGCGCCACAATAGTCTCTTGTCCGACCTGCGGGCGCACCGAGATTGATTTATTAAAGATTGCGGGCGAAGTGGAAAAAAGGCTTGCTAACGTAAAAAAGCCGATTAAAGTCGCGGTAATGGGCTGTGTGGTCAACGGCCCTGGAGAAGCGCGTGAGGCCGATGTGGGCATTGCCGGCGGCAAGGGACGTGTGGCGATTTTCAAAAAAGGTGAGATTGTCAGAACCGTGAGCGAAGAGGCGGCAGTTGATGAATTGATGAAAGAAATAGATTCAATGCTTGATTAGTTCTCACGACACAAAAAACAGGAGTCAACCATGAAGGCAAAGAGTTTTAAAGAAGTTTTCGGGCAATATGTTGAACTTGGTCTGGTTCCGGATTTCTGCTTGAATTCGGAAGTAAAATCTATTGAAGCCGACCTTGGCAGAAGGGCAGTCGCAATAAGGCTGGCTTTTTCTGTTTATGCGGATTTTCGCACTATCCAAACGCTTGAAAAAATCATATCGGAGGCGCTGCAGGTTTCGGCTGTAATTGAGCCGTCTTTCCCGCCTGACAGCCTGACTTCCGAATGTTTTTCTGATATCATGGAATACCTGAAACGCGAAACCGCAGCCGTCAACGGAATTCTTGACGGCGCCGGCTGCGACATAAAAAACGAAACAATGACCATCACTTTGACTCACGGCGGGCTGAATATCATCAAAGCCACAAAAACCGACAAATCGCTTAAAATGCTTATAAAAAAGCTTTTTGGGCGTTCGGTTGTGCTTGAATTCGACGGGGTAACCGACATCGACACTGAAAGTGAAGAATACCGCAGCCTGATGGAAGCTGTGGAAAAAGACGTCATGCAGGCGGCAAAACAGGCCGCTCTGGCCGCCGGCAATTCGTTCAATAGCCAAAAGTCGGGCAACCTGCTGAAGCCGAAAAAGCCCGCCGACCCGTTAAAACCGCCGTCAAACGGACTCCCAATTTACCTTGAAACCGCACAAACGGTTATCGGTCATGCTATCCGCGAAGAACCGGTGCCGCTGTCGTCGTTGGAGCCGTACGGTAGCAAATACACCGTCTGGGGCAAAGTGTTTGAAACGGACGTCCGCAGTTTCCGCGACGGCGCCATACTGCGCTATACATATAAAATCACCGACAACACAAGTTCAATCACCGCGTCGCTGCGGCTGGATACCCACAGGGACAAAGCGAAGATTAACGCTTTGGAGTGCATTAAGACCGGGACCTGCGTGCTTATGTCGGGCACATACGAATTCGACGGTTTCGTGAACGACAACATTTTTAAGCCGAAATCAATCGCGGTTGTGGCCTGCTACATCAGGGCGGACAGGGCGGAGAAAAAGAGGGTGGAACTCCACGCGCATACAAAAATGTCCGCGCTTGACGCAGTTGACGATACCAAAGAATTGGTTGTGCGCGCCGCCGAATGGGAGCATAAAGCAATCGCAATCACCGACCACGGGGTGGTCCAGGCATTCCCTGAGGCTATGAATGCCGCAGAGGAGCTAAAAAAAGTCGGGATGGATATAAAAATCCTCTACGGCGTTGAAGCGTACTACATAAATGACGACACCAATATTGTCCGCGGCGGTTCGGACCAGCCTTTGGGCGGAGAATTTATCGTGTTTGACATAGAGACCACCGGTCTGAGCGTTAAAAACGAGAGGATTACCGAAATCGGCGCGGTAAAAATCAAAAACGGGGAGATTGCCGACAGTTTCAGTACCTACGTCAACCCCTTAAGGCCGATTTCAAAGAAAAGCACCGAACTGACCGGCATAACTGACGAAATTGTGAAGTACGCGCCTACCGAAAAGCAGGCACTTGAGATGTTTTATTCGTTTTGCGGGGACTGCGACGTGCTGGTCGCGCACAACGCCGCGTTTGACACTTCTTTTATCAGGGCCGCCGCGGCCAGAAGCGGGTTGCCCTATGAGTTTACGTCTGTTGACACCGTTCCCCTGTGCAGGATTTTTTATCCCGACTTAAAGAATTACAAGCTGGATACCGTTGCCAGCCACATCGGAATTGAGGATTTCAAACATCACCGCGCGCTTGACGACGCCAAAGCGCTTGCCGCGATTTTTACAAGGCTTATCGGGGAACTTAAAAAGCGGGGTATCATATCGACAGGCTCGATTAACACCGAGCTTGCAGGCATTGACACCAGAAAAATACGCCCGTTTCACGCAATAATTTTTGCAAAAGACAAAAAAGGGCTGAAAAACCTCTATAAATTGATTTCATGGTCCCATTTGCACAACTTCCACCGCAAACCGCGGATTACCAAATCAAAGCTGCTTGAACACAGAGAGGGACTGATAATCGGCAGCGGCTGCGAGCAGGGAGAGCTTTATCAGGCGGTAGTCAACGGAAAAACGTGGGACGAGCTGTGCGAAATCGCCAGGTTTTACGATTTTCTTGAAATCCAGCCGGTTGCCAACAATCTTTTCCTGTTGCGCAACGGGATGGCAAAGGATGAACAGCAACTGCGCGAATTCAACCGTACAATCGTCAGCCTCGGCGAAATGCTGGACATACCGGTCTGCGCCACCTGTGATTCGCATTTTGTTGACCCTTCGGATGAAATCTACCGCGAAATCCTGCTTTCCGGACAGGGATTTGAAGACGCCGATTGCCGCCTTCCTCTGTATTTCCGCACCACCGAGGAAATGCTTGAGGAATTCAGCTATTTGGGCAAAGAAAAGGCTTTCGAGGTTGTGGTCCAAAACACAAACCGCATAGCCGATATGATTGAGGAGATACGCCCAATTCCGGAAGGCATATACCCTCCTCACATCGACGGGGCGGAGGAGGAACTGCAGAGGATAACATGGAGCAGGGCAAAGGAAATCTACGGCGAAAATCTGCCGACAGTCGTTTCGGAACGGCTTGAGCGCGAACTGAACGCTATTACCAAACACGGTTTCGCCGTTATGTATATGATAGCGCATAAACTGGTTCAGGATTCGGTGGAGCACGGTTATCTGGTAGGTTCGCGGGGCTCTGTCGGCTCCTCGTTTGTGGCAAGTATGGCGGGGATTTCCGAAGTCAACCCTCTGCCGCCGCACTATTACTGCAAAAAATGCAAATACTCCGAGTTTTTCACAAAAGGTGAAATCGGCTCCGGCTTTGATTTGAGCGAAAAGGAATGCCCGAACTGCGGCGAAATGCTGGAGCGAGACGGGCATGAAATCCCGTTTGAGACCTTTCTCGGTTTTGACGGCGACAAAGCGCCGGATATCGACCTTAATTTTGCCGGCGAGTATCAGGCGTCGGCGCACAGGTATACCGAATCTCTGTTCGGCTCCGACCACGTGTTCAAGGCGGGCACAATCGCCACCGTCGCGGAGAAAACGGCTTACGGTTATGTCAGAAAGTATGTTGAGGAACGCGGGCTTAACCTGACCAACGCCGAGATTGACCGGCTGGTCAAAGGCTGTATCGGCGTCAAACGCACCACCGGCCAGCATCCAGGCGGGATGGTGGTGGTCCCGAACGGGTTTGAGGTCGAGGACTTTACGCCTGTACAGCACCCTGCCGACGACCCGAATTCGGAGATAATCACCACCCACTTTGACTTTGAATCAATCCACAACACAATCTTAAAGCTGGACATTCTCGGACACGATATACCGACAATTTACAAATACCTTGAGGAATACACCGGTATCAGCGTTCTGGATGTGCCGATGTCCGACCCAAAAGTGTATCAGCTGTTCACTTCGCCAGAGCCGCTGGGCGTTACCAAAGAGGAAATAGACTGCGAGACCGGCACCCTTTCAATCCCGGAAATGGGCACCCCGTTTGTACGTCAAATGCTTTTGGAGGCAAAACCCAAAACCTTCGCAGATTTAATCCAGATTTCCGGCCTGTCGCACGGCACCGACGTCTGGCTCGGCAATGCGCAGGAATTAATCCGCTCAGGCAAGTGCAGCATATCCGAGGTTATCGGTACCAGGGACAGTATCATGACATATTTAATCCATAAAGGCATCGACAAGAAAATGGCGTTTCAGATAATGGAGAGCGTGCGCAGGGGCAAGGCCGCCACAGAGCTGACTGAAAAGCATTTTGAGGCTATGGAAAAGCAGGGTGTGCCGTCATGGTACAAGGATTCCTGCATGAAAATCAAGTACCTGTTCCCGAAAGCGCACGCCGCGGCTTACGTCATCGCCGCGCTGCGGGTGGCGTGGTACAAGGTCTATCACCCCGCCGAATACTATGCGGCGTATTTTACAGTCAGAAGCGATGATGTCGACGCCGAGCCGGTAATCAGGGGGAAACCGGAGGTTAAAAGACGGATGGACGCCATCCGCAGCAAAGGGAAGGAAGCGAGCGCGAGGGAGATTTCCCAGGCCGAAGCTCTGCATATTGTTTACGAAGCCATGTGCAGGGGGATTGAATTCCTCCCGGTTGATTTATACCTCTCCCACTCATATAAGTTCCTGATGGAAGACGGCAAAATCCGCCTGCCGTTCTGCTCGGTAAAGGGGCTAGGCAGGGCTGCGGCGCAGGGCATTGTCGAGGCTAGGGAAAAGGGCGAGTTTATCTCGTGCGATGATTTGCAACAAAGAAGCGGCGTTTCAAGAACAGTTGTGGAAACATTGAAAGAGCTGGGCGCGCTCGGGGACCTGCCACAGACAAGCCAGATGTCCCTTTTCGGGTTTTAGACGTCAAACAATTTTGGTGTTTTGAAAAAAAGTGTTGACATTCGCGTTTTATCGTGTTAGCATATTAGCGTGTTAGCCAGCTAAAGCGGAAGGGGTTGGCTTAAAGATGAGAAGAAATATCAGGGTTGCGCCGGACGGCACACGTGATTTGCTGTTTGAAGAATGTACCGCAAGGCGGCAGGTGGAAGCAAAGCTGTCGCGGCTGTTCAGGCTGCGCGGGTTTTCCGAGGCAATGACACCGGGCATTGAGTTTTACGATTTGTTTGATTCCGGCAATCCGGTGATACCTGCCGAAAACATGTATAAAATGACAGATATAAAAGGCAGGCTGCTTGTAATGCGCCCGGACTCAACCCTGCCGATTGCAAGACTTGTGGCGACCCGGCTGAAACAGGCTCCGCTGCCAATTAGGCTTTACTATACGCAGGACGTGTATTATCAAAACCACGGTTTAAGCGGGCGGAACGACCAGCGGTTTCAGGCGGGAATCGAACTTATCGGCTGTGCGGGGGACAGGGCAGATATCGAGGTGATTGCGCTCGCCGCCGAGGCGCTTAAAGTCTGCGACGCCGGCGATTTTCGTCTTGAAATCGGCCATGCCGGTTTTATCATGTCGCTGGTTAAACAGCTTAACGTGAGCCTTGAAACCAAAGACTTAATCAAACAGTATATCGAAGACAGGAACCACACCGCGCTGTGCGGCATACTGGATACAGTGGAATATTCCGAAACTGTTAATTTCCTGCGGAACCTGCCGCGTCTGTTCGGCGGCGAGGTGGTATTAGAGGCCGCGGCGCCTCTGTGCACGGACAGCAGCGCGCGCGAGGCTCTGGAATATCTTTGCATGCTCTACCAAAAACTCGGCGCGTTGGGGCTTTCAGACCATGTGATTATCGACCTTGGCATGGCGCATAAGAACGAATATTACACTGGCGTGATTTTCCGCGGCTTTATTGAAGGGAGCGGCGACGCCGTTATATCCGGCGGAAGGTACGACACTCTCCTTATGCGTTTCGGCGTCGATTTGCCTGCGACCGGGTTTGGGGTCAATGTGGATTCGATAACCAAAATCATGCTTTCCCGCGGCGAAGTCGCGCCTCCGCCTCCTCCGTCGTTGCTGGTGCATGCCGGTTCCGGATTTGAGACCAAAGCGCTCAAAAAAGCGGAGGAGCTTGCGCAGACCGGCGTGTGCTGCGAGTTCAGCGTTTTCGTTTCGCTTGACGACGCGAAGGATTACGCAAAAAAACGGCGGATACCCAAAATCCTGATTGTAGGCAGCGAGGATAAAGAGATTGAACTGGAAACAGGGAGTTAAGCCATGAAACCCATACGCATTGCAGTTACAAAAGGCAGGCTTGAAAAGGGCACAATAGCTTTGTTTGATAAAATGGGATTTGACACAGCCGAACTTGTTGAGAAGGGAAGAAGGCTGATACTGCCCGTTTACACGCCCGATAAAAAAGCGGTTGAGGTAGTGCTCGCAAAAGCCGCCGACGTGATTACCTATGTCAACCACGGGGTCTGCGACCTCGGCATTGTGGGCAAGGACACCATTGCCGAATACGGCGGCGGGTTCTACGAGGTTGAGGATTTGGGCTTTGGCAGGTGCCGGTTTGTGCTCGCCGCGCCGGACAAAACCGATTTTTATGCAGGTTACGCAGCAAAAACGGTCGCTACCAAATACCCGAACGTGTCAAACTCCTTTTTTGAAGGAAAGGGAATGGACGTCCGCATAATCAAGGTCGAGAGTGCGGTCGAGCTGGCTCCGCTGCTTGGGCTTTCGGACGCCATCGTGGATTTGGTCGAAACCGGCAGGACACTTAAGGAAAACGGCCTTAAGGTTGTCGAGGATATCATGCCGGTCTCTGCCCGCCTTATTGCGAATATCGCCTGCATGAAGCTTCGTAAAAGTGAGATTGAGGAATTTATCCAAAAAGTGGAGGAAAACGCGCTTGCGCAATAAAACCCGAAGGGGGTGCCGCCTTGGTTAGGATTATTGAGGCTGACGGCAAAAAGGAGTACCTGTTTATAAAAGGGCTTGAGGAACGCAGCAGGGAAACAAACGAGCAGGTAACCGCGCAGGTCAGGGAGATTATAGAAAACGTCAGGCTGCACGGGGACGGAGCGGTATTGGAATACACTCAAAAATTCGATAAGAAGCAGACCAGCTTAAAGCCAATCGAAAGGCAAGAGCTTGAAAAAATCGCCGATAAGTGCGAGCCGAAGCTTCGCAAAGCGCTCGAAAACGCCGCGCTGAATATCGCGGCTTTCCATTCCCGCCAGATGGAAAACCAGCGCGGGTTTGTAACGCGGGAAAACGGGGTAATCCTCGGTCAGCGGGTGCGCGGACTGCACCGGGTCGGGATTTATGTTCCCGGCGGGACGGCGGCGTATCCGTCAACAGTGCTTATGAACGCCATTCCCGCGCATGTTGCAGGCGTCAAGGAAATCATAATGGTTACCCCTCCCGCGGGGGACGGGGAATTCAACGCGGCGGTCATGACTGCGGCGCACATTGCCGGCGTCAGCAGGGTATATCTCTGCGGAGGGGCGCAGGCGGTCGCGGCGCTCGCCTTCGGCACCGAGTCCATCCCGAAAGTGGATAAAATCGTGGGGCCGGGCAACATATATGTCGCAACCGCGAAAAAACTGCTGTTCGGAACAGTGGACATCGACATGATAGCGGGGCCGAGCGAGATATTAATCCTCGCGGACGATACCGCCAACCCTACCTACATAGCCGCCGACATGATGTCGCAGGCCGAGCATGACCCGCTGGCCTCATCGACACTGGTTACAACATCAAGGGCGGTTGCTGAACAGACAGTGCTGGAAATTGAGCGCCAGATACAAAAGCTGTCCCGCCGCGAAATAATCGCTCGCTCCTTAAAAGACTACGGCTCAATTATCGTATGCACCGATATTGACAAGGCGGTTGAACTTGCAAACCTGCTGGCGCCTGAACACCTTGAAGTGCTGTGCGAAAACCCGATGGATTACCTGTCGCTACTTGACAACGCAGGGTCGGTGTTCCTTGGGGAATACTCTCCCGAACCGCTTGGTGATTACTATGCGGGCCCGAACCATGTTCTGCCGACAGGCGGCACCGCGCGTTTCTTTTCGCCGCTTTCGGTCGCCAGCTTTTTAAAGAAATCCAGCTTTATCTCATACACCCGCGATGCTCTCAAATCAGCCCGCGAGGACATTCTCGCGATTGCAGATTCCGAAGGGCTTGACGCCCACGCTAATTCAATTAAGGTACGCTTTTCGTAACCGGAAGGGTTGTTTTTTATGTATCTTCCCGCAGAAAAAACAAAAAAGCTCATACCGTATCAGCCAATTCAGGGGGAATACCGGGTAAGGTTGGACGCAAACGAATCCTTTCTGCTGCCCACAGAAGAGGACAGGATTGCGATGGCTTCAGCCGCCGCAAATGTGGCTTTTAACAGATATCCCGACCCGATGGCTGCCGGGCTCTGCGCCGATTTTGCCGAGCTTTACGGGATTTCGCCCGAATATGTAACGGCCGGAAACGGCTCGGACGAGATTATTTCGATTATCTATTATGCGCTGCTGGAAAAAGGTGAAAAGGTATTGACCTTGACACCGGATTTTTCAATGTATGCGTTTTATTCCTCGATAGCCGAGACGGAGTGTATAAGCCTAAGCAAGGGGGAGGATATGGCGGTTGATGTGGATTTGGTGCTTGACACTATAAAAAAGGAAAAAATCCGCATGGTAATCTTTTCAAACCCCTGCAACCCTACGTCGCTAGGGCTTGCGGCCGACGACGTCCGCAGGCTGATAACCGGCACCGATGCGCTGGTTGTGGTTGACGAGGCATACATGGATTTTTGGGACCAGTCGCTTATCAAGGAAGCCCATGAGTATCAAAACCTGGTTTTGCTGAGGACATGCTCAAAAGCTCTCGGCCTTGCCGCGCTGAGAGTCGGGTTCGCGGTCGCTAACAAGACCCTGACCAGGATACTGAAAGCGGCAAAATCACCGTACAACGTCAATGCGGTATCACAGGAGATGGCGAGGGTAGTACTCAAAAACCCGTTATATAGGACGGTTTACACCGAAATCCTGATAACATCTCGCAATATGCTGATTGACGGACTGCGCAGGCTGGAAAGCCAAAGGCTGATTGAAAAGGTTTACGAAAGCCGCACCAATTTCGCGTTTATCAAGCTGCAGGACTCCGAAGAGGTGTTCAAATTCCTTTTTGATAACGGGATTATTGTCCGAAATATAGGCAAAAATCATTTGCGGATTACCGCGGGCAGGGAAGAGGAAAACAAAGAGGTTATCAGCGCAATCGCCGCTTATTTATGTAAAAAAAGAGGTGTTGACTGTTATGAGGACAGGTGCTTATTCGCGAAAAACCAGGGAAACTGATATAACAGCCGAAATCTGCCTTGACGGCGGATTGGTTGAGGTTTCAACAGGCATCGGTTTTTTTGACCACATGCTTGAGGCATTCGCGGTACACGGCGGGTTCGGGCTTAAAATAAAGGTGGCTGGAGATTTGAATGTCGACGGGCACCACACCGCGGAAGACACCGGCATAGCGCTCGGCAGGGCGATGTCGGAGGCTCTCGGCGACAAAGCGGATATTATGCGGTACGGCAGCATAACTTTGCCGATGGACGAAGCCTTGGCAAGCGCAGCTGTGGATATTTGCGGCCGCCCGTTTTTTGTGTTTACCGCGCAATTCCCGCAGGAAAGGGTTGGGAAATTTGATACCTGCCTTACGCCTGAATTCTTCCGCGCGCTGGCGTTCAACGCCGGGATTAACCTGCACTTGAAAGTGGAATACGGCAGCAACTCCCACCACATGATTGAAGCGCTGTTCAAAGCGGTCGCGCATGCAATCAGACTGGCTGCAACTCCAAGAGATGGGCTGCTGTCAACAAAAGGCTCGCTGTAAAGCTTTGTAACTATACAGTTAAAGGGTGTAGGTTTATATGATTGTTTTTCCCGCAATAGATATTATCGGCGGGCAGTGCGTCCGGCTGTATAAGGGGGATTTTTCCACAGCAGAGAAGGTCGCCGAGGACCCGCTTAAAACCGCGCTTGAGTTTAAAAAAGCGGGCGCGGAATGGATACACATGGTGGATTTGGACGGCGCAAAAAAGGGAGAGAAGGTCAATTCCGCAGTATTCATCGAGGTTGCGCAAAAAAGCGGCTTAAAAGTCCAGCTTGGCGGCGGTATCCGCGACATGGGCACGCTAGAGTTTTATTTGTCCAGCGGTATTTCCCGCTGCGTGCTGGGCTCTGCCGCAATAAAAAACCCCGAATTTGTACGTCAGGCAGTCAGGAAATTCGGGGAAAGGATAGCGGTAGGTATTGACGCGGTGGATGGCTTTGCTGCGACCGAGGGGTGGATTGAGCTCTCAAAGCTGAATTATATTCAAGCCGCAAAACAAATGGAAGAAGTAGGTGTAAGGACACTTATCTTTACAGACATTTCAAAAGACGGGACATTGGAAGGCCCGAACTTTGAGCAGTTGTCCGAGCTTGCGAACACGATATCCTGCGATATCATTGCTTCGGGCGGGATTAAGGATTTAAGCCACATACACAGGCTCGCTGAAATGGGCATTTACGGCGTAATCTGCGGAAAAGCGCTGTATAACGGAACATTGGACCTTGCCTCTGCCATTGTTGCGGCCGAGCCAGAAAGGCTTTTCAAAAAAAGCGAGCTAATCCCCGCCGTAGTACAGGACGATAAAACAGGCGAAGTGCTTATGCTGGCGTATATGGACATGGAGGCATATAAAAGAACTCTGAAGACCGGCACAACATGGTTCTGGAGCCGTTCAAGACAGGAATACTGGAACAAAGGGGCGAACAGCGGCAATTACCAGCAGGTGATGTCCATATCATGCGACTGCGATGACGATACCCTGTTAATACGAGTTGTTCAGCACGGCAGCGCCTGTCATACCGGTTCGCGCTCCTGCTTTTTCAAGGAAATTAAACCCCGAAATCTGTAAGAAAGGATACAGTGTTATGGACTGCATTCAAAACGTCTACAATACAATCCTCGACCGCAGGGACAACCCGTCCCCCAATTCGTACACAAGGTATCTGTTTGACCGGGGGCTTGACAAGATTTTGAAAAAGGTGGGGGAGGAGGCCGCCGAGATTATAATTGCGGCGAAAAACGGGGAGAACCGGGACACAATAGAGGAAATCGCCGATTTGACGTACCATCTGCTGGTTTTGATGGCGTATCAGGGCATTACTCCTGGTGAAGTATCGGATTTGCTGAAACAGCGGCATAAAAAATCCGGAAATCTGAAAACGCCGCACAATGCGGACAGGAACTCCTAAAGCCGTTGTTTGGCGCAGCCGGCGGAATAATAACGCCGCATAGTCGCGGAGACTGCCTGTCTTTGAATAATGGCATAAAAACGAGGGCGATTGCAGCAGCAAAAGCCCTCATTTTGTATTCCGATGTGTTGTGAAAAAAGCAAAGAGTCGGTTAACCGTCTGCGCGGCCGGCACAGCCGAGCACGTTCTCGATTTTGTGCCTGACCACGCTCTTGATGAACTCGCGGCCCTCGCCCAAATACTTGCGCGGGTCAAAATGTTTCGGGTTTTCGGAAAGGTATTTGCGGATACCGGCGGTCATTGCTATACGCAAATCCGAATCCACATTGATTTTGCAAACCGCCATGCTTGCCGCTTGCCTGAGCATCTCCTCCGGAATTCCGATGGCGTCGTCCATCTGTCCGCCGTATTTCTTGATTAACTCCACATGCTCCGGCGAAACCGAGGAAGCGCCGTGGAGCACAATCGGGAACCCCGGCACCCGCTTCATCACTTCTTCCAGTATATCAAAGCGAAGCTGCGGCTTTTGACCGGGCTTGAATTTAAAGGCTCCGTGGCTGGTACCGATTGCGATTGCCAGCGAATCAACGCCGGTGCGGGACACGAATTCCTCAACCTGTTCGGGGTCGGTATACGAGCCAGTTGGCACATTGACTTCGTCCTCAATGCCCGCAAGCTGCCCAAGTTCCCCTTCGACGGTAACATTGCGGGGATGGGCATAATCCACCACTTTTTTGGTCAATTCCACGTTTTCTTCAAAACTAAGGTGGGAGCCGTCAATCATTACCGAAGTAAAACCGCCGTCAATGCAGTCCTTGCACAGCTCAAAGCTGGAGCCGTGGTCAAGGTGAAGGGCAATCGGCAAGCCGGTATCCTCAACCGCCGCCATAACCATGTGGTAGAGGTACCTGTGGCGCGCGTATTTGCGGGCGGAACCGGATACCTGCAGGATAACCGGCGAGTTAAGCTCGAAACAAGCGTCAACAATTCCCTGCAGGATTTCCATATTGTTGACGTTGAAAGCGCCGATTGCGTACCCGCCGTCGTAGGCTTTCTTAAACATTTCTTTTGTATTTACAAGCGGCATGACATAAACCTCCTGCGTTTTATTTCCATCAATACACAGTATACATCATTTTCCGGCATAAAAAAAGGGGATTGTTAAATATTTGTCTTTTCCGGATTAGAAAAAATATATACATAACCGAACAGAATTGTTTATAATAACCTCAACCCGTTTCTTCCCGCAAAACCCACGGGTTGCAGCGGCAGTAATGATAGATATACTGCTGGGCTATCCCCGCGTACTGCCCGAAGCTGTCCGGCGTGTATCCGGGGAACAGCCTGGCCATCGCGCGCTTAATCCACACATCCATCGGGAAGGTTTCAAGCCGCCCCATCCCGTAGAGCAGCACACATTCCGCGACTTTAGGGCCAACCCCTTTAATGGTCTGCAGGGCTTGACGGGCTTTAGACAGCGGAAGTTTTGAAATCTCTTGAAGGTCAACCTGCCCGCAGCTTACTTTTTGGGCGGCGTCGATTATGTATTTTGCCCTGAAGCCGCACCTGATTACCTCAAGGTCCGAGACATCAAGGACTGAAAGGGCGGCAGGGGAGGGGAAACCGTAATCCTCCCCAACAGGCTTACCGAAATGGCGGCATAAGCGCTCGATAATCCCCTTAATCCGCGGGACGTTGTTGTTCTGAGAGATAATGAAAGAAACTAGGGCTTCCCACGGCTCCTGCCTTAATATCCTTATCCCGTGTCCAAAACATACGCTGTCCTTGAACGCGGGATGGCAGGGAAACTGGCTGCGGATTTTTGCGTAATCCCTGTCAAGGTCAAAGTATATCCTCCAGAAGCTGTTGAATTCCTGAATGCTGACCTTCTCAAACAGTATTCGGTTATTATCCAGCGCGCGGAGGGTTATCGGGCGGCTGCCCGCGACCCCGTGCCATGAGCCGTCAGGCCGCTGTGAAAACCTGAAGCACTGCCCGCAGTCCAGGGTCTGTTCCAGCACAAAATCCTTGATTTCGATGATAATTCCCCTTTTATCCTGCCAAAACTTCAAAATAATTCTCCTTTGCGTGGCTGAAGATATACAAAAATAGGATGTAATCAGTTATAATGCAATTATAACATAAATCATAAGTCAAGTTGATGATAATTTTTGAAAGGTTGGATTACAATGCGTCAGGACATAATGAGTATCCCTGTAAGCGAAGTATTTGAACCACGCGAAGGCTGCCCCTTGTGTCGCCTGCGGGATATGCTTGAAAACAGGGTGGTTGATTATATTACCGGAGCGGCAATGATGGAGCCTGATGTCAGGCAGGAAACCAACAGACTGGGGTTCTGCTATCCGCATTACCAGAAAATGCTGAAAAAGCAAAACCGTCTGGGCGTAGGGCTGATACTCGAAAGCCACCTTGAGGAATTGGATAACCGGGTGTTCGACAAGTCGCCTATATTCGGCAAAAGCTCACGCAGGCAGTCGGGTTCGGCTGAAATACTGTTGAGCACCTGCTTTGTATGCGGCAGGATTGACTGGTCAATGGAGAGAATGCTGCTGACCATCTGCCGGCTGTGGGAAAGCGAGAGGGATTTTCGCAGGCTTTTTGAAGAACAGCAAGTCCTGTGCCTGCCTCATTTTTCACTGCTGACACACGCCGCGCAGGATAAAATGAGCAAAAAAGCCTATCCTGATTTTCACAAAACCTGCGCCGGGCTGTGCCGGGAGTATTTGACAAAGCTGCGCGCCGATGTCTCGCATTTTTGCAGGATGTTTGATTACAGGAACACCGACCAGGACGCCGACTGGGGGGACTCAAGGGATTCGATAGAAAGGGCTGTCTGGTGGCTGACTTCGTATTTGCCGAAATAAGGGGTTTTATGCGGCAGGCGTAAAGGCGATATTACACTCTGTATCAAAAATTCCCCTAAACCAACTGGTAAAAATAGGTATTTAACAGTTTCCACACTTTGTTTTTATGCTGAAGCGTGTGGTTTTTTAACATTTTCCACAGGGTTTTCAACATGCGCTGTAAAAATTCCGTTTTACCAAGAGTAATATCTTTACGCTCTGCGGAGTAATCTGGCGGCAGCTTCCCGCCATTTTCTGTATAAAAGCTATAATCCTTACAAATAATCTATACAAAGACAGAGAAGGGGTTGTGGCAAATGATTAAAGGGGTAAACCGCCAGATTATCGAGGTTACGGATACAGGGAACGAATACTTTGAGCGCGCGCTGCTTATAGTCAGGCCGAGGTTTTCAGATATTCCGTACGGCCGGCTTTACGACGAGGCAAGAAGATACGTCAGGAATACCGGAGGATACACCAGTCTGAAACTGAATAAAAGGCAGAGGAAAAAGCAGATGGCTTTATACGGCATGTCGTTCGGCGGGCTGGGCGCAGCAATCGGCGCTTTGGCGGTGCTGTTGTTCAGGTAATCCACGGTTTTCCCTGATGCTGTTCACTGTTTTCGACGAAATCCATCTCAAATCAGCAAATCCGTCTTGCATTAAGGCTCTGGTTTGTGCTAGAATAATTGTTAAATATTTTTGCTCGCAGGAATGAAAGATGAAGATAGTGAATATCAGGATTAGGGAGTGTCAGAGATGATAAACACAGACTACGAGGAAAAGTTCGGCAAGGAAGGGCTTACTTTTGACGATGTGCTGCTTGTTCCCAATGAGTCCGACATTTTGCCGGCTGATATATCTGTAAACACGCGTTTCACTCACGATATTAAGCTGAATATACCGTTGGTTACCGCGGCTATGGACACGGTAACCGAGCTTCGGATGGCGATTGCGATTGCGCGCGAAGGTGGGATTGGGGTAATCCATAAGAATATGACAATCGAAGAACAGGCCGACCAGGTGGACCGCGTTAAACGGTCGGAACACGGGGTAATAGTCAACCCGTTTTATCTGTCTCCCGACCACATTGTTGCCGACGCAAACGAACTGATGGCAAAATACAAGATTTCCGGAGTCCCGATTTGCAGGAACGGCAAACTGGTCGGCATACTTACAAACCGGGACATGCGGTTTTTGACAGACCATTCCCAAAGAATTGAAGAAGTAATGACAAAAGACAATCTTGTTACCGCGCCGGTCGGCACAACCCTTAAAGAAGCGCAGGACATACTCCGCCGCCACCGGATTGAAAAGCTCCCGATAGTTGACAAGGATGGAATGCTCAAAGGGCTTATTACCATCAAGGATATCGAAAAAACCGTCAAATACCCGAATTCAGCAAGGGATAAAGGCGGCAGACTGCTTTGCGCGGCCGCAATCGGCGCAACTCCGGACGTAATGGAGCGCGCGGCGGCGTTGGTCGAGGCTCAGGTTGACGCTTTGGTGCTGGATTCCGCCCACGGCCACAGCAAAAACGTCTTAAAGGCAATCGAAAAGGTGAAATCCACATATCCTGATATCCCGCTGGTCGCCGGAAACATAGCCACCGCCGAGGCCGCAAAAGCTCTGATTGCGGCCGGCGCGGACGCGGTCAAGGTCGGAATGGGGCCGGGCTCGATTTGCACCACCCGCGTGGTGGCGGGAATTGGAATTCCGCAGATTACCGCGATTTACGACGTAGCCTGCGAAGCCAGCAGATACAATATCCCGGTCATAGCCGACGGCGGGATAAAATTCTCAGGAGATATCGCCAAGGCGATTGCGGCCGGCGCGGATACCGTCATGATAGGCTCGCTGGTCGCCGGATGTGAGGAATCCCCCGGCGAAACCGAGCTGTATCAGGGTCGGCAGTTCAAAGTCTACCGCGGCATGGGCAGCCTCGGCGCGATGTCTGCCGGCGGCAGGGACAGGTATTTTCAGGAGGGGAACAGGAAGCTGGTACCCGAAGGGGTCGAGGGCAGGGTGCCGTACAAGGGCCCGCTTTCCGAAACCGTTTATCAGCTAATCGGCGGCCTGCGCGCCGGAATGGGATACTGCGGCTGCGCCTCGATTGCGGAACTTCAGAAAAAAGCCAGGTTTATCCGGATTACCAATGCAGGGCTGAAAGAAAGCCACCCGCACGACATTTATATTACAAAAGAAGCCCCGAATTATTCGGTAAGCCTTTAATTTGACTTTAGGACGAAAGCATGCATAATCCGTCTGGTTTAATACCGGCTTTTCTGATTACACAAAAAGCAGAAAAGCCCCAATCAAGAACGTATGTTCTATAGTTTTGCAATAAAAAACTGCCGTACACATAATACAGCAGTCTGATGGAGGCGCCACCCAGATTTGAACTGGGGAATCAGGGTTTTGCAGACCCGTGCCTTACCACTTGGCTATGGCGCCGAATATCGGGCAGCGCTGATTATTATACCGACTTATACTGCTTTTGTCAAGGCTCAGTAAGGAAATATTAACGCCTTTAGGAGAAAACAGTGAAGGATAATAATACAGGGAAGACATTCTTAATAAATATATCTGGAGAAAGAGATAATAAAGTTTAAGGTTATATTAAAACCAATAATATAAACTGCGCTTAAGTGAATATGTATAATATATTTATTTTAAGCTTATACGATTTATTTTTTCAACGCCTCTGCAGGGCAGGGGCGTTATTACATTTTTCAGCCTGCCGGAAATTCCTGATATTACTATACAAAATTATTATTTTGTATAGTATAGGAGAGGGTTAAAACCCAAAATAATGCCTATTATTGATGATATGGCGCGGATATGGCTATTTCGGCTATCTTCTGCCTAATTACACAGTCAGCGGCAAACCTGTTGTTTGCCGCTGACTGTGTAATTAGGTGTGTTTCTTTTTTCTATGCTTTATATTTTATTTCGTAGTACAATTTACTTTCTATGTTATTGTTTATATATTTTTATTCTCCATATTACCAGCCACAATCAAATCATTGTCCTGCAGGCCGCGCCGCTTTCAATAGATATATACTGCAATACATACTGCGTTTGCCGGATTGATAAATAGCTTTTATGTTCACGAAAACCAACCGCGCCGGCAGCGCTGCCCCTGTTAAACTGACTGCGCAAAATCCGGCGCTGGTAACCTTTCTCGGATTGTTTATCGCTTGGACAAACCCGCCTTTCGAAATAACCATATTCTGGAAACATTATATATCGTTGCGCACCAAATCCTCGTAGCTTTCCGCTTTTACTACTATGCGCGAAACGCCGTCCCTGACCATCACAACCGCAGGACGCGGAATTCTGTTATAGTTAGATGACATGGAGTAATTATATGCGCCGGTGGTCAGGACTGCCAGAATATCCCCGCGCTGGCAGCGCTGAAGTTTTATGTTTTCCTGAATAAGGTCTCCGCTTTCGCAGCAGCGGCCGGCAATGGTATATACGCAGTCGGCGGGCCGGTCTGCCTTGTTAGCCACAACCGCAGTATACGGAGACTTGTACAGTGCGTACCGCGGATTGTCGGTCATGCCGCCGTCAATACTCAGATATGAGCGAATGCCCGGAATTTCCTTGATTGAGCCCACTGTATATAGCGTAATACCGGCGGGCGCGACAATCGACCTGCCGGGCTCAATGACGATATACGGCACGGGCAGGTTCAGTTTTTCGGCCTTCTCATTAAGAACGGCAGAAACAAGGCGCATGTACTCGCTGTATTCTTTCGGGCTGTCCTTATCAGTGTACCGCACCCCAAAACCGCCGCCGAGGTTCAACTCATTCAATACCACACCGGTTTGCTCGCGTATTTGCGCGATGAAATTAAGCATAACTTCGGCGGCGTGGATAAAAGGCTGCTCATCAAATATCTGCGAGCCGATATGACAGTGCAATCCCTTAAGGGATATGCCGATAAGCTCGGTGGCGGTTTTTACGGCATTTAGCGCGTCGCCGTTTTCAAGCGTTATGCCGAATTTGGAGTCAATCTGGCCGGTTTTGATAAAATCGTGCGTATGGGCTTCAATTCCTGGGGTAATCCTCAGGTATATATCCGCTGTTTTTTCCATGGAAGCCGCAATTTCGGACAGCAGGTGCAGTTCGGTAATATTGTCCACTACAATCCTGCCGACTCCATAGTCAAGCGCCATCCGCAGTTCGGCTACGGTTTTATTATTGCCGTGGAAATAAATGCGTTCGGCAGGGAAACCCACCTGCATGGCGGTATACAGCTCCCCTCCGGACACCACATCAATACCGCAGCCCTCCTGCATGACAATGCGGCAAATCTCCTTAAAACAGCAGGCTTTGCTGGCATAAGCGACCATCCCGCCGTTTTGATAGTTTTCATCAATGGATTTTTTGTAATCCCGCAGGGCTTTCCTGATAACGTTTTCATCCATAACGTAAAGCGGCGTACCGTAACGGTTCGCGAGTTCGACGGTGTCGCATCCGCCGATTGTCAAGTGCCCGTGCTCGTTTACGTTCAAAGTTTCCGGATATAACATTCTACCACCCTTATTATTAGTCTTGAACCACCGAGATTAGGATATTCCTTAATTCCCCTATCCCCTCCCCCGTCTGCGCCGAGACGGGAATGAGGTTAATCCCCTCATATTCTGAAAACTGCTGGTTAAATTCCGAAATCCGCTGTGCCAATGCGGATTTTTTCAGCTTGTCCGCTTTTGTCAGCACGATAATAAACGGGAATTCAAATTCCACCATGTACTCAATCATCCGAATATCGTCCCGCGTCGCGGGGTGCCTGATGTCAACAAGCTGCGCCACAAGGCGCAAATCGCGCTCGGATTCGAAATAGGCGGTTATCAGCTCCGCCCATCGCTCTTTCTCGGATTGAGGTACCTTGGCGTATCCGTAGCCGGGCAAATCCACAAGCCGCAGGCTGCCGAGGTTGTAGAAATTGATTGTCCTTGTCTTGCCGGGTGTCGAGCTGATTTTCGCCAGCGATTTATTATTCAGGATACTGTTGATAAGCGAGGATTTCCCCACATTCGACCTGCCCGAAAACACAATTTCAGGTAGTGTCGGTTTTGGAAACTGACTTGGCAGCGCTGCCGAAACCTCAAACACAGCGGAATTAAGTCTCATCTGAAACGCAGCCTTTCACTTCTCGTTTTCATTGGGGAACAGTCGGTTGCATATCATCCGATACAGGGGTGGAGATAAACACCCTTTCCGGCTTGTTTTCCTTGCCTTCCGCCACGTTTTTCGGGAGAGAAACAAGAGCGTGCCTGATTACCGTATCCAGATTATCGGCGGCTATAAAGTTGATATTTCTGCGCACCACCTCATCGATTTCCACCAAATCGGATTGATTTCCGGTCGGAATTATCACGCTCTGGATGTTGTGGCGAAAAGCCGCCATTGCCTTTTCGCGCAGGCCGCCGACAGGCAGCAGGCGCCCACGCAGGGTTATCTCACCGGTCATCGCGATACTGCCTTTGACCGGGATTTTGGTCAGCGCTGAGATAATGGCGGTTGCAATGGTAACGCCTGCTGAAGGACCGTCTTTCGGAACGGCGCCTTCAGGGACATGAATATGAATATCCTTGGTTTTGTAAAAATCGTGCTCAATCTTCAATTCGTCAGTCCTGCTGCGGACAAAACTGATTGCGGTTCTCGCCGATTCCTTCATTATATCGCCTAAAGAACCGGTAAGCTCAATTTTCCCGGTGCCATCCAAAACCGCAACCTCGACCGGCATCAGCTCGCCGCCGACCGAAGTCCATGCCAATCCTTTTGCGATACCGATTTCATTGGTATTTCTGCTCTCGTCGTCTTTATACCTGTGCGGGCCGAGGAACTCTTCAAGGTTTTCGGGAGTGATTTTGACTGATTTCACGCGGCCCTCTACAAGCATTCGGGCTGTCTTGCTGCACAGTTTGGCTATATGCCGTTCAAGCGAGCGCACGCCAGATTCGCGGGTGTAATTGTTGATTATCCCGAAAACCGCGTCGTCGGATATGCGCAGTTGCCTCAGGGTAATTCCGTGGCGTTTTGCCTGTTTTCTTATAAGATGTTCCTTCGCGATATGGTATTTTTCGTCGGTGGTGTAGCTTGGGATTTCAATTATCTCCATCCGGTCATACAGGGGACGCGGTATGTTGGTCAAATCGTTTGCGGTGGTGATGAACAGAACCTGCGACAAATCAAACGGGATTTCTATGTAGTGGTCGCAAAAAGCCGAGTTCTGCTCCGCGTCCAGCACTTCGAGCATGGCTGACGACGGGTCCCCGCGGAAATCCGCGCCCATCTTGTCTATCTCGTCCAGCAGGATAACCGGGTTTGACGAGCCGGCCTGCTTTATCGCGTTGATAATCCTGCCGGGCATCGAGCCGATATAGGTGCGGCGGTGCCCGCGAATTTCAGCCTCATCCCTGATACCGCCTAGCGAAATCCGCACATATCGCCTTCCCATCGCCTTTGCGATTGACTTTGCAATCGACGTCTTGCCGACGCCGGGAGGGCCCGCGAAACAGATAATCTGACCCTTTATATCCGGAGTGAGCTTGCGGACAGCCAACAGCTCCAAAATCTTTTCCTTGACCTTCTTCAGCCCGTAGTGCTCGCGGTCCAACAGCTTTTGCGCGGCGAGAATGTCGATATTGTCTTTCGTGTATGTATTCCACGGGAGCGACAAACAGGTTTCAAGGTAACCGCGGACAACCGCGGCTTCATGGGAGCTGTACGGCATGCGGGAGAGCTTGTCGCATTCGTCAAACAGTTTTTTCTCCGCCTGTTCGCTCAGCTTCAGCTTTTTGATTCGTCTGCGGTACTCGGAAGCCTCGTCCTGCGGGTCCTCGTAATTGCCGAGCTCCTGATTGATTATTTTAAGCTGTTCCCGCAGGTAGTATTCCTTTTGGTTCTGATTGATTTGCTCATGCACTTTCTGATGGATTTTCTGCTCGACCGAGAGGATTGAAACCTCACGCGCCAGCATAACCAGCAGCTTTTCCATCCGCTTTTCGGGGTCAATCGTTTCAAGCAAATCCTGCTTTTCTTCAGTCTCAAGCATTATATTTGAAGCTATGTAGTCTGACAGATAGCCTATATCGTCGGCGGCCGAAACCCCAAGCATTACGTCGGGGGATATTTTGGGAGACAGCGAAGCGTAATTGTCAAAACTCGCCCTGCACTCGCGCAGCAAGGCAAGCGCCTTTACATTATCAGTGATGTTTTTAGGGACACATTCGCGCACATAAACCCTGTAATATGGCTCGGCGCTCACCACTTCCCTGACCTTAGCGCGGTACAGTCCCTCGACCAGCACCCTGACATTGTCGCCGGGAAGCCTTAAAACCTGCCGTATTTTTGACACAACTCCGACAGAATACAGCGTATCGATTTTTGGGTCATCTTCCCTGATGTCCTTCTGGGTTACCAGAAAGATTGTCTGGTCCTCCGACATTGCGTCATTCAGCGCGAGCAGCGACTTTTTCCGCCCTATATCGAAATGCAGTAGCATGTTGGGAAACACAACCAATCCACGCAGAGCCAGCAGCGGAAGATTCGCAAGTCGGGCAACCCGTCCTCTGTTTTCCATTTCCCTTTCATTCCTTTCAAGTTATCCTTCAGTCGAGAAAGGGTCAAACGTAAATGCCGCTCAAAAACCTGCGCAGCATTCATCATCTGACCCGCGGGAAAATGCAATATCTCGAATTCTAAGCAGTTACCTGACGTCTGGCGTTGCGACCCTTGGACGGCACCTTCGGCCTGACCGGCTTGCGGTTCGGATTCTTGACAATTTCAGGCTTGCCGTTATTCTCGACATAATCTTTGTTGATGACAATCTTTTCAATCTTGTAATCCGAAGGAGCCTCAAACATCAGGTTTGTCAAAAGCTCCTCCATAACCGCCCTAAGTCCGCGCGCGCCCGTGTTGAGCTCAGACGTCTTTTCAGCGATTGCGGACAATGCCTCGTCGGTGAATTCCAGCTCGACATTGTCGAGCGCAAACAACTGCTTGTACTGTTTAACCAGCGCATTTTTGGGTTCGGTGAGAATCCGCGCCAGCACTGACTCGTCAAGCGGGTCAAGCGCGGCCACAACGGGCAGGCGCCCGACCAGTTCGGGAATAAGCCCGTACTTTATCAAATCCTGAGGGACCAGCTTTCTTAACAGCTTTTCGCGCTGAAGGTCTTTTTTTGAGCGAACCTCATTTCCAAACCCCATGGAGCCGGATGAAATCCTGCGTTCAATTATTTTCTCAATCCCGTCAAACGCTCCGCCGCAGATAAACAGTATGTTTGCGGTATCAATCTGAATGAATTCCTGCTGCGGGTGCTTGCGGCCTCCGGACGGAGGGACGTTTGAAATTGTGCCTTCGATTATTTTAAGGAGAGCCTGCTGTACACCTTCGCCACTCACATCGCGGGTAATCGAGGGGTTTTCGCTGCGGCGTGAAATCTTGTCGATTTCATCGACATAAATAATACCGCGTTCAGCCCTTTCGATATCATAATCAGCGGCCTGAATTAACCTGAGCAGGATGTTTTCGACATCTTCGCCGACATAGCCGGCCTCGGTTAATGTGGTCGCGTCCGCGATTGCGAACGGAACGTCCAATATTTTTGCAAGGGTTTGCGCCAATGCGGTTTTGCCCACGCCGGTGGGTCCCAAAAGCAGCACATTGCTTTTGCCTATTTCAACATCGGAGCCTGTGCCGAAATATATTCGCTTATAATGGTTGTAAACCGCGACGGACAGCGCGACTTTTGCTTCATCCTGCCCGATTACGTAATCGTCAAGCCCCTTTTTGATTTCCTTTGGTGTCGGCAGAGTAGAAGGTATGCTGCTCGAAAGGCTACGCCTTTTGGTCAGCAGCCCGCCATCTTCAAGTATGGATTGGCAAAGCTCCACGCACTCATTGCAGATGTAAACGCCCTGACCCGCGATAAGGCGCTGAACTTCATTCTGGTTTTTACCGCAAAACGAACAGCTTATCATCCGTGTGTCTTCATGTTTTGGCATTATCCGCTCTCCTCTGATAGATAATTATTTGCGCTTGGCGATAATTTGGTCGATTATTCCGTATTCCTTAGCATGCTCGGCGGTCATGAAATTATCACGGTCGGTATCGCGTTCAATCACTTCGATTGACTGGCCGGTCATTTCGGCCAACAGCTTGTTCATTCTGCCGCGGATATACAGGATTCGGTCGGCCTGTATCTTGATATCGCTGGCCTGGCCATGTGAACCGCCGGAGGGCTGGTGTATCATGATTTCGCTGTTTGGAAGGGCCTTGCGCTTGCCCTTTGTGCCTGCGGCAAGTAAAAATGCTCCCATGCTTGCCGCCATTCCGACACAAATAGTGGATATATCGCATTTAATAAACTGCATGGTGTCATAAATCGCCATACCCGCGGAAATAGAACCGCCGGGGCTGTTGATATATAAGTCTATGTCTTTGTCGGGGTCCTGGCCTTCCAGATATATAAGCTGTGCCACAACTAACGACGCAACGGCGTCATTTATTTCGCCGGACAGGATTACAATCCGGTCGTTGAGAAGGCGGGAGAAAATATCATAGCTGCGCTCTCCGCGGCCTGTCTGCTCAATAACAAACGGCACCAAACTGCTCATAATAATCACTCAACCTTTCCATAAGTTTCTATTGTTAATAAAGCCTTAGCAGTATTGACACAAGTATACGGCAAAAATGATTATTTAATGCCGTTTTCTGGTCATGCGGAAACTTTTGCGTTTTCCTTTATCAGTTCAAACGCTTTGTTGACTGCCAAATCCTTTGAAAGCTCTTTTTCGAAAATCATCATTTTGACTTTTTCAACATCGGTTTTGTAGAGTTCGGCATATTTTGAATATTCGGCTTCGAGTTCCTCGCCTGAAACATCAATACTTTCGAGTTTTACAATCTTTTCAAGCGCCAGCCGCACCTTTACCTGCTTTTCAGCCTGCTCGCGGAAGGAGTTTCTGAAGCTTTCCATATCCGTTCCCGTATAATCAAGATATGACTCAAGGTTGAGCCCTTGTGCACGCAATCTTTGCTCAAACCCGCGGACACTTTCGTCAATCCTGTTTTCAAACATCGCCTGCGGGATTTCGCCTTTCACACCCTCGGCAAGCTGGTCGAGCAGCTGGGTTTCAAAGGCGTCCTCAGCCTCGTGCTCTCTTTGGTGCTCCAGCTTTGCCCTGATGTCGGCTTTCAGCTCCTCAAGGGTATCAAATTCGCTGACATCCTTGGCGAACTCGTCGTTGACTTCGGGTAGCTCGGTCATTCTTATTTCATTGATTTTGCATTTAAATACCGCAGGCTTACCCTTTAGACTGTCTTCGTGATAGTCGTCGGGGAAAGTTACGTTGACTTCAAATTCTTCCCCTTTGTTTTTGCCTATCAGCTGTTCCTCAAAACCGGGTATGAAATGGTTGGAGCCGATTTTAAGTGTAAAGCCTTCAGCCTTGCCGCCTTCGAACGGCTGACCGTCCACAAACCCTTCAAAATCAAGGTTGACTATGTCGTCATTCTCAACCGGTCTGTCTTCCACAGTCAGCAGGCGGGAACCGCGCTGCTGCAGCTTTTTGATTTCGGCGTCCACATCTTCGTCGGTTACTGGCTTGATTTTCTTTTCAGCTTTCAGACCTTTATAACTGCCGATTTCGACTTCGGGTTTTACGGTGATTGCAGCCTTGAATATCAGGCCTTCCTTCCCGACCGAAACAATGTCAAAATCGATTTTGTCCTCGACATATTCATATCCCGATTCCTCAATCGCCTCGCTGAGCGCCGAGGGATAAACATCGTCAATCGCGTCTTCATAGAATATTTCCGGGCCATACATTTTTTCAATCAGCTGTCTTGGCGCCTTTCCCTTGCGGAACCCCGGAATTGTGAACCTGCCAACATTCCTCTTATATGCCCTTTTGACAGCCTCCTCAAAAGGCTCGGCGCCAACTTCCACCTCAAGTTCGACACGGTTTGTATCAATCTTTGATACGTTTTTCAGTCCCATAATTTATTTCCTCCTGTAACACTGTAACGCAATGAGTAAAATTATATCATATCGCAATGATTTGCGCTATATTTTTAGGAAAAAATTTTTCAAATTCCCGGTTTATCGCACCAAAACCGGGGTAAAATTGACGGCGTCACATGAAACCAGCCTGATAACGGTCCCGTTGACCGTCTGCACCGGGATTTTGCGCGCTACGGCGCCGTGAATATGGCCGCAGTAACAGCGGCGGATTTTATACCGCGAAAGCACCGCCAATAACTCTTCGCACCTGGATTCACCAAGCACCGGCGGGTAGTGCAGGAATACGACCGGCTCTTTGCCGGTTTTGAGAGCCTCCTGTATCGAACGCTCAAGCCTTCCTACTTCCCGCAAAAGCACTTTTTTATCCGCGTCTTCGTCGGCGTCAAAAAACCAGCCGCGCGTTCCGCAAACGACGAAATCCCCAACTGCTTCTGCGCTGTTGTGGATTATCGAGAGTGTGTCAAATCCGCAGTCCTCAAAAAACTTCTCCATTTTACGGCGGGTTGCCCACCAATAATCGTGGTTGCCTTTAATCAGCAGTTTCCTGCCCGGCAGCTTTTGTAAAAACTCAAAGTCTTTTTTGGCTTCTTCAAGTCTCATCGCCCAAGAGATGTCCCCGGCAATAACCACCGTGTCGCCGTCGGTAACCAACCTGCGCCAATTGTTTTTGATTTTGCTGACGTAGTTTTCCCAGCCTTCAAACTCGTCCATCGGCTTGTATTGCCCAAGCGGCAGGTGCAGGTCGGCAATCGCAAACAAAGACATGACTTACTCCTCAATTACAAATATTGCTGTTGTCGCTTGAATTAATCCGCACGTTTAGCAGATACTATAACCGGATTAAGGCTTTGCCAGAAAGGGTGATGTTGAATGAGCATCTTCAAAGATAACCAAAACGAATTTGAAACCCCGACCGTTTACTGCGATGTAAAAAACTGCGTATACCACAAAGGCGAGGATATCTGCACAGCTGGAAGGATAAGAGTCGGCCCGTCCCATGCGATAAGCAGTTACGATACTTTGTGCGACACCTTCAAGCCAGAGTCCAAATAACAGCGTTCATTCGATATGGAGCAGGTTATACACCGCCTGCTCCATGTCGGAGGGTTTGCATACATACTCAAATCTCTTGCTTTTGCCGCGCACCGACAGCAGCGGCTCCGGAATTTCAAATCCCGTTATCCGGTACAGCTTGTCCATTTTCTCAAACTCGTCCAAACCGCCGGCGTCCCCGGTTAAAGCCTTAAGCACACTTGCTGAAAACTTATAGGGATTGGCAGTCGAAGCGATGATTGCGGGGGTGGCGTCGCCGGTCTGACGCTTGTAGTCAAAATACACCTGTACCGCGACCGCGGTATGGGTGTCGATTAAATAATCATAGCTGTCGTAAATATCCTTGATGGTTTTTGCGGTCTGCAAATCATCGCACCAGCCCGCGTGGAAAACCGATTTTATCTTTTCTGCCATGGAAGCCGATACCCGGTACTCCCCTCTTGCTTTCAAATCCCCCATCAGGCGGTTTATCTCGCCGACATCGCAGCCCGAAAGGTCATACAGCAGACGTTCAAGGTTAGACGAAATCAGAATGTCCATTGAGGGGGAGGTGGTGAGGTAAAATTCGCGGTTTTTATCGTAAACCCCGGTATTGATGAAATCGGTGAGTACCTTGTTTTTGTTGGACGCGCAAATCAGTCGCGAAACCGGCAGGCCCATCTTCCTCGCATAATAAGCCGCGAGAATGTTGCCGAAATTCCCGGTCGGGACCGCGATATTCACCCTGTCCCCCAGCTTTATTGCGCCTGACGCGGCCAAATCGCAGTACGCCGAAATGTAGTACACGATTTGAGGCAGCAGCCTTCCCCAGTTTATAGAATTTGCGCTGGAGAAAATCATGTTGTTGGATTTAAGCCGCTCTATCACTTTGGGGTCCGTAAAAATAGATTTTACCCCTGTCTGCGCGTCGTCAAAATTGCCGCTGATACCGCAGACGGCGACGTTTTCGCCTTCCTGCGTAACCATCTGCAGTTTCTGCATCGGGCTGACCCCGTCTTCGGGGTAAAAGACCAGTATCCTCGTGTTATCGGCGCCCCGGAAGCCTTCAAGCGCGGCTTTCCCGGTGTCCCCCGAAGTCGCAACCAGAATTATGATTTCCCTGCCCTCGGCCGTCCGCTTTGCCGATACCCTCATCAGGTGGGGCAGTATCTGCAGCGCGACATCCTTAAAGGCGCAGGTGGGGCCGTGCCACAATTCAAGCAGGTTTATCCCGCTGTCCATCCGATAAAGCGGAGCAATATCGGCTGAACGGAAACGGCCGGTGTTATAGGCAAGCCGCGAGCACTCCAGCACTTCCTCATACGTGAAATCAGGCAGGTATTTTGCCATCACAAAAACGGCGCGCTCGGCATAGCTCAAAGGCAGCAAAGCTAATATTTCCTCAATCCCAAGCGCGGGGAATTTCTGCGGGACGAACAGCCCGCCGTCTTTTGAAATCCCCTGTATTATCGCCTGCGATGAGGTAACCCGTACGCTGTTGTCGCGCGTGCTGTTATACATCATAGAAAAACCGCACTTCCATTCCGTAAATAAGCCAAATCATACTTTATTACTATACTATAATATGCTTAACTCATAGTAAAGCCATTATTAAACGGATGTGAAAAAATCGTAGCAATTACCGAAAAAAAGCCGAAAAAGCAGGGAATTATCGTAGTTTTTTCTCTGCAGGTATTGGTATATTTCATCCATTACCTGAATGCCGCCCCATTTGCCGGGCAAGTCGAATCCGTCAAAATCGCAGCCGAACGCCACTGTTTTTTCCCCGTCCAGTGAAAGGAAGTGGTACAAATGCCTTTCCAGAGCCTCGAAATCCTGTCCTCCGATGTGTTCCCCGCAAAGGGTGAGCCCTACCAGCCCGCCCTTATCCCTGACTGCCTCAAACTGGCTGTCTGTGAGGTTGCGGCAGTGGCTGTAAACCGAATTTGACGCGGTGTGGCTTGCGATAACGGAGCCGCGGGTTTCTTCAATCACGTCCCAAAAACCGGTCTGATTCAGGTGTGATACGTCCGGTACAATACCCAGCTTTTCCATTTTGGCGACGGCTTCTTTCCCAAACGGCGTCAGGCCGTCGCCGCAGTCCGACATGCAACCGTGCCCAAGCTCGTTAGAGCCGTTCCATGTCAAGGTAATTACCTTGACATGGAACTCGTTAAGCAAATCAAGGGTTTCAAGGCTGCCCGCAAGGGCTGCTCCCCCCTCTACCGCGAGGATAGCCGCGCAACGGCGGTTATTAAACGCAATATCAAAATCGCTTTTGCTTTTTACTATATGAAAGCTGCAGTTGCTTTTATCTTCTTCATGCGCCATTTTTAACAACCTGACGCACTGCCGCTTTGCCTTTTCGCCCCTGACCGAGTCAGGCACCCACACGGCAAAAACCTGCGCCCAGCAGTCGAATTTAAGCCCGCGCGCCAAATCTATATGAAGGTCGTTGCTGTCCAAAGACTGACCCTTGTCTGCACATTCATATAAAGTGTCGCAGTGCAAATCAAAAAGCCGCATGCAAATCCTCCGAATCGAACGCGCCCTGAATATGGTCGATTTCGGTAATCTCCATCGGGTTATCCCTGCTTGTAATAATCTCAATCACATCAAAGCGCGGCTGCAGTTGAATGCTGTTGTTCCTGATAAAAAGCATCGCGGTCTTGACAATGCGGCGCTGCTTGTCAAGGGTAACCGCTTCTCGTGGCAAATACATCGAGCCCTCGCCCCATGTTTTAACCTCTATAAAAGCAATATACGGCTCTTTGACGGCGATTATGTCAATTTCCCCAAACCTGCACCTGTAATTCGCAGATAAAATTCTATATCCCTTTTCCCTTAGAAAACGGGCCGCCAGTACCTCCCCCGCTGCTCCTTTTGAAACAACAGCCATATTCTTCCCTCATTATCATTCAATAATTTTGGTGAGAAAACTGCGGCGGTGTATGGACGAACAGCCGTACTGCCGTATCAGCTGTATATGTAAAGCGGTGCCGTAGCCCTTATGCTTTGAAAACTGGTAGCAGGGGTATTTTAAATCCATTTCCCGCATGTACCTGTCCCGGCTTACCTTTGCAAGGATTGAAGCCGCGGCGATTGAAGCCGACAAGCTGTCTCCCTTTACAACGGAATATGCCGGCACCGGCAGGCTTGAGGGAACACGGTTGCCGTCCACAAGGATAATATCCGGCTTGATTGGAAGCTGTTCCACAGCCCGCCGCATAGCGAGCATTGTCGCCTGCAGAATATTGTATTCCTCGATTTCTTCAACGGTAGCGTGCGCAATCGAATAGGCGAGCGAGTTTTCAGTTATCAGCCCGAACAACCGCTCTCTTTTTTGTTCGGTGAGCTTTTTGGAGTCGTTAAGCCCCTCTATTTCCTTATTTAAATCCAAAATCACCGCCGCGGCAAATACTGGCCCCGCCAGCGGCCCCCTGCCAGCCTCGTCAATACCGCATATCACCTTATAGCCTTTGTTGTAATACTGGCTGTCAAACAGATAGATTGCCATTTTACGCGCTCACTCTCTAGCTCACGGTTTTTCAAGGGATATCCTGCCGATTTTGCCTGCGCGGAACTCGTCAACCAGCATGACGGCCGCCCGTTCGGTGTCCACCTGATTGCCAGGCAGCAGCATTCCGCGCTTTCTTCCAATCAGGTTTAACGTCTCCCAGCAGTCCCCGTGATAATCAGCCGGCAGCTTGTACCGCTCAAACAGCAAATCCCTGTAATCCTGTATCAGCAGGTTTAACAGCTCGCGGGCGATTTCCTCGATATTCAGAACCTCGTCGCGGATGGCGCCGGTAATCGCCAGGTGCAGCGCGACTTTTTCCTCGTCAAATTTTGGCCAAAGCACACCGGGAGTATCCAGCAGTAGCAGTCCGTCGCCGGTTACAAACCACTGATTGCCGCGGGTAACGCCCGGCCGGTCTTCAACCTTTGCCTTTTTGCTGCGCGCCAACCGGTTTATAAACGAGGATTTGCCGGAATTCGGGATGCCCGCGACCATCATTCTAACAGGGCGGTTTACCATTCCCCGTTGCTTCCATCGGGCAATTTGGTCTGCCAAAACCTCACGCACTAAAGGCGTAAACCTGTTCAAACCCTGCCCGCTCTTGCAGTCGACAGGCAGCGAAGGTACACCCTGCCCGGCGAAATGGCGAACCCATAAATCTGTAACCGTTTTATCGGCAATATCCGATTTGTTTAACAGCGCAATTCTGGGTTTGCCAATAACCAGCTTATCGAGGTCGGGGTTTTTGCTGCTCGCCGGTATCCTCGCGTCTAAAATCTCGACAATCAAATCCACCAGCGGCAGGCATTCTTTTATCCTGCGCTTTGTCTTTGCCATATGTCCGGGATACCACTGGATATTGCTCAATTTTATCATGCCTTTCTGCCAAATCCGGGCTATTCCAGCCAATTCATCCGATTAAACGGATAAAAACGGAAAATGGCTTTCCCGACCACATCTTTTTCATTTACAAATCCGATTTCGGTCGAACGGCTGTCTCTGGAGTTCTCGCGGTTGTCGCCCATCACCACAAGATAGCCATCAGGCACTCTCTTGGCCTCGGTACCGAAATCATGTACCAAAGTTCTTCCGCGGGTGTATTCCTCCTCAAGGACTACCCCGTTGAGCACAACCTCGCCGGTCTGCGGCAGGATTGCAATTTCATCCCCGCCGACCGCAATAACCCGCTTGACAAGCGGTTCCTGCGTATAGCGGTCTATTACCACGATATCCCCGCGCTGGGGCTTATACATGAATGTCAGCAGTATCAGCCTTTCCTTGTCGTACAGAGTCGGGTTCATCGAATCTCCTTCCACCCCGACAATCCTGAATACGAACAAAAAGGCGAGCACCACACAGATTAGGGAATAAAGCGCGGCCCCGACCCATTCGTATATCCCTTCCACTACACGCCACATCAGAGTCTTTATCTGCGGTTTAAGCTGCCGGTTTTTCTGCCGCATGAAATCCTGTGCCTGATGGAATAAATACGATGGCGCCAGTTTATCCCTTTGAAACAGCATATCAGTACAACCCTCCAACCCGGTTAAGAGGGTAAAACCTGAACAGGGCTTTTCCTATTATATCCTCTTCCCTGATAAGACCTATCTCCGACATATACCGGCTGTCCCTCGACATTTCCCGGTTATCTCCCATCACAAACAAATATCCTTCCGGAATGGGATTATCCTTATACTCGTTATAATACTCTATCGGCATTGTAACGCCAATCGCGTAAGTCTCGTCAAGCTTTTTTCCGTTCACTATTACCGCGTAAGTTTCCTCGTCTATTTCAAGGGTGTCCCCTGCCACGGCTATCACCCGTTTTACAAGCGGTTCCTGAGCCTGCCTGTATCTGTTGATTATCACTATATCCCCGCGTTTTGGGGTGTAGGAAAAACGGGAGATTATCAGACGTTCGCCGTCAAAAAGGGTCGTGTTCATCGAATCCCCGTCCACCCCGACAATCCTGAACGCAAAGGTGAAGATAATCGAAACGCACAGCAGTGAAAAAACAGCGGCTTCAACCCATTCATAGATATCCTTAACCAGTTTTTTGTCTTTGGCGTCCCAGTTTTCCAAAGCGTGGCGGTTTTGGTTCATAAAGGTCCTTCCTTCATCAGATATGATTACGCCAACTTTTCAGATAAAGTATAACACATATTCCTCGCAAAATAAAGAAAAAAGGGACTTGATGTCCCTTTACTTCTGATAGTTTAGACTTGCAAACAGGCTTATTTGCTGGCAATCTGCTCTTTAACACGTGCAGATTTGCCGAGGCGCTCGCGAAGGTAGTACAGCTTGCTGCGGCGAACCTTGCCGCGGCGGATAACCTTGACGCTGGCTACATTCGGGGAATGGAGCGGGAACACCCTTTCAACCCCGACCCCGTAAGAAACGCGGCGCACAGTAAAAGTCTCGGAAATCCCGCTTCCTTTTCTGGCAATTACAGTGCCTTCAAACGACTGTATTCTCTCGCGTTCCCCTTCGCGAATTTTCACATCGACGCGCACGGTGTCTCCGACAGAAAACTGCGGGACCTTTTCTTTCAAGCTGTCGCTTGCAATGATTTTGAGTGCATCTTCCATAATCTTTTCCCCCTTAATAATCAGACATTCATGCTAATACCAGCAGAGGACTGTCCGCATTAATGCCGCGCATGCTAAAATGCCGGCGGCATTAATCCCCGCGGGGCATTAACGCCCCGTGGCAAACTAAAACACCGATTAATATTACCACAACTCGCAGATAATTGCAATATCTATTTTTTGCGGCCGGCCGCCGAATTAACCGCGGAAAGAAAATACCGTTCAAAACCACCTAATCCTGCGCGGTTTTCAGCAGTTCGGCAATCAGGCCGCAAACCCTTTCGGCGTATTCCGGGTTCTTGTTGGAGGACACCGAAACCGTGATGTCGCCGTCAATCACAAAGGAAGGGAAATCAAAAGTACCGAACGCGGACGGGCGCGCAACGTTTACCGGGATTGACTTTGCCTTGCATTCATCGGCTATTGCGATGTTGACAGCCTCGTTGCCGGTGGCCGCTATGCACAGGTATGACAAGGAGCAGTCCCCGCGGTAATACCTGCGGGGAATATATGTTATCAGCCCTTTTTCATCCATTTCCTGCAGTTTAGGGCAGATAGTCGGGCTGATTACGGTAATCTTAGCGTTGAATTTTGACAGTGTTTCAGCCCGGGCTGCGGCTGTCTCCCCGCCTCCGAAAATAATGCAGTTATTGCCTTCCAAATCAATATACAGCGGAAAACGCGGAGCCATTTGACGCCTCACCCTCCATTCCTTCAGATTTGTTATATTAATAAAAATATCCCAATTTGACTATAACAAATTTCATCTATTATTACAATATATATTTTTCAAGAGAGTATCTCACACAAATTATTTAGGCTAAATGTTGACAAAAAATTCTCAATCATTTATGATAAAACAGACATCCGCGCGGTAGGCTCTTGTCTACGGCGTTTTTATTAATTCTGCGAAATCGGGCTGTCTGCCCCGGAAGGTGATTCGCGATGGAAACTGTATCGGATATATTCGGCAAATTGGTATTCAACGATAAAGTGATGAGTGAGCGGCTGCCCAAGGACGTGTACGACGCCCTAAAAAAGACTATTGATATGGGCAAAAGCCTCGACCGTTCAATCGCCGACGTTGTCGCCAATGCAATGAAGGATTGGGCAATCGAGAACGGCGCCACCCATTACACCCACTGGTTCCAGCCGCTGACCGGCATCACCGCGGAAAAGCACGACAGTTTTATTTCCCCAAAATCCAACGGCACCGCTATAATGGAGTTTTCAGGGAAAGAGCTGATTAAAGGCGAGCCTGACGCGTCCAGTTTCCCCACCGGCGGCCTGCGCGCGACATTCGAGGCGCGCGGTTATACCGCGTGGGACCCGACTTCCTACGCCTTTATCAAGGACGATACCCTGTGCATTCCGTCTGTTTTTTGCTCATACGGCGGTCAGGCGCTGGACAAAAAAACCCCGCTGCTGCGCTCGATGGAAGCCATCAGGAAACAGGCGCTGCGTATCTTAAGGCTTTTTGGCAACGAGGATGTAAAAAGTGTTACCACAACAGTGGGTGCTGAACAGGAATACTTCCTTGTGGACAGGGAATTGTTTGAAAAGCGCAAGGATTTGATTTTCTGCGGCAGGACTCTTTTCGGCGCGCGGCCGCCGAAAGGTCAGGACCTTGAGGACCACTATTCCGGCTCAATAAATCCCCGCGTTAAGGCTTTCATGGCGGAGTTGGACCGGGAACTGTGGAAACTCGGCATTTTAGCTAAAACCGAGCACAATGAAGTGGCTCCCGCGCAGCATGAGCTTGCGCCCATCTACACCAACACCAATATTGCCACCGACCACAATCAGCTGACAATGGAAACCATAAAAAAGGTGGCAATGCGCCACGGCATGGTCTGCCTGCTACATGAAAAGCCGTTTGAAGGGGTTAACGGCAGCGGCAAGCACAACAACTGGTCGTTTCAGACCGATACCGGCGTCAACCTGCTTGAGCCCGGCGATTCGCCGAGTGAAAACGCGCAGTTTTTGCTTTTCTTCGCTTCTGTCATCAAAGCGGTGGACAAGTATCAGGATTTGCTCAGGCTGTCGGTTGCAAGCCCCGGCAACGACCACCGGTTAGGCGCGCACGAGGCGCCGCCCGCGATTATATCGATTTTTGTCGGGGAAGATTTGCAGGAGGTGCTGGATTCGATTGAAAACAGCAGTATCCCCACCCAAAAAGGCCGTCAGGAAATGAAATTCGGTGTGCATGTGCTGCCGCGTTTCTTTAAAGACACCACCGACCGCAACCGCACATCGCCGTTCGCTTTCACCGGCAACAAGTTCGAGTTCCGCATGGTTGGCTCGTCGCAGTCAATCGCCGACCCGAACACCGTTATCAACACCATCGTCGCCGAGGAGCTCTCAAATTTTGCCGACATTCTTGAAAAATCAAAGAATTTTGAAAACGATGTGCTTAACCTTGTCCGCCAAACCATAATCGAGCACAAGCGCATAATCTTCAACGGAAACAACTATTCCGGCGAATGGGTCGCCGAAGCAAAAAGGCGCGGCTTGCTCAACCTTGAAACAACAGTGGACGCGATACCCTGCCTGATTTCGGAAAAGAACATAAAGCTTTTCACAAAACACGGGGTGTTATCCGAAACCGAACTGTATTCAAGGTATGAGATACTGCTCGAAAACTACTGTAAGGTGCTCAGTATTGAAGCGCTGACCATGATTGATATGGCGCGTAAGGAGATTATTCCGTCGGTTACCTCGTACATCCGTCAGCTCAGCGAAACGGCGATTGCCAAAAAACAAATCCTGCCGGGCGTGAACTGGGATGTCGAGAAGGAGCTTGTTTCAAAGCTTTCCTCGCTTTGTGCGGAGCTGTACCGGAATATCGAATTCCTTGACGGCGCCCTGCAAAAGACAAAGAAATATACCGACCTTCTGGAATGCGCTGTCTTTTATAAAGACACTATCCTGAAAGCAATGCGCAAGTCGCGGGCTGTGGCCGACCAAATGGAGCTTTTGACCGGTATACAGCACTGGCCCTTCCCCACCTTCTCGGATTTGCTGTTCAGCGTCTGACGGTTTGTGTTTATGTTTAATCAGCGGGTAAAATTTTCATTTGCCCGCTGATTTTTTTATTTATTCCGGCAATAATATAAAATAACCATATAAGGCAGAAAGTGAAAGGTGGATTAATTATGCGCTCGTTATGGCAGGCGGGGTGCGGTTTTGAGGANNCCGAGCCGTTAAGGGGAAGCGTTAACGCCGACGTGGCGGTAATCGGCGCGGGGCTCGCGGGGGTTTTGACCGCCCATTTCCTGCAGAACAGAGGCTTAAAAACAGTCGTGCTGGAGCGCAACAGGCTGGGCGAAGGCGAAACCGGAAGGACCACCGCAAAAATTACCGCACAGCACGGGATTATATACGATAATCTCATCAGCCAGTACGGGCTTGGGCTTGCCCGCCGGTACGCCGAGGCAAACCTTAAGGCAATCTCGCAATATGAACGAATGGTGCAGCAGCTTAATATTGACTGCGGTTTCAAACGCTGCCCGAACTATATTTACTCGACAGGGAAAACCGACAAGCTGGAAAAGGAGGCCGCCGCTGCCGCCCGCCTCGGCATTCCGTCATACATGACCGATTATTCCGAACTCCCGTTCAAGATAAACGGCGCGCTTGTTTTTTCGGGGCAGGCCCGTTTTAACCCGCTGAAGTTTTTAAAACCAATCGCATCAAACCTAAAAATCTATCAGAAAACAAGGGTCAAAACCGTCGAAAACAACACGGTATACTGCGATAGAGGACGCGTGAATGCAAAGTGGGTGGTTATCGCGACCCATTACCCGATTATCAACTTCCCCGGCTTTTATTTTTTGAGAATGCACCAGACCCGCTCGTATGTGCTGGGGATTAATAATGTGCTCGAACTTCACGGGATGTATCTGGACATCAGGGAATACGGGCTTTCGTTCAGAAGCGAGGGCAACACCCTGCTGCTCGGCGGCGCGGGGCATCGCTGCGGCAAAAATCCCGCTGCCGCCCGCGAGGCGCCGGACAGATATCAGGTTCTGCGCAAAAACGCGGCAAGGCTTTACCCGGAGGCTGAAAACTGTTATCAGTGGTCGGCGCAGGACTGCATGACAGCCGACGGTATACCCTATATCGGACGGTATTCCAAATCCACCCCCCGCCTGCTTGTCGCGACCGGTTTTAATAAATGGGGCATGACCAGCTCCATGGTGGCGGCAAATATACTCGCCGACCATATAACCGGCGTAAAAAACGAGTATGCGCGTGTCTTTTCGCCCGACCGCTTTTCAGCCAAATCCATCGCAATCAATATCGCAACGGAAGGGGTTCAGGCGGCAATCGGGTTGTCGTCGCAGGCCTTTCACTTTCCCCTGACGGGGCTTGAAGATTTAAAAAATGGCTGCGGCGGCATTGTGGAATATAAAGGCAGGAAAGTCGGGGCATATAAATCCGAAAACGGCGAAATCCACCTTGTGTCAACCCGCTGCCCCCATCTTGGGTGCGAGCTTAAATGGAACCCGGATGAAAAGTCATGGGACTGTCCCTGCCACGGCTCGCGTTTTGACGTTCACGGCCGCTGGCTTAGCAGCCCGGCAGTAAACAATCTGTCAAATAAAAAAATCAATAAACTTAATTGACTATTTTTTCACAAAGGAGTACAATGGATAATAATTATCCCAGTTACATTGGAGGTCATATTTCGTGGCAAGAGTATATAATTTTTCTGCCGGCCCTTCCATGCTTCCGGAAAGCGTGCTGAAAAAAGCGGCTTTGGAAATGCTGGACTATCAGAATTCGGGTCAGTCTGTTATGGAGATGTCCCACCGCTCCAAGATTTTTGAAACTATAATCCAAAGCTGTGAAGCGCTATTGCGCGAAGTGATGGAAATACCAGACAATTACAAGGTTTTATTCCTTCAGGGCGGGGCTTCCTCCCAGTTTGCCATGGTGCCGCTCAATCTGATGACCGGCAGCGGCAAAGCTGATTTTGTAATCACCGGCCAGTGGGCAAACAAGGCTTATCAGGAGGCCGCCCGCTACGGACAGGCCAATATCGTCGCCAGTTCGAAGGATAAGACCTTCTCATATATTCCAAAGCTGGACAAATCCGAATTCACGCCCGACGCGGATTATTTCCACATCTGCCTGAACAACACCATTTACGGGACCCGGTTTACCGAGCTCCCCGATACTGGCGATATCCCGCTGGTCGCGGACATCTCGTCCTGCATACTTTCGGAGCCGATTGACGTTTCAAAGTTCGGGCTGCTGTATGCGGGGGCGCAGAAAAACGTGGCTCCTGCCGGTCTGACTATTGTAATAATCAGGGATGACCTTATCGGCAAAGCGCGCGACATAACCCCGACCATGTTTAACTACAAGACCTACAGCGAACATAACTCGATGTATAACACTCCCCCCTGCTATCAAATCTACATCTGCAAGCTGGTTCTTGAATGGATCAGGGACGAAATCGGCGGGCTTAAAAAGATGAAAGAAATCAACGAGAAAAAAGCGAAAATCCTCTACGATTACCTCGATTCGTCCGCCCTGTTCCGTGGCACTGTCGAGAAAGAATACCGCTCGCTGATGAATGTGCCTTTCGTAACGGGCAGCGAGGATTTGGACGCCGAGTTTGTAAAACAGGCCGCCGAAAGGGGATTTGTAAATCTCAAAGGGCACAGAACGGTCGGAGGAATGCGCGCCTCGATTTACAACGCCATGCCGGTTGAGGGCGTGGAAAAGCTGGTCGAGTTCATGAGAGAATTTGAAGAAAAACACTCCTGATTATCACGTGAAAGGATGAGCTTCCTTGTTTAACATTCTTACATTGAACAAAATAGCTGAAGCCGGTATCAACTGCTTTGACAAGGATACATACAATGTTTCAGGCGATGTCGAAAATCCGGACGGCATCCTTGTCCGCTCTGCATCGCTGCACGAGATGGAATTCCCGAAATCCCTAAAAGCCATTGCGCGCGCCGGCGCCGGCGTCAACAACATACCTTTGGACAGGTGCAGCGACGAGGGTATCGTGGTGTTCAACACACCCGGCGCAAACGCTAACGCCGTAAAAGAGCTGGTGATTGCGGGGATGATAATCTCATCCCGTAATATTATTGACGCGGTACAGTGGGTGAACACCCTCAAAGGCAAAGGCGAGGAAGTCCCGAAGCTGGTCGAGAAAGGCAAAAGCCAGTTCGCGGGGCCGGAAATCAAAGGTAAAACCCTTGGGGTAATCGGGCTTGGGGCGATTGGCGTGCTGGTCGCAAACAGCGCAAGAAGGCTTGGTATGGAGGTTTACGGATACGACCCATACCTGTCGGTGGATTCGGCATGGGGTTTATCAAGCTCTGTGCACCGCGCCACCAGCCTGCAGCAAATCTACGAAATCAGCGATTACATCACCCTCCATGTCCCGCTGACCCCTGACACAAAAAATATGATTGATAAATCCGCGCTCGCAATGATGAAGGAGAACGTGCGGATAATGAATTTCGCCAGAGCCGAGCTTGTAAACAGCAGCGACATGCTGAAAGCCATTGAAAGCGGCAAAGTCGCCTGTTACGTTGTGGATTTCCCGACGCATGAAATGCTTGGGGTTGAAAATGTAATCTCAATCCCCCACCTCGGCGCGTCCACTCCGGAAAGTGAGGAAAACTGCGCCGTGATGGCGGCTCATGAACTGATTGATTATCTTGAAACAGGCAGCATAATCAATTCCGTGAACTTTCCGGAAGTCGAGCTGCCGAAGGCAGAACACATCCGTATCTGCGTGCTCCATCGGAATATCCCAAACATGCTCGCGCAAATCAGCGCCATTGTCTCCAAAACAGGAGTCAATATCGAGATGATGGTCAACCGCTCCAAAAAAGACAACGCATACACCATCCTCGATGTCAACGGCGATGTCTCCGATGAATGTATGGAAGCCATCGAGGCGATTGACGGTGTAATCCGCACGCGCAAAATTAAATAGTAAGGTTTCTGCCTGCCGTGATTGCAAAAGAGCCCGGTTTCATCAAAAAACCGGGCTTTTTTAGCGGAGTCTTGCGGTTTTATTTTGGGCAGATACGTAATTGACCTTACGAAAATTCTTATAAAAACCATAGATAACTTAACGCTATCTTTAGCGGCTTATGAAGTTGACAAAGCCGGTTTGCCGATTTATAATATATAGGCTCGATATCCATACGGAGATGTACCCAAGTGGTTGAAGGGTCCGGATTCGAAATCCGGTAGGTCGGCTTTGCCGGCGCAAGAGTTCGAATCTCTTCATCTCCGCCAAAGAAACGGCAATCTGCTTTCGCAAATTGCCGCAGACTGTCGATAAACAGGCATTTTCACGCGGGTGAAAATGCCTGTTTTCTTTGA
>LFTH01000013.1 GCA_001513365.1 Clostridiales bacterium DTU033 | reverse complement strand
AGCTCCGGGATATGCCGTATCATACACAAATCCTTTGAGTTAAGTATATACGCACCCCTGCCGTCCTCCTCGATTTTAAAATACTGGCCGGGTCTTTTTTCCTCCACAAGGTAGTATTTATACCTGCAGGGCTGCGCGCATTCCCCGCGGTTTGAATTCCTGCCGGTCATGTAATCTGACAAAAGGCACCTACCCGAATACGAAACGCACATCGAGCCGTGGACAAACGCCTCTATCTCGCAGCTTGAGGGCAGCTTATCCCTTAAAACCTTTATCTCTTCAAGGCTTAACTCCCTTGCCGCAACAATCCTCCTGACTCCGACACCGTGCCAGAACAGCGCAGATTTGTAGTTGGTGCAGTTTGCCTGGGTGCTCAAATGTATCTCCATTCCGGGGCTTACCTGTTTTATTGTCCCGATAATCCCAGGGTCGGACGCCATCACCGCGTCGGCGTCAAGGCTGGCAACCTCCCTGATGTATTCCTCCAGCCCTTCCAAATCGCGGTTGTGAGGGAAGATATTCAGGGCAACATACACCTTTTTGCCTTTGGAATGGGCATATTCAATTCCCCGCGCCATCTCGTCAAGGCTGAAATTGCCGGCAAAAGCTCTCAAGCTGTATTTTTTTCCGCCGAGATACACCGCATCCGCTCCGAAATCAACAGCCGTTTTCAGCTTTTCTAAATTCCCCGCTGGCGCCAAAAGCTCCGGTTTTTTCATCTTCCCGTCCCTTTCCTCAAGGCAAAATCCGGCCGCGGCAAATCACAACCGCCGCCCTGAACACAAAACCTAAAGCGGCAATTTCTCCGTAAGGATTGCAACCGCGCGCTCTGCCAGGTTTTCGACATCCTGCGCGGTCAGGCGATACCCGTTCACGGCCTCGGCAGTGGGCTTGGGCGTCGGCGGAAGAAGGTCTGTAATATGCAAATCGACAACTGCCGCTGCTTCGCCACCCGCTCTTCTTTTCAGTGCGCCGGGCAATCCCTGATTACCATTCGGCCCGCCACCGCTTATCGAAACATAGGCGTATTTCTGCGGGTGTCTTTTGAGCTGTTTTAAGTACGCACGTATCGGGAATGCGGGCTGACCCATCCATACAGGCGCAACAAAAATAATCAAATCATACGCCGCCATGACCTGCGGATTTGGCTCTGTCCTCGGCGCCCGCCCAAAAACCAAATCCGCGGCTATCGTACCGAAAGTGCGTTTCCTCGGCTCTGTTATTTTTATATGCTCCGCTTTAATCTCCTCTGCAATTTGCTTTGCCAGAGTTTCGTTGTTTCCCGTAAAGGAATAGGATATGACCGCTGTTTTCATATTCTTTCACTCCTTATGGCGCGGCAATGCCAATGACAGCTTACTTCTGTTCCCCTGTTAAACTGAAGCCCGCATGGAGCATCTAAAAATGTTACAATTCTCCGGCTGTCAACACACATTCTGCGTCGCCTGACACAATTATATTACTTTTTTCCGCGTGCTGCAAATATTTAGGCGGGCAGCAGCCGCACAGTCAAAAACCCCGCCTGTAAAGCGGGGTCGGGATAAGCATATCCGTCATAAAAGCCGTAAAAATCTCAGCGGTAACTGCCGCTGTTAAACATCTTCAGCAGCCGCAGGTAATGGTTGGATTCGCGCAGCACGTGGTCCCCGAGCAGCGGGATGATTATTGA
>LFTH01000116.1 GCA_001513365.1 Clostridiales bacterium DTU033 | reverse complement strand
GTAAACGCCCTTGGGCAGGACCGTGCCGTCCGGCAGGGGCTTTAGTTTAAGCTCGCCCAGCTCGTATCCGGGGCCAAGCAGCCCCGATTCGGCGATTATCATCCGGCTTTTTTCGCTGTCGTAATCTTCCGCCCCTTCGATTTGGGCTTTCTGCGCGGCTGTCCTGCCGGTCTTGCCCAGCTTTTCAATCAGGACCTTGTCGGTAATCTGAAGCTGGATTACAATGCTCTGGTTTGATTTGGACGGGTTCCGGAACATTATCCTCGCCGCTCCGTCCCCTTTGGGCGCAATCGCCTCTTTTGAGAATGTCAGCGATACCGCGCCGCCGCCCGGCGGGTTTTCAAGCGGGGGCTGGGAGGTGTCCTCATCGCCGATGGGCTCGGCGCCCGGGTCCCGCGAAATCGGAGGGTAGTAAATGTTGCTGTGTGTGCTTTCGGAGGGTTTCGGCTGGTTCATCAGCAGATACACCGTAACCACGACCGAACCCGCGGTAATAAGGCA
>LFTH01000093.1 GCA_001513365.1 Clostridiales bacterium DTU033 | reverse complement strand
CTGTATCAAGTGCGTGGGCGCGGTTGGGAACATGAAAAGGAGTATTTTGTTTGTGCTACCTATCGCAAGATAAAAGGTGGCTGTAGTTCTCACCAGATACGCAATGTGGTGGTAGAGGAATTACTTCTTGACGGTATTCGTAAGGTAACAGCTTTTGCTAGAAATTATGAGCAAGAATTTGTGGAATTAGTAACCAAGAAGACAAGGACAGAGCTTGATAAAAGTTTGCGTGATTGCAAACGAGAATTGGAACAGTCACAGGCTCGTATCAAAAAGTTGGATGAAATAATACAAAAGCTTTATGAAGATAATATCGAGGGTAAGATATCCGACGAGCGATTCGCCAAGATGAGCGCTAACTATGAAGCTGAACAGCATACTCTTGAAAACAGAGTAGCCGAACTACAAACCATTATGACAGAAGAAAAGGAAAGCGCTCTCAATGTTGACCACTTCCTATCTCTAGTAAGAAAGTACACCGACATAAAGGAACTCACAGCGGAAATAATCCGTGAGTTTGTTGAAAAAATCTATGTGTACAAAGCAGAGCGCATTGATGGCAAACGGGTACAGCGAATTCAAATCGTATGGAACTGCATTGGCGAATTTGAACCACCGGCTTCCACATCCACCAAGAATGAAAAATCGGCATAGCCGGTAAATACATACCAAACTATGCCGATAATTTCTGGGATTAAAAATCCCTAAGATGAACCCTCAAAAGCGGGGGCTGTACGGCTGCTTTCAGGACTCTTCCCCTGAAGGCGGCTGTTTTTCTTTTTTTTTGTATTTTTTCTCGTACCGCTCGGCCGCGGCTTTTTCGATTTTTTTCAAAAACGCCTTCTGAGCCTCTTTGTCCAGATACCTGAACGCGATAATCAGTTTTTGCTCCGACTCGCGCAGCGACCATTCGGCGCCCAGCGATTTTCTGTATCCGGGGGTGTATATGTTCGAGGAGGCGTCATGCATAGACGTGGGGGTAACCGGTTCCGCATTCAGCAAATAGTCGGTGGTAACATTGAATAAACGCGCAAGACGGACTACGGTATTGAAATCCGGAGAGGTTTTGCCGGTCTCGTAATACGCATAGGTAGACCGCACGATATTCAGTTTTTTTGCCACCTGCTCCTGCGTCATATCGTATTTCTTCCGCAGGGCGCGCAAACGTTCCCCAAATGTGGACATGCGGTTCCGCCCCCTCACACGCGAACAAAGCTAAAAGTATTCTGCGCAGCGACACCAGAATAAATTCATTATTGGTTGAACATAGTTTCTGTTATTTTGATTATACTCCTTTTTTACGCTATTTTCAATAAAAATTTATTACTTATGTTAATAAATATTTATTTTTCATCCAAATTTAATATATTATATCAAAAAATTGGGCGAGTTTCTAGTTTTTAATATAGGTATTTATTCGCCAGAAAACCGCATTTTTCAGGACGCTCCCCCGCTATACACACTGCTGGAGATTGCAGCATAAATTGATATGGGCAGGCATGATTTGCTGTGCCGCCTTCCGCTGCGGGCGGACGCAGCCTTTGCCACACTGCAGCGGAGAAAGGAAAGTTTCATGGCGATTTTTCAAGGTGTGGACGCCTCCGCATATCAGGGGGTAATCGACTGGCGGCGGGTAAAGGAGTTTCACATCAATTTCGCAATCCTTCGCGCGACCATCGGCAACGGCATGGGCCAAAGCCAGACCGACCGGCTGTTCCACCAGAACATCTGCGACGCGGCCGAAGCCGGGCTTTTTACGGGCGCATATCACAGCTCGCTCGCCACCAACGCCGACGAGGCCCGCAGGGAGGCGGAATGCTTTTTAGACGCGATACGCGGATACAAGCTGGCTTATCCGGTGGCAATAGATATCGAGGACAGGGCGCTACGCCATCTCTCCGCGGACACCCTCGACGAGGTGGCGCGGACATGGTGCAAGGTTTTACGGGACGCGGGTTATTACCCCATGATACGCGCAGGTCTTCACACCGCGGCAAACAGGTTAAACCCGGATACCCTGCGGGAATACGAGCTCTGGCTTTTAAGGCACGGCGGCTCCCCTGATTATGACGGAAATGTCGGCATTTGGCAGTACACCGTATACGGCAGCGTCGGCGGGGTGCGGAGCAAAATCGGCTGCGACAAGGCGTTCAGGGATTACCCCGCAATAATCAGGGAGCGCGGGCTGAACGGGTTTACCGCCCCGGCAGAAACCAGAAAGCCTGCCGCGCTAGATGACAGCCCCGACCCATCCCCGCCCGCGTTCAACACCTCCCCGCTGATACAGGCGGTTGAAATCCTGTCGGGCCTGATTGCGGCGCTTGACGTTCTAAAGACTCTGCCCGAATACGACAGCCCGCAGGTCAGCCGAACGCCGGCCGCGGTAGCCGGCCTTCGCCCTCCGCTGAATGAAGATTTGCAGGAGAATGCCGGCGCGCCCGCCCCGGCCGAAGAGGCCGGGGAACCCGATGTCAAATCCCGCGCTGCCCACGGCGCGGATTTGGACAAAGCCGAGACCGGCGGCAGTGAAAGCGGCGACGATACCGCAGAGCTTGACAATACCAAAACCCAAGACCAGCCACCCGGCAAAACCGCAGAAACCCAAAAAGCCCGGCACCCCGCTGAACCGGATAGGGAAAGCACTGCCTCAGATTCAGTCTTTTCAGAAATACTGGATAAAATTATCGAGGAGGGCTAGCCGGTAATCCGGGATTGCGCGGCAGCCAAAAACCAAACCCGCAGCAACAAATCGCGGGCTGCGGGGCTGGTATAATCAACCGGTAAAATCAAAAGGAATAAAACTGCTTTGAAAAAATAATCGCAACCGCCCTTTCTGCCCGTCCTTTGCAGAGAGGGCGATTTTTCTGCTCAAGTTTTGTGGTCGCCGGCGTTCCTGCACCTGCCGCCGTGCGCCGCCCGCCTTTTTTTGAAAAAATGGGAATACAGCGCCATGCCGATTAAGCTGACAAGCCCGGTTGCCGCAAAAAGAAGGGCGGCGGGCAGGTAGTTTTCCGAGCCGATGATATGCCCCCCGATGGTGGACGACACCACCGAGGGTATCCGCGCAAGGATGGAAATCACCAAAAACTCATGCAGCTTTATTCTGGTAAGCCCGGCAAAATAGGTGAAAAGGTCTTTGGGCGTCCCCGGCACAAAAAACAGGATGAATATAACGCGGTTGAGCTTGCGCTCGCTGTTGATGAGGCGCAACTCGTTTATTTTCTCCCGGCTAACAAACATCTCCACCAGCTTAGCGCCCCACTTTTTGGTGAGGGCAAACACGAAAGAAGACGCCAGCGCCGCCCCCGCCATGCACAGAAAGGTGCCTTCCAGAGGCCCGAACGCGTAGCCCGCGCCGACCTCAATAATCTCGCCGGGAATAAACGCCACCACGATTTGAAGACACTGAAGGCCGAGAAAGACAAACCTGCCTTTCCATCCGAAGGACTCGATATATGACCTGAACTCCTCCGGCGAGCTTATCTGGCGGATAAACGCGTGATAAATCAAAAACGCACATCCCGCGAGCAGCAGGAAAACGACCGCCAGCGAGACCGCCGAAAAAATCCTCCTGCGCCTTAAATATCCTTTTGGGACGGGCCCGCCCGTATTCTCTGCGGCGTTAAAATCCCTCATCGCTACCTCCGACATTTAAACGCTGTAAACTGCATATTAACATTCCGCAGTAAAAACAGTCAATTCATTTAATAAAGTTTTTTCCAAAAAAAATGAATTCTTTCTTAATATTTTCCATCAGCTATTGAAATAATCAAAATCAAGTAGGATAATACTTTAAGCCGCAATTTTTTGTCTGTCAGGCATTTTAGCCATTTGAAAGGAAGAAAGCCATCAATGAAAAAGCTGTTTTCATACCTGCGCGGCTATATGTTGTGGATACTGCTGTGTCTTGCGCTGCTGTTCGGACAGGCGATGTGCGACTTAAGCCTGCCCAGCCTTATGTCGAACATAGTGAATATCGGCATACAGAAGGGCGGAATTAAGGAAACTGCACCAAACGCCTTAAGCGCGGACGCGATGAAACTTATGCAGACCTTCCTGCCGCAGGACGATAAGGAATATATACAAGCCAGTTACCAACTGGTCAAGGCTGGCAGTCCGGCAGAGGATATCAAAAAATACCCGAAATCCGAAACCTTTGATATCTACGTCAGAACGGGGGGCGACCCCGACAGGCTGGGCGCCATCTTCGGCCGCTCCGCCTTTTCACTGCTGGCGTATCTTAAGGATTTGGCCGCCCAAAGCGGAGAAAACCTGCCTGCGCAAACCGGCAGCGGTTTTACTCAAGGTTTAGACGAAATAGATTTATCCCCTTTGTATAAAATGCAGCCGATGCTGGACAGCCTGCCCGCCCCGGCCCTCGACAAATACATCCGTTCCTCAGCCGGCATGGACAATTCGCTAATGGTTCAGGTCAGCAACGTGATGGTAAAGCAGTTTTACGACGAGCTCGGCGTGGACACCGGAGCAATCCGGATGAGGTATATCCTGACAACCGGAATATATATGCTGCTGCTCACCCTTGCGGGCGCCGCGGCCACAATTCTGGTCGGCCTGATTTCGTCCAGAACCGCCGCCGGAGTCGCGCACAGAATGAGGCAGGACGTTTTCTCAAAGGTTGTGGGGTTTTCGGGCGCCGAATTCGACAGGTTTTCAACCGCCTCGCTGATTACCCGCACCACCAACGACATAACCCAGATACGACTGCTGCTGGTGATGGGCATTCGTATGATATGCTACGCGCCGATTATGGGGATTGGCGGTGTGGTGATGGCAATCAACAAAAGCCGGTCAATGAGCTGGATAATCGCGCTCGCGGTGCTGGTGCTGATACTGCTGGTAACCGCGGTTTTCCGGATTGCCGTGCCGCGGTTCAAGCTGATTCAAAAGCTGTTGGACAAGCTCAACCTTGTTACCCGCGAGCATTTAAGCGGCATGATGGTAATCCGCGCATTCGGCAACCAGCGGCACGAGGAGCGGCGGTTTGACGAGGTCAACAGGGAGTTCACCGGGGTCAACCTGTTTGTAAACCGCGTCATGGTGCTGATGATGCCGGCAATGATACTGCTGATGAACGGTATCAGCCTGTTGATTGTCTGGGTGGGGGCGCACCAGATTGAAGCGTCCGCAATTGGAGTCGGGGATATGGTCGCCTTTATACAGTATGCCATGCAGATTATAATATCATTCGTGATGATATCGGTAATCTTCATCATGGTACCGCGCGCCGCGGTATCGGCCCACAGGGTCGCCGAAGTCCTTGATACTGAGCCTTCAATCCTTGACCCCGGCAGTCCTAAAGACATCGAAGAGAAGATAACCGGCAAAATCGAGTTCAAAAACGTGTCGTTTAAATACAGCGGGGCCGAGGATTATGTGCTGAAGGATATCAGCTTCACCGCGCAGCCGGGCAAAACCACCGCGTTCATCGGCTCGACAGGCTCCGGCAAATCCACCCTGATAAACTTAATACCCCGCTTTTACGATGTTACCGATGGGCAGATTTTGATTGACGGGATTGACATCAGGGATATGACACAGCGCCAACTGCGGGATATTATAGGGTATGTGCCGCAGAAAGCGGTGCTGTTTTCGGGCACCGTCCAATCCAACCTGCGGTACGGCAGGCGGGACGCGTCCGATGATGAAATCAGACTTGCAGCCGATACCGCCCAAGCAACCAAGTTCATTCAAACTATGCCTGAGGTGATGGACAGCCCGATTTCGCAGGGCGGCGCCAATGTGTCGGGCGGGCAGAAGCAGCGGCTGTCCATCGCACGCGCGCTGGTGAAAAAGGCGCCGATTTATATTTTTGACGACAGCTTTTCCGCGCTGGATTTTAAGACCGACGCCACGTTGAGAAAAGCGCTCAGGGAAAACACCTCAAATTCAACCGTGCTGATAGTCGCCCAGCGCGTCGGCACCATAATGAACGCCGACCAGATAATCGTGCTGGACAAGGGCAGGATTGTGGGCAAGGGCACCCACAGCGAGCTGATGAAAAGCTGCGAGACCTACCGCGAAATCGCTTTGTCCCAGCTTGACAAGGAGGCGTTGGCATGAGCAGGGCGGACAACGTAAGGCCCGCAGGGCCGCGGCGCAGAGGCCCGTTCGGCGGGCCGCCCGGCATGATGCCAGGGGAAAAGGCAACGGATTTTAAAGGCGCGATGAAAAAGCTGGCGCTTCATCTGTCGGCATACAAATTCCGCCTGCTGGCGGTGCTGGTATTTTCGATAGCCTCCACCGTTTTCTTGATTGTCGGCCCTAAAATTCTCGGCAGGGCCACCGACGTGCTGGCAGAGGGAATAATGTCAAAGATAACGGGCTTTGGCGCAGGCATTGATTTTAAAAAAATCGGGCAGATACTTCTCTCCCTCGTCGGTCTGTACTTTGTCAGCGCGCTGTTTTCGTATGTTCAGGGCTGGATAATGACCGGCGTTTCAATGAAGATAACCTATAATCTGAGGAACGAAATCGCCCGCAAGATTAACCGCCTGCCGCTGAGCTACTACGACAAGACGACCCACGGAGAGGTGCTGTCGCGGGTTACCAACGACATCGACACCCTTTCTCATACCCTGAACCAGAGCCTGTCCCAGATTATCACCTCTACAGCCACGTTTGTGGGAATTATTGTGATGATGTTCTCGATAAGCTGGCTGATGACCCTGATATCCCTTATTATAATCCCGCTGTCGGCAATCACCGTAATGCTTTTAGTCAAGAAATCCCAGAAATACTTTGCGGCGCAGCAGGAATTCCTCGGGCACATCAACGGCCATATCGAGGAAACCTACGGCGGCCATCAGGTTGTGAAAGCCTTTAACGGCGAGCAGGCGGCGGTCGAGCGGTTCGGCGAATTAAACGGCAAGCTGTACAACTCGGCGTGGAAATCCCAGTTTTTATCCGGCCTGATGATGCCGATAATGAGCTTTATATCCAACCTCGGCTATGTCGCGGTCTGCATACTCGGCGGCTGGCTGGTGATAAAAGGGCGGATAAAAATCGGCGGCATTCAGGCGTTCATGCAGTATGTGCGCCAGCTCACCCAGCCGGTCGGGCAGATTGCCAATATTTCCAACATCCTGCAGTCAACCGCGGCGGCTGCCGAGCGGGTGTTTGAATTCCTCGCCGAGCCTGAAAAAGAGCCCGACAGGCCGCTGGTGCGTATCAACACCGACGACAGGGTGCCGGACACCGACACTCTGGTACCGATTAAAGGCAGCGTGCAGTTTGCGCATGTCAGCTTCGGGTATATCCCCGGCAAAACGGTAATCAAAGATTTTTCGGCCATCATCAGCCCCGGACAAAGGGTGGCAATCGTCGGCCCGACCGGAGCCGGCAAAACCACCATAGTAAAGCTTTTGATGAGGTTTTACGACGTGGACAGCGGGGCAATCCTGATTGACGGGTACAATATACGGGATTTCGACCGGCAGGAACTGCGCTCCCTTTTCGGGATAGTGCTTCAGGATACATGGCTTTACAACGGCACAATAAAAGACAATATCCGCTACGGCAGGCTTGACGCAACCGACGAGGAAGTCGTCGCCGCCGCCAAAGCCGCGCAGGCTGACCATTTCATCCGCACCCTGCCCGACGGCTACGAGATGGTGATAAACGAGGAAGCCGACAACATCTCGGAAGGGCAAAAACAGCTGCTGACCATAGCGCGCGCCATTCTCGCCGACCCTAAAATCCTGATTCTGGACGAGGCCACAAGCTCGGTGGACACCCGCACCGAGCTGCAAATCCGAAAGGCGATGGACAACCTCATGGCGGGGCGCACCAGCTTTGTTATCACGCACCGGCTGTCCACAATCCGCAACGCCGACCTTATCCTGTGCATGGATAACGGGGATATTGTGGAGCAGGGCACCCACAATGAGCTACTTGCCAGAAACGGGTTTTACGCTAAACTCTATTACAGCCAGTTTGAAAACCCGCAAAGCGCGTAAACTCAAAAATGTCTTAAAAGCAGGCGGAACTCCCGCCTGTTTTTTCTGCCCGTATTTGGGAGTCAGAATGCCCCTAACCCCTAACCCCCAGCCCCTGGCCCCTATCTCCTAAACATGCTTGTGTTTCACAACGCTTGATATTATAATGTAAATATAAAAAACGCGGCAGAACGCTGGAGGTGCGCCATGCTTCAACTGATATTAGGGCGTTCGGGCACCGGAAAAACCAGTATGATATATGAGACCCTCTGCGACCTTGCAAAGCAGGGCCGCGAGAGGCTTATTCTGCTTGTCCCCGAACAGTTCTCGTTTGAAAGCGAGCGCGCCCTGCTGCGTCGGCTGGGCCCCCGTCTGGCCTCCCATGTTCAGGTACTCAGCTTCACAAGAATGGCCGAGCTTGTTTTCCGCGAGCTCGGCGGGATTGCCGGCAGGAGAATGGACGACGCGACCAGATTTTTATTAATGAGCCGGGCGATTGAACAGACGGCCGACCACCTTGTATTGTATAACCGCGCAGCGTCTGAGCCGGGGGCTGTCAGCACAATCCTTTCAATGGTTACCGAGTTCAAGCAGTGCGGGATTGCCCCGAACCAGCTTGAGCAGGCGGCGGCCGCGCTGGATAAGGGAATGCTCAAGCGCAAGACTGAAGAACTCGCGCTGATAATGCAGGCATACGACTCGCTGACCGCCGGCGTTACCGGCGAGAGCCCGTCGGGTTATATCGACCCGCTGGACGACCTTGCGCTGCTCGCCAAGCGGCTGCCCGAAAGCAGTATCGCGGACGGCGCGTACGTATTCATCGACTCGTTTAAGGATTTCACTGCGCCTGAAACCGAGGTCATCGAGGTTTTAATCCGGCAGGCAAAACAGGTAACGGTCGCGCTCTGCGCCGACATCATAGCCGACGACACATTGGGCTACGGGCTGTTTTCGCAGGTGATAAAGACCGCCGCCCGGCTGCGGGAAATGGCATATCAGGCCGGCGTGCCTGTGGCAAAAATACAATATCTCAGCGAAAACAAGCGCACCTGCTCAGATGCCCTTAAGGCTCTGGAGGCCGGCCTTTTCCAGCACCGCCCAAAGGTATTGGAACAGGAGACCGGCGAGGTTGTAATCGCCGCCTGCTCGGACATATATCAGGAATGTGATTTTGCGGCGCGGGAAATCCGCCGCCTGCTGCGTGAGAGGGGCGGGCGGTGCCGCGACTTTACTATTGTAGCCCGCAACCTTGACGATTACCGCGGAATTCTGGATGCCGCAATGGAAAAGCAGGAAATCCCGTTCATCATGGACCAGCGCGCCGACATCCGCACCGAACCGCTGGCCGCCCTGATAATATCCGCGCTGGACGCGGTAACCGGCGGGTTTTCCACCGACAGCCTGCTTTCGCTGATGAAAACGGGGCTTGCCGGCTTTTCCACCCATTCTGCGGCAAAACTCGAAAACTATGTCCTGATGTGGAGAATTAACGGCGGCCGCTGGAGGACCGAATGGACATGGAACCCGGACGGGCTTGCCGAAAAGACGGATGAAACCACCAAAAAACGGCTGGCATATTTAAACCTGCTGCGCAGAAGACTGGTCAAGCCGCTTGAAAGGCTGCGCTCAAGCCTTTACTCCCAAAACGCCACCGGCGCCGATTTTTCAAAGGCGGTCTACCGCTATCTTCTGGAAGTCCGCGCCGATTTGCTGACCCGCCTGCGAGCCAGACGGCTGGACGAGTCGGGGGAACCCGGCCTGGCCGAGCGGATGGCGCGGGTATGGGATATCGTGATGGAAATCCTCGACCGCATCGCGGTGATATACCGAGAACCCCCCTGCAATCCCAAGCGGCTTGCGGAAATATTCGGGATTGCGGTATCGCTGGTGGATTTGGGCTCGGTGCCGCAGAGTCTGGACGCGGTTCAGATTGGAGCAGCCAACCGGATACGCTATTCATCTCCAAAGACCGTTTTTATTCTCGGCGCAAACGAGGGGGTTTTCCCTTCATACGAAGGCTTTGGCGGGGTTTTGACTGACATCGAGCGCAACCGGCTGATTGAAATAGGGCTGCCGCTTACAAACACCGCCGACCGTGCGGCGGTCGAGGAGCGGTTTTTCGCCTATATGGCGGTCTGCGCCCCTTCGGAACGGCTGGTAGTCAGCTATGTGGCACAAAACGCGGAAGGGGAGCCGATGGCCGAATCGGTATTGGTCAGCTCAATTAAAAAAATACTTCCGAACTGCGTCCTTTTGGACCAGCCCGGCGAAATGGACGCCGAGTCCGAGCGGGACGCTTTTGAACAGGCCGCGCTGACATGGCGACGTCAGGAGCCAAAAGCAGCCGCGCTGCGCGAAATCTTTAAATCAAGGGAGGATTACCGGGCAAGGCTTTCGGCGCTTGACCGCGCGGCATATAAAAAAACCGCCGCGTTTTCGGATAAAAAAACGGCGCAGGAGCTTTTCGGGCGGGATATCCTGCTCTCCGCTTCCCGGATTGAATCCTACTACCGCTGCCGGTTCGCCTATTTTTGCAGGTATGGGCTTAAAGCTATGCCGCGCCGCACCGCAGACCTTGACGCGCTCGCTTTCGGCACCCTGACCCACTGGGTGATGGAGCATGTGCTCCCAAAATACACCGAAACCGGCTACCACAATATCGAGCGCAGTCAGGTAGAGCGGGACACCGGCGACGCGGTGATGAAATATGTCGAGGAATGCATCGGCGGGCTTGAAGACAAGCCGGCGCGCTTTGCCGCGCTGCTGAACAGGCTCTCGCGTGTCGCGGCCGCCCTTTTGTGGCATGTGGTCTGCGAACTTCGGCAAAGCCGCTTTGTCCCGGTGGATTTTGAGCTGAACGTCGGCGGCAGGCCGGAGGAGGGCCAGCCCGCCGTCCCGCCGGTTATACTGAGCCTGCCGGACGGGAGCAAGGTGCGCGTTCAGGGCAAGATAGACAGGGTGGACGTCTACAAGCGCGACGGGGTTTCATACGTCAGGGTTATCGACTACAAGACCGGCGCGAAAAGCTTTAAGCTCTCCGAAATAGTCGAGGGAATTAACGTCCAAATGCTGATTTACCTTTTCGCCGTATGTCAAAACGGCGGCGGCCGGTACGGCAGGACCTCCCCGGCCGGAGTGCTTTACCTGCCCGCAAAACTGCCGGTGGTACAGGCGGAGCGCGGGCAGGACAGCGAAAAAATCGGGCGGGAGCAAATCCGCTCCCTGCGGATGAACGGGCTGCTTATTGACGACCCCGAAATAATCGGCGCGATGGAAAAGGATATAAAAGGGCTGTTTATCCCCGCGGCGCTGAAAGCCGACGGCGGGTTCAAAAAGCACTCGTCAATCGCGTCCCTCAAACATTTCGGCCTGCTCAAAAAGAGGATTGACAGCCTGCTTATTGAGATGGCCCAGACTCTGAAATCCGGCGATATCGCCGCCTATCCGGCGGCGGGCGAGGTGGAAGCCTGCGAATGGTGCGACTACAAAACCATCTGCGGGCATGAATTCGCAGACCCGGTGCGCTTTATCGAAAAGCGGGACAACAGTGAAGTCTTAAACGACCTTGAAAATCACGGGAACTGACCTTTAAAACAAAGGAGAAAACCGTTATGGCGGCAAAAAACTGGACCGAACAACAGAAGAACTGCATTAATTCCCGCGGGGGCACCCTGCTGGTTTCGGCCGCGGCCGGCTCCGGCAAAACCTCTGTTTTGGTGGAACGGGTAATCAGCAGGATAACCGACGAAAAATCCCCGGTTGATATAGACCGCCTTTTAATCGTAACCTTCACCAACGCCGCCGCCGCCGAAATGAAACAGCGGCTTGCCGCCGCCCTTTCCGACCTGATTTCTCAGGACCCCGGCAACTTCCACCTTCAGCGCCAGCAAATGCTGCTCGGCCGCGCCCAAATCAGCACCGTCCACGGCTTCTGCTCGGCGCTGATAAGGGAAAACTTCCACCTTCTGGGGCTGCCCCCGCAGTTTCGCATCGGGGATACCGCCGAAATCGCACGGATTGAGCAGCAGGCTCTGGACGAGACCGCGGAGGAGCTGTATAAGGAAAATTTCCCCGAATTCATCGAGCTTGCCTTTCTGTTAAGCCCGGGCAAGGACGACCGCGCGCTGTTAGAAACCATCCTGCGGATTTATTATTTCATACAATCCCATCCCTACCCCGAAAAATGGCTTGCAGAAAAACTCGCGGAATACACCGACGATTTGCCGGTTGAGCAAACCCGCTGGGGCGCGGTAGTCCTGCAAAAAGCCCGCGATTTGCTGATGAGCGCCTCCTCCTTAATCCACCGCTCGCTTGAACTCTCGGAGGAGGACGATATGATGTCCGCAAGGTACTCAGCTACCCTTGCGGGTGAATATGAGATGCTTAAAAAAGCGGCCGAGGATATAACCCGCTGCGGCTGGGACGAGGCGAGACAGCTTGCCGAAAGCCTTGATTTCGGCTCCCTTCCCCCTCTCAGAAATTACTACGACAAACCCCGACAGGAAAGGGTGCAGTCTTTAAGGAACAACGCGAAAGATTTAGTCAGGAAAGAGCTTAGAGGGCTGTTCTGCGGCACCGAACAGGAGTGCCGGGAGGATATCCGTAAGCTTTGGGCGATGGCCGCGGCGCTTTTTGAGGCGGTGCGCAGGTTTTCGGCACGGTTTTCGGAGCTTAAGCGCTCAAAGGGAATGCTTGATTACAACGACCTTGAGCACATGGCCTTAAAGCTGCTAATCGGCGAAGACGGCAAGCCTACCCAGCTTGCGAGGGAGCTCTCCGAAAGGTTTGAGGAAGTGCTTGTGGACGAGTATCAGGACACCAACGCCGCACAGGACGCGCTGTTTTCCGCAGTTTCGCGCGGGGAATCAAACCTTTTCATGGTCGGGGACGTCAAGCAGAGCATATACGGCTTTCGGCAGGCAATGCCCGAAATCTTTCTTGCCCGCCGCGACAGCTACACCCTCTACGACGGGGAGAATTTCCCCGCCGCAATCACGCTGGGCGACAACTTCCGCAGCCGCCCCGAAATCACCGACGCGGTGAATTTCGTTTTCCGCCAGCTTATGAGCAAAAGCGTGTGCGGAATGGATTACGATGAAGAGGAAGAATTAAGGGCCGCGGCAAAATATCCCGATGACAGCGGGCACCAGACCGAACTGCTGATAATTGACGGCGACACCAAAAATCCGGAAGATACCGTGGACGCGGCGGAAGCCAGGGCGATAGCCGAGCGTATCCGCGAAATCATGGACTCGCTTAAAGTTTTCGACAAGGAAAGCTCACAGCAGCGAAAGCCGCGGTACAGCGACTTTTGCATACTGCTGCGCAGCAAAACCGCACACGCCGGGGCTTATGTGGACGAGCTGTCCCGGCTTGGAATACCCGCCTGCGCCGACGAGACAAAAGGGTTTTTCCTCCTGCCGGAAATCTGTGCCGCAGTCGCGCTGCTTAAAGTGATAGACAATCCCATGCAGGACGTTCCGCTGCTTTCGGCGCTGTTCTCCCCGGCATTTGGTTTCACCCCCGACCACCTTGCGAAAATCCGCCTGAACGACCCCGACAGCCGGCTTTACACCGCCCTGCGCCGCTATTCCAAAAACGGCGGGGACCATGAATTAAAAAAACAGGTGCAATCCTTTTTAAGCCGGATAGACAGGTGGCGGCTGCTGGCCGTAAC
>LFTH01000063.1 GCA_001513365.1 Clostridiales bacterium DTU033 | reverse complement strand
CTAACAAAAAGGGAGCTGGTAAAAATGGCAAGGGCAAAGTATAGTGTGGAGCAAATCATCGTCAAGTTACGGGAAAATGAGGTATTGTGTAATCAAGGCAATACCATTGCGGAGGCGGTGCGACAAGCCGGTATCACTGAGCAAGCATATTATCGTTGGCGCAAGGCATATGGCGGAATGAATACCGCAGATGCAAAGCGTATGAAGGAACTTGAAAAGGAAAATTCCCGGCTTAAGAAGCTTGTAGCCGAGCAGGCGCTGGATATTGCTATCCTCAAGGATGTGAACTCAAAAAACTTCTGAGCCCGGCACGGCGCAAAGCGGCCGTCGACTATGTCATAGGGGAACATTGCGTGGCGCAGCGGCGGGCCTGCCGGGTGTTGAATATCAACCGCACAGCCTATCGATATGAGCCCGTGCGCTTGCCGGATGAAGATGAAGTGCGTGCGGATATCATTGATAAGGCAACAAACTTTGGGCGGGTGGGCTATCGCATGGTAACCAATATGATGCGTAATGAAGGCAAGTTGATCAATCATAAACGGGTGGAGAGAATCTGGCGTGAAGAAGGCTTAAAACTACCCCAAAAGCAAACAAAAAAGCGCCGTCTATTCCTAAATGACGGCAGTTGTGTAAGACTTCGACCTAGGTATAGAAATCATGTCTGGAGCTATGATTTCGTAGAAGATCGGACTATGGACGGAAGGAAAATAAGATTTCTGAACATCATCGACGAATATACAAGGGAGTGTCTGGGCAGCATTCCAAGGCGATCATGGCGTAATTGTGATGTGATTGAAGTGCTTTCAGATATCATGATCCAAAGGGGTTGTCCGGAGTACATACGCTCTGACAACGGGCCGGAATTTATTGCGAAAAAGCTGCGAAATAGGCTGAAAAGGTTGGGCGTTATTACGACTTATATTGAACCTGGGAGCCCTTGGGAGAATGGTTATTGCGAGAGCTTTAATAGTAGAATGCGGGATGAGTTCCTAAACGGTGGGCTGTTCGGGAACATGTATGAAGCGCAGGTGCTGACGAAACGTTGGGTGGAGTATTACAATACCATTAGACCGTATTCAGGCTTGGGCGGAAGACCTCCGGCGCCTCAATCAGTTATACTATCGGCATAAAAAGCAAAACCCATTTTTCATACAACTCAAGTGTTAAGATAAAGGCTCCAAATGCATCTTTGATTTGTATGTTGCAACGTGGTAAAAATGTGATCAAGAGTTGGGAGTTTTTGTACTGCAAAACAGTGGTAACTAACTTCGACAGTGGACCTAAATTCGGGGGCAGGACAAAATGAGCAACTTAAAAATGTATCTGGCACTATAATGTACAGACTACTAAATAGCATAAAGTGGTCAGATGGCTCAAAGAGTAAGATTGCACAACGAACAGCAGCAGTAGAGCAGGCTTTTTTTGAAGAAAAATCTATAGAGATACTAGCAAAATCATTAGACACTCAATGGAATGAATATCACAAAGATAAAAGGTATTCTAGTGCGCAAATTAAATTTAATAGCTCCGATTTAGAAACCATTTTAAAGAAAGTTGAAGTTACCTTCTCTCCTACTGAAATTACCAGAAGTTATAAAAGTGATGAACTGGGTGATGGACTTCGATCATTATTTTATCTTTCAGTAGTCGATACTTTGCTTGATATTGAAGAAAAAATTACACAAGAATTATCTAAAAATGGAACATCGGAAAATTTTGATTTACTTCCGCCAATTCTTACAATTGTAGCTATAGAAGAACCAGAGAATCATATTTCTCCACAAATTCTTGGCAGAGTTATTGAAAGGTTAAAAACAATATCGGCAAATCCAAATTCCCAATCAGTAATAACATCGCATTCTCCATCAATTATCAAAAGAATAGATCCTTCAAATATTAGATATTTCAGAACCTGTAGTGATAAAGAGTGCTCTGAAGTTAAAGCGCTCACTCTCCCGGATAAGGAAAAAGAGATAAGTCAGTTTAATATATCAAAGAAGCTGTGACATCTTATCCTGAACTTTATTTTGCAAAGCTAGTTGTTTTAGGTGAAGGTGATAGTGAAGAAATAATAACAAGAAAAAATGTTAGAGCTTAAAAAAACTAAAATAGACTCCGCAAAAATTTCCATAGTCCCATTAGGTGGACGGCATGTAAACCATTTTTGGAGATTGTTGAGTAATTTAAATATTCCTTATATAACATAACTTGATCTTGACCGTGAGCGTAACGGTGGTGGTTGGGGGCGTATAAAATACGCAATTCAACAACTTATAGAGATTGGCAAAAATAAGGATAAATTATTAGAAACTGAAAATGGAGTTTTAACTGAACAGAAATTTCAAGAAATGCACACTTGGACAGATTATTCACATATTAACAAGTGGATAGAAAATTGGAGAGTATTGTCATTTACACGGTTAGTTAATACAGGGCACGGCGTAAAATTTTGTGTAAACAGTTGTTCGATTCAGACAAGAATACAGGGAAATAA
>LFTH01000035.1 GCA_001513365.1 Clostridiales bacterium DTU033 | reverse complement strand
AGCAAACTGTGTTCCAAAACGTGCCAGAATATGTTATAATCGCATATAGTTTTACTTATCTGAAAAGGAGTTGTGCCGATGAACAAAAGGCCTTTCTGGAAGCAGGCGAACCGCGGATTTCTTTTTTCGCTGGTTCTGCTTGCGGCGGTTCTGGTTTACGTGCTGATAACCCAGCTTATGCTGATACCGGAACGCAATTCAATCCGGCAGCTTGCGGGTATATACCTCTCGATGAGCGAGCAGACCTCGGCGCTGTCGGGTGAGGAGATTGAGCAGCTGAAAAATGAAGACGCGCTCAATCAGGAGGCGGAAAGACTCAAAAAAGAGCTGTCCAAGTATTTTGTAAAAGATTCCGCCTATATAGACGGAGCGGTTCAGCCGCTTTTGGATAATATCCAGCGGCAGGTTAGCAGCGGCGAGCGGATTACGGAGCTTGGCAAGGGTAGAAAAAGCGACGAATCAATTCTGATAGACCAGGACGTCGCAAAACTGTCGGCAAACTATACTTATAATTACAGCGGAAAATACATCAATTACGCGACCCAGCAACTGGAGGACGCAAATAACGCAGTGCGGACTTTTTACCTTTCAATTCTTTTCAAAAAAACCGACGGCGAATGGAAGATTTACCGGTTAGACAGCGCTGCGTGGGATACAATAATCGGCAGGCCGACTGGAGGATGAAAGAATGGCTGATGTTCTGGTACTTGAAAACGTGTATAAATCCTTTGGTAAACGCATGGTGATTGATAACGTGTCTCTTTCCGTCAAGGAAGGGGAGGTGTTCGGCTTTCTCGGCCCGAACGGCGCGGGAAAGACCACCACAATAAAAATGATTTTGGGGCTGCTGTCTATTGACAGCGGGCGGATTACGATAATGGGCCACGACATCGAAAAGGGTTTCGAAAAGGCGATGAAATATATCAGCGGGATTGTGGAAAACCCAGATATGTACGGGTACCTTTCGGGGCATGACAATCTTCTCATTCATGCAAGGGCTTGCGGCGCGCCGAGAGAGCGGATTGACGAGGTTGTCCGGATTGTCGGCATGCAGAAGCGCATCAAGGATAAATTCAAAAGCTATTCTCTGGGCATGAAGCAGAGAATTGGAGTTGCGCAGGCGCTGCTCCACAACCCCAAGATAATGATACTCGACGAGCCCACAAACGGGCTGGACCCCGCCGGCATCAAAGAAGTGCGCGACCTTTTGAAATATCTCGCCCATACAGAAGGTATATCAGTCTTTGTATCCAGCCATATTCTTAAAGAGATGCAGGAGATGTGCGACACCGTCTGCATCATCAACAACGGGCGGATTCTGCGTACCGGCAGAGTGGATGAGCTCACCCACGACGCCGCAAGGGGGCTTTACCGTTACAGGCTCCGCCCGATGGACAAAGCGGTTGCGCTGCTTCGCGAGAATGCGGCCGACCGCATATCCGAAATCGGCGAGGACTATGTCGATTTGCACGTCAGCGAGGACGAGATTGAAATTCTCAACCGGCGCCTTGTTGAGAACGGAATTACCATTTATGGTATGAGCCCTGTCGAAACCTCGCTTGAGCAAATCTTTATGGAAATCACAGGGGGTGGCAATGTTGTTGACTAGCCGCTACGCGTTGATAAAAAACGAAAGGCTGAAGACGTATAAAAAGCCTTCGACATGGGTTTTAATGGGGATTATAGTGCTGATGACACTGCTGGATTTGGTGTTCACAAAGTTGATTTATTCAAGTTACAACTTCATTCAAACATCGTGGCAGGAGCAGTACGGCTACAGCCTCGAAGGCTACAAAGCTCAGCTCAACCAGAACCCCGACGATGAGCACACCAAGATGTTAATCGAATGGACCGAATACTTGCTGGACAACGAGATACCCCCTCAGGACTGGCGCACCGACGTTGTTGTGGAACTGATTGGTTTAAAGTCAAATCAGCAGCAGACCGACCCCGGTGTCAAGTTTAACGGCTCCGATGTTTACGAATACGAGTACAGGGTGCCGATGCCGGGCGCCGGAGGCGGGTTGAACCTGTCGGAGGAACAGAGGGCGGAAAGGCTGGACAGACTGGAGAGGATTTTGGAAGATAACGACTGGAAAGCCTACGTCAACCTAAAGATTGAAGACATTAAAAACGGTTACATGGATTCGGGCAACCCGCAAGAAAAACAGGTAAATATCGAGATGTACGAGACGTACCTGAAGGAGAACATAGTCCCGACCGCCCAGAATATGCACTTTTTATATCACGGGGACATGAGTCTTAGCCTGATATGGAAAAGCCGCGAGATTGAATCAATCAAGGAAAACAAGCTAAGCCTCCTGCGCGGGGAAAACAGGTATGGCGAAATGCTGACGGGGAGCATGCGCAGAGCCGTTCAGCAGGATATAGATATTTCTTTGAAGCGGCTTGCCACCGACACTCCCCCGATTGAATCCGACTCTTTCCTTGCGCAGCTTGAGAATGCAAGCGATTCAATCGTGCTGTTTTCCATCCTGCTGATAGTCTATTCTGCTCTGGTTTTTGCTTCCGAGTATTCGGGCGGCACCATAAAGCTGCTTTTGATTACGCCGCACAGGCGCAGCAAGGTGTTCTGGGCAAAGATATACCTGCTGTTTGAGCTGATGGTGATTGCAGTCGCCGCAAACTTTATCATAGCCTTTTTGGTAAGCGGGTTACCCGAATCCTTTGAGGGTATCGGCGCCATGCAGGTATTTGCGATGTTCGGGTTTATCTTCCGGACGCCGTACCTGTTGTATATTGCCGTTAAATACGCGCTTATGCTGCTGCCGGTACTGGTTTATGGCGCATTGGCTGTTATGCTCTCGATTGTAACAAAGAGAAGCTCGGTTGCAATTGCGGTTACCCTTATGCTGGTGTTCGGAAGCCAGATAATTATGGCCCTGATTGCTTTCGCAAGAAGTCAGTTTATCATCCCCGGAATTAAGTTCCTGTTGTTCTCAAACGTTGACCTTGCGAATTACCTGACGTCAAGGGATATGATAACCGTAGTGGACACTACAATGACTCTTGAGTTTTCAATCGCGGTACTGCTGGTATACATGCTGTGCTTTATGTGGATTGCGCGCGACAGTTTCTGCCGCAGGGATGTGAAGTAGAAGGTCTTGAAGGCATGCAACTGTTAAATCCGTACTTTAAAAGGGCTGCCGATTATTCCGGTAGCCCCTCTTTTTGGTGGTAGGCGAGCAGCAGTTCCACCACTCGATTGTAGCTTAAAATACCGTCCTCAACCCCCTGCGACTGGATGAATTTGTCGTTTACCTTTTCGGCGGCTTTCTGAACCTCGCCTTCAAACTGTTTCCAGTACCGCCCGCGCTCCGCAATATCGCGTTTTACCCCGTCCGACAAATGTTGGTGCGCGACGGCCCACATCTCGGAATCATAGGAATACAGCGCATTGCTGCAGTAGACGTATGCCATCAGCGCGCCGGAATAGCGGTAATCGGCGGAATGGCTCGCAAGGCATGACAGGCAGGCAAAGAAATTGCATTCGTCTTCCCTCGCAAACCCGCGGGTATGCGCGATTTCGTGCGCGGCGGACGACGGTATGTCGAAATCCGGCTGGTCGGTGTTTACATTGGCCTCGACGGTAAACGGGAAATACATTCCCGATATTCCGGTGTAGGACCACCAGCGGGACAGCACAACCGGTTTTGCCCGGTTTACCGCCCCCCATAAAAACGGATAATCCTTGTTGAGCTTTTTATACCCTTCACCCGCCATCGACAGGGTTTTAAACAGGCTTTGAGAGAGTATCGCCGTGCCGTTGCAGTCTTCTTTGAGTTTCTGGCGCTCCGATGAAGCCCGTTTGGCAAGCTCTATACAAAGCTCCAAAAGCTGCTCGGCGGATTTTTGAGATGTGTCCAGCCCCATGATTTCGGTTACCGGACGCCTGTAATAATTGTTTCCATGCATAAGCATATAAAACAGCATTGCAATGGACAGCGCCCAGCAAACGGCTTTTGCCGCGCGCAGAGAAGTTCTGACGCGGTTCTTTGAGCGGACAAGCGACAGGATAAACAGGGCGGCCAGCGCCAAAACCGCCGGTATGCCGAGCACCGCAAGGGCTTCGGTCAGCGACAACGGCAACAGGGAGGTCAGAAAACCCACAGGCGTGCTTATTACCTTGAAGACCCGCCTCGACACAACGGTTTCGGCGAAACCGGGGAAACGGGGCAGCAGCGCATACAATAAAACAGCGAAAACTGTGGGAACCAGAAAAGCAAAATGTTTAAGCAATCCCAAAATCCTTCGCAGATTTATCTGGCGTTTATCCACCCTATCCCCCACCTTCTATGGATATTATATGTCAACTTTAATAATCTTATATGTGTATTCGCTGCCGCAGGGTATCGCTTTCGGGGCAGCCAGCGAATATAAATCCGCCGCTTTGACCTCGAGCTCAAACACTTCCCTTGCGTATCCGTCAAGGGTCTCAAAGCGGGACACTCTCGAAACCAGCGGGATTTTTGAGTTTTTGGCAAGACTTAGGATTTCGGAGCCGCGCCGGTTAAAGCCAAGCACCCTTATATACGGGGGCTTGCGGTTTTCATGCCCGGCTTTAAGCCCCAAAAACCCCGCCATTATTATCCGGCGTATGCGTGAAAGCGGATACCGCTTTGTTTTTACCGCAAACATCAGCTCTTCAAGGCTGCCGGACTTGCGGGCAGCTTCATACAGGCGGTTTTCAAGCCCCTCGGATACGTCAGGCAGTTTAGCATAATCTTCCGGCGACAGCAGACGCAGCGCGCCGAGCACGGCGGGCTCAATCAGGGCGATGTCGACAGGGCACCGCCCGTCTTGCAGGGATTTGTGTATGATATTGCGGGTTGCCAGCGGAAGGAAGGAGGCGGCGTTTTCCACCCGCCCGGCATAAATCATTCTGCGGATTGCGCTGGCCGACGCGATATCCCCGACAGGCAGTTCCTCGTCGTGCCCGGCGCCAAACCTTTGAATGGTGAACGGCCGGATATTTGAGTTAAGCCTGCGCAGGGCTTTAAGGTATTCAATCCCCAGAATGTTGTTGGCCGCCTTGAACAGCGACGCGATTTTGCTCCCCGCAATTTCCCTGACGGCGCGCTGGCGCGCGTCCGGAAAGGAAATCCCCATGTCGAGGTAAAGGCGAAGCAGGCCGGAAAACCGGTCGGATTCGAGGGCGTCGGCCGCTTTTGACAGCAAATCCAAATCCCCGGATTCGCTGCCGAAGCTTAAAACTTCCACACAGCCCAAAGAGTCAAGTATCGAAACGGCTCCATAAGAAAAAGTCTCTGCCGAGGCCATAGCCCACGGCAGAGGGAGTTCCAGCACAAGGTCGGCGCCGCCCGCCAAAGCCGCGCTGACCCGCTCGGATTTCGGCAGGATTGCAGGCTCGCCGCGCTGGACGAAATTTCCGCTCATCACGGCGACAATATGGGTGGCGCCGCACCCTGTAACAGCGTCTTTGGTCCTTTCAATGTGGTAGGCGTGTCCGTTGTGAAACGGATTGTATTCGGCAACAATACCCGCTATTTTCACACTAAACCAGCCTCCTGTATAATATGCGCGCCGCAAAACGGCCGCTTTAATCAACCCCTGTTATTGTTGTTCAAATCAATGAAGTCATAAGGGGTCTGCTGGTATACAAAGTAGTTAAGCCAGTTTGAGAACAGCATGTTCGCGTGGCCCCTCCACGTAACCACAGGGGTTTTCGTGGGGTCGTCGTTCGGGAAGTAATTTTCGGGTACCTTGGGGTTGAGCCCGCGGCTGATGTCGCGTTGATACTCGTAAGCAAGGGTGAGACGGTCATATTCGCAGTGGCCGGTAACAAACACCTGCCGGGCGTCGCGGGTTGCGATGAGCGCGACTCCCGCTTTGTCCGACTCGGCGAGGATTTGAAGCTCTGAGACTTTTTCCAGGTCCTCTCTGCGCACTTCGGTGTACCGGGAATGAGGCATGCAGAATACGTCGTCAAAGCCGCGGAGCAGCGGATGGGATGGGTCCAGCGGCTTGTGCTCGTACACACCGGACAGCTTTTCTTTAAGAGGGTGTTTTTTCACCCCGTAATGGAAATAAAGGCCGGCCTGCGCGCCCCAGCAGATGTGGAGGATTGAATAAACATGAGTGCGCGACCACTCCATGATTTCGCAAAGCTCGTCCCAGTAATCGACCTGATTATATTCCAGAGTCTCAACCGGCGCGCCGGTGATTATCATGCCGTCGTATTTATATCGTTTGATTTGCTCAAAAGTATTGTAAAACCGCAGAAGATGTTCCTGCGACGTATTTTTTGATACGTGGGTAGCCGTCTGAAGCAGCTCGACATCCACTTGCAGGGGATTGTTCCCCAACAGGCGCAAAAGCTGGGTTTCGGTCTCGATTTTGGTGGGCATGAGGTTTAAGATTATAATCTTCAGCGGCCTGATATCCTGATGTAACGCGCGGTGTTCGGTCATTACAAAAACGTTTTCAGCTTCCAGAATTCTGGCAGCGGGCAGATTATCGGGAATTTTGATTGGCATTCAGCCCCCACCTTTCTATCTAAAAAAATGTAAACAAAATAATATGTTTATAAAGTATAGCAAAAAATAAGCGCGTGTTCAACACCAATTTAGTATTCGTTCGCCTCTTGCCCCTTTGGCTGCCGAGTTCCGCCGACGCATTTTTCAAGGACGCGGGAAGGGCAATCTTTAAAAACCGCTTGAAATATTGGCCGGTTTCGTGTATAATTCATCAAGCCGGCATATTTCAGGTGAGGGCGGAAACGCCCCGGCCGCGGTCATCCGGGAATTGAAGATTAAATTTTAATAGCTGATAAATGGAGAAGTCGCCTAGCTGGACGAGGGCGCACGACTGGAAATCGTGTAACCGCCAAAAACGGTTCGAGGGTTCGAATCCCTCCTTCTCCGCCAGTTGCGCCCACAACCAAACCCTTTTTGGTCGGTTGTGGGCGATTTTTGGTCTTTGGCATGGGACACATTCAACCGAAAACTTGGTATGCACAGGCCAAATCTAATATTTGAATAAGCGCTTGCCAAAACCATTATGGTAAGACATCAATAACTAAAGCTGAAAGGAAAAGTGGTGTTAAACAATTTTGCGCAAACCTGCCCGGACGGGGAAATTATCAAAGACGTCAACAAGGATACATCTTTTTCAATAAAATTTACGGGCGCAAAAACTGGTTGCAAATAAGCCGGCAAAAGCATATAATAACAGTTAGCCGGTAATTGCAATCATGCTGCGGACTTTGAACAGAGAAGGAGGTTTATTCATAAATGGTTGTTACAAAAGACACTATTATCGGTGATGTCCTTGATTATGACCAGACGACAGCCCGGTATTTTCTTGAAATCGGCATGCACTGCCTCGGTTGCCCGGCGTCGCGCGGTGAAACCATAGAACAGGCTTGCGAGGTTCACGGTGTGGACACCGAGGCGCTGATAAGCAAGCTGAACGAACACCTTTCAAAAAAGGCTTAAATTCATGATGGCGCGGTTGACTGAGGTTGCCGCGCTATTTTTGTCAAGCAACAGAGTTTGCGGTATACGGAGGTTTGTCATGCGCTTGGATAACAGGCTGTCGCTGGTTGCCTCTTTTGTAAGGCGCAGCAGCCGGGTTGCCGACATCGGCACTGACCATGCCCGCCTGCCGATTTGGCTTGTGAAAAACGGAGTTTGCCGGTCGGCAATCGCGACCGATATCAAAGCCGGCCCGGCGTCAATTGCGATGAAAAACGTGGATGAAGCGGGGCTGAAATCCCGCATATCGGTAAGGATTGGCGACGGGCTGCAGCCCATTTTACCCGACGAGGTTGACGATATCGTAATTGCGGGGATGGGCGGGGAAACAATCGCCGGGATAATAAATTCTGCCGATTGGCTCAAAAACCCTCGTTGCCGCCTGATACTCCAGCCGATGACCAAACGCGACCGCCTTTTAAAAGAGCTTTTGACCGCCGGTTTTGCAATAATAGATGAGCGGGTATCCAAAGACGGCGACAAGCTATATTCTGTGATTTGCTCGGAATATGACCCCGATGCCGCGTCCGCGCAGATAAAACGGCCCGCCGCGTTTATAAAGGGTGGGTTAGACCCCTGCCGCGACAGGGAATACCTGATAAAACAAAAAAGCCGGCTGTTAAAAGCCGCGGCCGGGCTTGAAAAATCGGGCAAAACAGATGAGGCCGCAAAACTTTTAAAGCTTGCAGGCGAAATGTTTGAATAATACGGTTTTCAGTTTAAAAATCCCCGGGTTCAGGCGAACCCGGGGATTTTAGCGTTTTTACAGGGTTTAATTCCTTGTGTCCACCACCATGCCGGTCTGGGTACCTTTTAAGCCGGAATAATAGTTGAACACCGCGTCGCTTTTGCCCGCCTTTTTCAGCTCGGTTCGGGCTTCTTTTATCGCGTTTTGCAAAAGGGTTACGCACCGGTTGTTTGTTTCTATCAAATCCCGCACGGCCTCCCTTTGCCTCAGGCAGAGGGAAGCAAAGCACTCAGCGTATGCCGGGCAATCTCCGGGTTCTTCCCCTGTAAGCAGGCAGGATAAATAGCCGGATTTTTCCGGCTCCATCAAGCCGACCAGCCTGTCGATGTTCTGGCCGTTTTCTTTCAGTCTTTCAATAAAGCCGTCGTGTTTTGAATTGAACTCGTCAAGGACAAGAACATCAAAATCCTCGCGCTCAAGGTGCTTCAGCATTTGGCAAAGGCTTCCCTTGTATTCGTTCAGAATACAAATCCTGCCTTCCATCAGCCCGATTAACTCTTTCATATACATTTTTCCATATTATGCGATATAATCCTGCTTTGTTTTTCCGCCTCGACCCAAGTGCTTTTCAAATCGGCAACAAACCCGATGACCCGGTTAATCCCTTCCACATCCTTGTTTATATTTGCCTTAACCAGCGTATCGTACATGAACTCGTACAGATACAAAAGATTTGTGGATATCTCGTATTTAAAGTCGAGGTTGTTTATAAGGTGGAACAGGATATCCTGCGCCTTGATAATGTGGTCATGGGCCTGTGAAACCCTGCCTCCTTCAATCGCGACGACCGATTTTTTCAGGTTTTTGATTATTTCGCCATACATCAGGGTAACCAGTTCGGAGGAGGTCATGGTGCTTAAATATTTTTCCTGATAGCTTTTGACGTCATACATTAAACCCTAGCTCCCTTGCTGAGTAATCAGAGAAAACAGATATGCGCTCTGTTTGTTTATGGTGGACAATGCCGATTCAAGCCTTGAGAATTTCATCCAGTAATACTCCTGCTTTTCCTTCAGTTTTTTCTTCAGCAGTTCGATTTTGTTGTCCAGGTTCCTCAATTTGACGGTATAAAGCGAGCTGTAATCGTTTTCGGAGTTGCCGACCAGCTTGGTGAGCGCTCCCCTTGTTATCAGGGTGTTGTTCTGGATAATGTCGCTAATCCGGTACAGAAGGCCGGATTCGTTAAAGCGCTTTTGCAGCTTTTCGGGATCGGTGTTGTAGGGGGAATAAATCACCGAGGACTTCTGCGTAAACAGCTTTGCGATTTCCTCCGTTTTTTTGAGCAGTGCCTGCCTGAGCCTTGTTTCATCAATTTTGAGCTGGCCCTTGTCCGAATACTTGCCGGTGGTAATGCCGATTTCAGAAAGGGTTATGCCGATACCGCCGCTGTCAAACAGCTGACTGACTTCGGAATACACCGCGTCCCTCAAAGCGGTTTCAATCGCCTTAAGATATGAATCGTTCCTCAGAAGTCCGCTTTTTGCCTTCTGGTCGTATTCGGCGGCTTTTTCCGGCCCCAGTTCTTTGCGCTGCTCGTCGGTGAGAGGGGGAAAGTCGCGGTATTTCGGTTCGGACAGCTTGTCGGTTATGCTTTTGAGCAGGGAGTTGTAGTCTTCGACAAACTGCCTGATACTGGACAGAACTCCTTCGGTGTCAAACTCAATGTCTATCCTGATATTTTCCTCGATATCCCCGTCAGCCTTTCCGGTGAGATTGTAGGTTATCCCGTCAATCTCAAAGGTGTTGGAGCTTTTTACAACTGTAATAAAATCGAGGTCGCTGATGCTTTGGGAACTGGGATTGGTGTTGATTTTGATTACCGCGTTTGTGCCTTCGGTGAATTCGCCGCTGCCAAACAGCGAGTGCAGCAGCGAGCCCGAAACATCTTCCAGAGCAATCTCGACGCCCGCGCCGGTGGTTTTGGAAGTCAGAATAAACCTGTCTTCAATGCTTGAGTACGTCATGGTTACTCCGGCATCGCTGGAATTTACCATGTTGATTATATCCGTCAGGGTGTAATCCGAGCTGAAACTGAACTCGACCCCGTTGATTTTGAAGGTGCCGCTGTCGCCGGGCGGGATACCGAGTGGCGAATTTGCCAGAGTGTCGGACAGGCTGAGGGAGCTGCGCTGCCCGTCGGTAAAGTCGAAAATGCCGGAGATATCCCCCTCCTCGGTTTTGCCGAGGATGATGGTATTCCCCGGCGATTTTAACGTCAGGATATTCCCGTCAGCCTCGACGGCTACCCTTCCGGCGCCGAACGCGCCGTCCAGCAGGTTTTGTAGCGCGTTCCTCACCGATTCGATGGTACCGTATATTCCGTCTGAAAAGGTGATGGTCTTTTCCACGCCGTCCAGCGTGATTTTCATTGATTTGCCGGCAAGCTCCCCGGTTCTTTCAGTATCAACGGTTATCGCCAGAGGCTTTGTAACGGGATTTGAGCTGACAAGCCTTGAGGCGGAGGCAAGGGAGACTATGTCCTTGATTATTACGGTTTTTGACGACAGGTTGCTGCCCGCTGCCACCGAAAGGTACTGGGAACCGGTGTTTTTTGTGGAGAATTTCGAAAACAGGCTTTGGAGCATATCGGCGCTTTGGGAGAGGTATTTATTGTAAAACCCGTTGAGATTATCAATTATTTCGCGGTATGCGTCCCGTTTCCAAGTTAAAAGTTCCTTTTCCCGGTAGGCGGCGATGACTTTGCTCTGCTCGGCCAAAGTCAGGCCGTCCACAATGGTCTCGGTGTCCAGCCCGGTTTCCAGCCCGCTTATGCGGTTGTACGTATTAAGAGATAATGAGCTTACACTGATTGGCATGTAAACCACCTCGCTTATATTCAATTAATATATCGGAAGAAAAAAGAAAAAGTTAACACAGAATATAAAAGGCGTTTTTTAGGTGTTTGCTTACCGGAAAAGGGCAGGTTTAACCATCAATTACATCAAAAATATCGCCATTATTTTTGCACATTATACAAATCTTGCTTTGATACCACACAAAAAAACAACATAATATTGACAAATTCAACATAATTGGCTATATTTATAGGCAGTAATTCAATGAAAAAACTGGAAGAGGGCTTTTATTACATTATAGCAAGTATATGTATATGAGACTAAAGATTGAGAGGTAGATTGTTATGTCGATAGTCAACGGCAACTACGATTTATTAAAAAAAGGTCTGGACGCCTTGTGGCTCAGGCAGAAGGTAATTTCCGGCAACATTGCCAACATAAGCACGCCGGGGTTTATCGCAAGCGAGGTTGAGTTTGAAGACCTGTTTTTGGACATCCTTCAAAGCGGGGAGGACAGGAAGACAATCAACCGGCTTGTGAGCGAACTTGAGCCGGTTATTGCGGAGGACCAGACAAGTGCGGTCAACGAGAACGGGAACAATGTGGATATTGACGGGCAGAGTGTGGAAATGGCGCGCACCGTGCTCGCCTATCAAACAGTAACAAGGCTGATTGCCGATGAAATCTCAAGGGAAAAATACGCAATCAATGAAGGGAGACGATAAGGATGGCGTTTTTAAGCTCTTTGAATATCGGCGGGTCGGCGCTCTCCGCGCATAAAACAAAAATGAACATTATAGCCCAGAATATCGCGAACGCCAACACCACCAGAACCGAGGGCGGCGGCGCTTACAGGAGAAAGATTGCGACCCTCGCGGAGGACAACATCAACGAATTTGGCACTGTTCTTGAAGACGAACAGGAGAGGTACCGGGTGTCCGGTGTCATGGTCGCGGGGATTGTCGAGGACCCCGCTCCGCTGAAGCCGGTCTACAACCCTTCCCATCCTGATGCCGATGAAAACGGGTATGTCATGCTGCCGAACGTCGACACAGTTGCCGAAATGGTGGACATGATTGCTACTTCAAGGTCTTACGAAGCCAATGTTACGGCTTTTAACTCGCTTAAACTCATGGCATCCAACGCGCTGAATATTGGGAAATAAGGGGTGAATGTGAATGCCATTATCATCTATCGGTCAGATAAACCTGCAGCCGGGGCAAGCGCTGCCGCAAATCGGCAAAAGCGAGAATGAATTATACGTGCCGTTTAAGGATATCCTGAAAAATGCGGTGGAGAACGCAAAGGAGACCCAAAGGGTGGCGGAACAGGATATTTTGAATGTGCTGTCGGGGCAGACCGACGATTTGCACACTGTAATCATCAATTCCGTCAAGGCTGAACTCGCGCTCCAAACGCTGGTGCAGCTTAGGAACAAAGCGCTGGAATCATATAACGAAATAATGAGAATAACCCTTTGATTTTATTCAGGCGCTACTTTAATAGGTAGTTAAGGAGAATGGGGATGCCCTCTGAGATAATTAAGCAGGTTAAAGAGTTTTGGAGCAAGCTCGGCAAAAAGGCAAAAATCGCGGCAGTGTCCGCTTTGGCGTCGGTTCTGTTTATTTCGATTCTGGTTACTGTTTTGCTGAACATAAAGAGTTATGAATTACTGTACAGCGGATTGTCGTCGCAGGAGCAGGCGCAGATAGTCTCAAAGCTTGGGGAAATGGCGGTGGATTTTAAGACCAAACCCGGCGGGATTATTCTTGTTCCAAGCGACAAGGTTGCGAGCCTGAAAATGCAGCTGTCATCCGAAGGGTACCCGAAAAGCACCCTGAGTTATGATTTATTCACAAGTAGCAGCAGTTTTATGACAACCGATTTTGAAAAAAGGCAGTACCTGATTTTTCAGCTTCAGGAAAGGCTGCAAGAGGCAATCAAGACGATTTCGGGCGTCAGGAACGCGATAGTTACCCTGAATGTAACCGATGAAAGCAACTATGTGCTTGAAACCGACGTGGTGCCGAGCACCGCCTCTTTGGTACTTGATTTGGAATCGAGCGTTTCGCTGACTCCAAAACAAATCAAGGGTATTGAAAACCTGATTGCCAAAAGCGTTCCGGGCCTTACAAACGACAACGTCTCGATAATAGACTCCGAAGGGAATATTCTGAATTCGGGCATAAGCTCCGGGCCCGGCGTCAACCTTGAAAAGGTTGAGATTGAAAAGCAGGCGGGCGAAATCTACAAAGAAAAAATCATTAAGCTGCTGGAGCCTATTTACGGCGAAAAAGGGGTAAGCGTCGCCGTAAATGTTTCGATTGATTTCACCCAGAAAACAACAGACCAAATCCAGTATACGCCTGTGGATATCGGCGAGGGAGCCGACTCTGACGAGGACACCGAGCGGGTTTTCAACCAAATCCAAAGCCAGATTGTGAACAACGGCGGGGAAGTCAGCAGGGTTTCTGCCTCTGTAATAGTCAATAAGAGGATATCCGCTCAGGAGAGGGCGGAGGTAAACGAGATTGTCGCAAATTCGCTGGGGGTTGAAAGGGAAAACGTCATCGTTACCAGCATGGAATTTGAGGCGGCGAACAAACGGTATGAGAATGCTTTGGAGGCGCTGAAGCCAAAGCCCTCGCCCTTCGCCCAGAGCGCAAAGTACATACTGCCGCTTGCCGCGGCAGCCGTGGCACTGGCAATCGCGCTGGTTTTGGTTCTTATAAAGAAAAGAAAGCCCAAACCCGCGGCTTCACTTGAGTATGAAGAAGTCAAGGATATTCCCAGCCAATTCCCGCTGACCGACGAAGTTCCCGCGATTGTCCTTAACGAAACCAGAGAACAGGCGATTAAAAGGCAGATTAAGGAGTTTACAAGCACGCATCCTCAGATTGTCGCCCAGCTGATACGCACCTGGCTTAAGGAGGACGAGGAATAGTGGCTACCCAGACAAAACTTGACCCGAAGAAAAAAGCGGCGGCGATTATCATAGACATGGGGGTCGAGACTGCCGCGAAAGTGTATAAATACCTGCGTCCCGAAGAAATCGAGCAGCTCACCGTGGAAATCGCAAGCCTCGACAAGCTGACTCCCGAAGAGGTGGAAACAACCCTCGATGAGTTTTACGAGCTCTGCCTTGCTCAGAAGTATATCACCGAAGGCGGGATTGACTATGCCCGCAACATTCTCGACAAAGTCATGGGGCCGATTGAGGCGGCAAAGCTGATTGAAAAGATTACCCAGTCGCTGCGAACCAGAGTCTTTGACTTTATTAAAAAAGCCGACCCGAAACACCTGTTGAGCTTTATTCAGAACGAGCACCCGCAGACTATCGCGCTGATTTTGTCTTACGTAAAACCGGACCAGGCCGCGTTCATACTCGCCAACCTGCCGAGGGAAATCCAGATTGACGTCGCGGAGCGTATCTCCAACATGGACAGGACTTCCCCGGAGGTCATCAAGGAAGTCGAAAGGACGCTTGAAAACAAGTTTTCTTCGATTGTCAACCTCGATTTGGCTGAAATCGGGGGTATAAAGCATATGGCGGAGCTTCTCAACTCGGTGGACAGGGCAACCGAAAAGTACATTCTTGAGGAAATGGCCAAAAAAGACCCGAAGCTGTCTGAAGAAATAAGGAAGCGTATGTTCGTATTCGAGGATATTGTAATGCTGGATTCGGTATCAATCCAAAGGTTCCTGAGAGATGTGGATATCAGGGATTTGGTTATCGCCTTAAAAGGCGCGAACGAAGAAGTTGCAAACACCATCTACTCCAATATGTCAAAGCGGATGAGCGAAACCATTCAGGAAGAGCTGCAGTACATGAGAGGGGTGCGGCTGCGCGACGTAGAGGAAGCCCAGCAGCGGATTGTCGGCATAATTAGAAAGCTCGAAGAAGCCGGGGAAATCTACATATCACGCGGACGAAAGGATGAGATTATTGTCTAGTGTAGTCAAATTCCCGAATGTTGTGGAAGACGCCGCGTATTTGCTGTCGCAGGAATATAAAAACCGGGCTATTCATGATTTTTCGGATAAAGAAGAGGCGCTCGCCGAGTGCAAGCGGATAATAAAGGCGGCCAAGCACCAAGCCCTCAGTATAATCACCGAAGCGAGAGAACAGGCGCTGCAGATAAAGAATTCTGCCGAACGTGAAAAGGAAAAAACGCTTGAACAGGCGAAAAAAGAGGGCTACCAAATTGGCTTTGAACGCGGTGTTTCGGAAGCCGAAAGCAAAAAGTCCGATATGCTGAAGGAAATCTGTGATTTACTGTCCGAACTGCACAGCAAAAAGGAAAGGGTAATTGAACAGAACAAAATGCTGATAAAAGAGATGGCCCTCGACATCGCAAGGAAGGTTCTGGACGCCGAAATCGACGAGAACAAGCATTATTTCCTCAACCTGTTTAAAAAAGCGGTGGAGGATTTTTCGGCGGGCGAACGGCTTAAAATCTCGGTTTCCCCCCATGAGTACGAGTTTGTTACTTCAAATGCCGATTTGCTGCTATCGTTGGTCAAGGAGGCCAAGTACATAGACGTCGTAAAGCTCGACGGCCACCCGAAAGGCACCTGCATTGTGGAATCATCGAATGGGATAGTGGATTCCAGCATAAAAACCCAGTTGAAAATAATCGAACAGGCGCTGGCCGGCTGCTAGCCGGATTTAGTTGCAAATAATTGTGTAGGGGTATGGTTGTGACGGCAGGTTCTTATAAAAAAGTGTTAAAGGAAATCAACCCTGTTCTCCAGATAGGGAAAATAGACAAAATCATCGGACTGGTGATTGAATCCACCGGCCCGCGCGCAAATATCGGGGATGTCTGCAACATTTACACCGCGAAAGGGGACAGGTTCATCAAGGCCGAGGTGGTCGGCTTCAAATCCGAAAGGGTACTGCTTATGCCGTTTGAGGATTTGAACGGCATAGGCCCCGGTAGCGTTGTGGAATCAACCGGCGACGTGTTAAGAATTCCGGTTGGGGAACAGCTGACCGGCAGGATACTCAACGGTTTCGGCCAGCCAATCGACTGGTCAGGGGAACTATCTGGCATGCGGTATTACCCGGTAACCAACAAGCCGAGCAACCCGCTTACGAGAAGAAGGATAAACGAGCGTATTAATTTTGGGATAAAGGCGCTTGACTCGATGCTCGCCTGCGGCAGGGGGCAGAGGCTGGGGATATTCTCCGGCAGCGGGGTGGGCAAAAGCACCCTGATGGGGATGATTGCAAGAAATATTGATTCGGACGTGAACGTAATCGCGCTGGTCGGCGAAAGGGGACGGGAGGTCAAGGATTTCCTCGAAAAGGATTTGAAGGAAGGGATAGAAAAATCCGTGCTGGTGGTGGCGACATCAGACCAGCCCGCGATGATGAGGCTGAAATGCGCGATGGTCGCGACAACAATAGCCGAGTATTTCAAGGACCAGGGCAAAAACGTTCTGCTGCTGATGGATTCCCTCACCAGATTTGCGATGGCGCAGCGCGAGATTGGGCTTGCGACCGGGGAGCCGCCTGTCGCAAGGGGGTACACGCCGTCAATATATTCAATCCTGCCGAAACTGCTTGAGCGGAGCGGGAATTTCAAAAAGGGCTCAATCACCGGCATTTACACCGTGCTTGTTGAAGGGGACGACGTGAACGAGCCGATTTCGGATACCGTGAGAGGGATACTGGACGGACACATTGTTTTGTCAAGGACTCTGGCGATGAGAAACCACTACCCCGCAATTGATGTGCTGGCGAGTATCAGCAGACTGATGAACGAGATTGTGGACAGCGAGCACATGGAGATGGCAAACAAAATCAGAAACATAATGTCGGTATACTATTCCAATTACGATTTAATCAATATCGGCGCGTACAAGAGCGGGACAAACAAAGAGATGGATCAGGCGATTTCAATGATTGACAGCATAAACTCCCTGCTCACGCAGGGGATTGACGAGAGTTACAGCTACCAGCAGACAATCGGATTAATGCGGCAGCTTCTTTCACAGGGAAAAGCTGAATAAAGGAGGTTGCGGCAAATCCCGCCGCAGCTTGATATGAAACTTTTCAGATTTACGCTGAGCAAGGTGCTTGATTACAAGCAAATGGTACAGAGGTTGGAAGCCAATATCCTCAGAGAGATGAGGGAAAACCACCAAAGGCTTACCCGAGAGCTTGACAGCCTTGTGTCGGAATACCAGAAAGGGAAAACATGTTTTCTGGACAAATGCCGGCAAGGCTCCATGGCAGGCGCGCTTAAGTCCGAGGGTTTGTATTTGTCATACCTGCAGGACAGTATCAGCCAAAAAAAAGCCGAACTGTGCAAATCCGAGCTTGAAATACAGGCGCAGATTGTCAGGCTGACAAAAATAAAGACCGAAACGGCCTCAATCGAAAGGCTGAAGGAAAAGCAGCTCAAAGCGCACAGGCTTTTGGAGCTGAAGGAAAACGAGGTGCTGGTTGACGAATTCGTATGCAATACATCTCTGCAGCCGATTTTCCAGCAATGAAAGGGGGTGAGTTGAATGGTAAGCATGGTGAGGATTGACGCCGCGCAAGCCGGCGCCGATTTTGCCGCGCTCGGTTTAAGGGCGCCGCCGGATATCGGGTTTTCAGCCGTTTTCGACAAAGCGTGCGGTTTAATACTGAAGTCTTTGGAGTATAAGACAAAGGGCGCCGAAGAGAGTATCGAATACCCGACCGACAGGGCGGACGGCACGGCTTTAAGCAGTCAGGGAATAACCGAAAGCGCAGGCCAAAAACAGCCGAAAGCCGCCGGACAGGAAGGCGATGAAACAATTTTAATTCAAGCTTTAGTCGAGGTTGATTATCCGCTGCTCTTTCAGACCGACACAGCTTTATCTGTCAATACCTTGGATGAAACGGCGGAAAAACCTGCGGCTTTGGGCAGTGAGAACGGCGTCCCGACCCGGCCGGCAGGCAAGGTATTACAGCCCTCGGCGGAAAACCGTCCCGACTTTTGCGCTGCGGTATGCGAAACCGGTGCCGGCGAGCCGTTTATACAAACGCTTATAACGGCGCAGACGGTCGGACGAGCGGCTGAAAAGCCGAATGCCGCAGACACCTCAGGCGGATTGGGTTTTGCGGAAAAAACCGATGGGAAAGCAACCGACACAAAAGCCGACGCCGCGGTTATCGGCAAGACCGATATTTCTGATGGCATTGGCGGCAGAATCCGGCCGGCTGACGGGTCGGAAGTAAACTGGGACTTTTTAATAACCGCGGACAGCCCCAAAATCGACACACAGGGATTTAAAACGGAGTTTGAAGGCAGCGATAGCCCCGCGCCCGTCAACCTGGAACCGATGGATGTCAAAGTCAGCGGGAGCCCGCGTTTTACTGCTAAAACCGCAGAGCCGGCAAAGGAAACAACAAAAACCGGCATACCGGCCGCAAAGCCCGCCGTACAAACCCAAAAAACCGCGCTTAACAGGGTGTCAGGCTACAAAGCTGAATTCTACGAGCCGAAACCCGCGGGTAAAGCCGAGCCGGCCAATCGGGCGGATGAGCCTGATACAATCCGAGCGGTGGGGTTAAATCCGGTTTTCAAAACCGCTGCGCCGGCGGCGGGGCTGGTCAGCAAAGCCGAAAACACGCCTCTGCCCGTTAATGCAGGCTTGCCGGTCCGCGAACAGATTGTCGGCGATGTCAGGGCGAATTTTACGCAGGGCAGGAGCACCTTCAGTATCAGGCTTAACCCGAAGGAACTGGGAGAGCTGTTTGTCAAAATCACAATGGATGACGGAAAGGTTTTTCTTCAGATGAATACCAGCCTTCCCTCCACCAGGGATTTGATTTTCGGGCAGCTTGACCAGCTGAAACAGGCTCTTGCAGGCAGCGGCATTCATGTCGCGGATTTAAGCGTCAACTGCAGCGGCGGCGCGCCGCCCTGCCCGTTCGGCTTTTCGCTTGAGCGGGGGTTTGGCGGGAACGCCGGCGGACAGCAGTACCGGCAGGAACAGCCAGAGGAGTGTTCAGGTCAGAAGGAAGAACAGGCCGGGTTTTTGTTCGGGCCGGCGCGGCTGGACTACAAAATATGAAAGGAGTGGTTACATGCCGGTTTCGGGAATTGGCGGCAGTATAAACAGCAATTATTCCACCGGCGAAGTTAACCCCAGACTTGGGAGCAGTGAGCTTGGGTATCAGGATTTTATCACCCTGCTGACCGCACAGCTTAAAAACCAGAGCATGTTTGAACCGGCGAACGACACCGAGTTTATCGCGCAGATGGCGCAGTTTTCGTCTTTGCAGCAGATAAACAGGCTGACGACCCTGATAGAAACTTCCCAGGCGATTTCCCTTGTAGGGAAGAATATCGCAGCAATGACGGCTGGCGGAAATCAGGTTTTTGGCGTGGTTGAAAGCGTCAGCTTTGTCGGCGGCAGCCCGCGCCTGCTGGTTGGCGGCAAGCTCTATCAGATGAGCGACATTGTCGAGGTAACCGCCGGGACTGAGGGGGAGGCGATGGAAGTCTGATATGAGGGCGGAACATTTCTTTGAAATGCAAAGACTGAGGGTTCAAGCCAGACAGATTTCGCCGCCGACAGGTGCGGACAAAGCAGAGAAAACGCATTCCGGCGAATCCTTTGACAGGGTTTTGAAAAAGGAGCTTGAAAAAACCCAAAACATCACCTTTTCAAAACACGCCAGAATCAGGATGTCCGAAAGGAATATCACCCTCACCGACAGCCATCTTAACAGGCTGGACGAGGCGGTCAAAAAAGCCGGGCAAAAGGGAGTGAAGGATACCCTGGTTCTGATGGACGAGATGGCCTTTATCGTAAGCGTCAGGAACTCCACGGTGGTTACCGCGCTTACGGGCGGCGACATCAAAGGGAATGTTTTTACACAGATTGACGGAGCCGTGATAGTATAGCCGGACCTTCGGGAGGCTATTAAAATTTCGACTGACAGAGAAATTTTGCACGGCCGATAAAAAGAAATGGAGGTCAAAAAAATGATAAGGTCTTTATACGCCGGTGTTACCGGACTTAGGAACCACCAGACAAAGATGGACGTCATCGGCAACAACGTTTCAAACGTAAACACCGCGGGCTACAAGTCCCAGCGTGTGGTATTCAAGGATTTGTACTACCAGACCCTGTCGTCGGCGACCGCGCCGGGCGTGGAAAAGGGCGGGCTTAACCCGATGCAGATTGGGTACGGCTCGGCAATCGCGACAATCGACGTGCTCCATACCCGCAGCGGCATGCAGATGACCGACGTGGTTACCGACTTATACATTTCGGGCGACGGGTATTTTCAGGTTATCAGCGGCGCTGGGGAAATCAATTTCACCAGAGTCGGAAGTTTCGACTTCGACCAAAACGGGAACCTTGTTGACGCGAACGGTTATTACGTGTGCGGAGGGGTGCCCTCGCTGACGTCCCCTGTTGACACCATCGTGCCGATACAAATTCCGGACTTGCACCTGTATTCCGAGCTGTCAATAGGTTTGGACGGTACCATCAGCGCGCTGAATTCCGAAACCGGAGTTATTGAAACCCTCGCGCAGATTGCGCTCGCGAAATTCACAAACCCAAGCGGTCTGGCGCTGCAGGGGAACCATTATTTAAAACAGACTCAAAACTCAGGCGACCCGACTTATGCAATCCCCGGTACCAACGCGACGGGTGCAATCATTGCCAACGGGCTTGAAATGTCCAATGTGGATTTGTCGAAGGAATTGACCGACATGATTATCACCCAGAGAGGATTTCAGGCGAACTCAAGGGTTATCACCACATCGGACGAGATGCTGCAGGAACTGGTCAACATCAAAAGGTAACTGACCCGGTTTGGTTCAGGGGCGTCTTAAGCCCCTGAACCAAACCCCCGGCTGAAATAAGCCTGGCCCTGTCGGAGTTAAAGGAGAACATGATATGTCCGAAGTATTGACTCAAAAACAGATTGACCAACTGCTGTCCGAGTTTTTATCCAGCGGCAGCGGCGCCGACAGCGCGGCGATTTTAGACAGGCGGATAAAGACGTACGACTTTAAAAGCCCGAAAAAGTTTTCAAAGGACCAGCTGAAGGTAATCAGAAGCGTTTACGAGAGCTTTGCAAGACATCTGGCCGCCTATCTTTCGGGCGTGCTCAGGACCTCGTGTCAGATAAAAGTGGACACCATCGAAGAACAGCCTTACTTTGAATACAACAATGCCCTTCCCGACATAGTGCTGATGGGCGTATTTGATGTTAAGCAGTTCGGCGGGTCTATCGTTATCGAAATCTCAAACGAGATAACCTTCACAATTGTCGAAATACTGCTCGGCGGAAACGGCAGCGGCAAAATTCTGGAACGCGAGTTTACTGAAATCGAGATTTCGCTGATGAAAAACATTTTCAGGCAGATGGAAAAATCCACAAAGGACGCGTGGGCAGGTTTTGCCGATTTGGACGCCGCTCTTATGCGGGTAGAAACCAATTCCCGGCTTATGCAGACCTTTTCAATGGACGAGAGAGTGTTAATCATCGTGATGGAAATCGAAATCAATTCGATAAAAGGCACCATAGACGTCTGTATCCCGGTAATCAACCTTGAGCCTTTGGTCGAAAAAGGCAGCCGATGGAACGCGGCAAAAAGAAACGCCGACGTCATAAAGGACAACCAGAGCAAAGAAGCCGTAATAGCCGGGCTGAAAGAAGCCTACATAGATATTTCGGGGGTAATCGGGGACGCGGTTTTATCGCTGAAGGATATAGTCAACCTGCAGGTCGGGGACGTCATCAAGCTGCGGCAAACGGTGGACAGCGACATGAAACTGTATATAGGCGGCAAGCCGCGGTTTACGGGGATACCCGGCATAATCAGGAACAGAAAGCATATTAGGATAACCAACGTGCTGCGCAATAACTGACATATAAAACCATTGTAAAGGAAGATACCATGATTGACACAAATTTCACTCTAAGCAATATCGAGCAGGACACCATCGGCGAAATAATGAATATCAGCATGGGCGCCGCCGCCACCGCCCTGTCAACCCTGATTGACAGGAAGGTTACCATCACCGCGCCGGAGGTAAAGCTGGTATCCGGCAGTGATTACGATTCAAAGGCATTCGCCTCCGCCGTCTGCACTGAAGTCAGGTATCAAAAAGGGCTTAACGGCAGCAATTACATGATAATGAAACAGCCCGACGTCAAGCTGATAGTGGCTATTCTTTCAAACTCGAAAGAGGAACCCGATGACGGGGCATTGGACGAAATGCATTTAAGCGCCATCGGGGAGGTAATGAACCAGATGATGGGCTCGGCCAGCACCGCCCTCTCAAGCTTTTTCGGCCACAAAATCACGATATCAATCCCCGATGTGTTCGAAGTCGGTAAGCTGGGCGAAAAGATAATGGATTTAAATCTCGACACAATCGTAATGGTGAGGTTCAAGTTCACAATCGAGGACGTGCTGGACAGCGAGTTTTTCAGTCTGATGCCTTCCGAATTCACAAAGGATTTGGTCAAAAAGGTTCTGAACAACGGCCATCAGGCGGAAACAAAGGAAAAAAGGGAAGGCGGCAAAAAAAAGAAGCCGAAGCCTTCCGGTGCGTACAGGGTGGATGAGATGAGCAATAAAACAGCAAATCAAAATCAGGCGAATACCAATCAAAATCAGGTGAATGTGAAACCCCTGAAACTCTGCAGTTTTGACGATGAGCAGGAACCGGTAAGCGCCGAGTATTCCCAGCCCAGCTTTGATTTGATAATGGATGTCCCGCTTGAGATAACTGTGGAAATCGGACACGCCAGAAAGCTTGTAAAGGAAGTCCTGGAAATCCAGCAGGGGAACATAATCGAGCTTGACAAGCAGGCCGGAGACCCGGTCGATATCATCGTAAACGGGCAGCTGCTCGCCAGAGGGGACGTTGTGGTCGTGGACGACAATTTCGGCGTCAGGATAACCGAAATCGTGTCAAGGAAAAATCTGTTTAAAGCATGAACACCATTGATTAATTAACCGGGGATGTGAAGAATTGGACGGTGTTTTGACAGCTCTGCAGTTTATGGGCTCGCTGATTGGAGTAGTCGCAATAATCTTTCTGGCTTACTGGAGCACCAAATGGTTTTCCAAAAAATACAGTTCAATCGGGGGCGGCAGGCACATAAAAGTGGTGGAGCGGTGCATGGTCGGGCAGGATAAAGTGCTGGTGCTGGCGAAGGTGAAGGGGAAGGTGTATTTTCTCGCGGTTTCGTCTCAGAATACTGCAACCGTGGACATGTGGGGCGCCGAGGAATTCACTGAAATAGAGGAGGATGAAAGCCAGCCGGATTTTTTATCCGTCCTCAAAACAAAACTTGCCGAACAGCTGCCTTTTATCAGGCCGGTTGCCGGCAAAGGGGAAGAAAAACAAAGATGATAAAACGTATTTTATTTTTGACACTTTTGCTTGCCGCTGTTTTGATTACCCCGGTTTTGGCCGCCGATTCGGATGTTACCATCAACATAAACGGGCTGGACAACGCCTCCAACAGTTTAAAAATCCTGTTTGTAATCACTCTGCTCGCGCTGGTGCCCTCAATACTCATTATGATGACCGGCTTTACCAGAATTGTGATTGTGCTCTCCTTTGTCAGAAACGCGCTGGGGCTTCAGCAGACTCCGCCCAATCAGGTGTTGGTGGGGTTGGCGCTGTTTTTGACCATCCTGATAATGTCCCCTGTCTTAAAGCAGGTCAACGACGAGGCATACGCCCCGTATTCAAGAGGGGAAATCACGCAGGAGCAGGCGTTTGAAAGGGCGATGGGTCCTATCAGGGCATTTATGCTCAAGAATACCAACAAAAAAGACCTCAACACTTTCATCAGTCTTGCGAAACTCGAAAAGCCAAAGACTTATGACGATATCCCGACCGAGGTGCTGATACCGGCCTTTATCACCAGCGAGCTTAAGCGCGCTTTTATAATGGGCTTTTTAATCTTTCTGCCGTTTTTGATTATTGACATGGTGGTTTCAAGCGTGCTGCTGTCGATGGGGATGATAATGCTCCCGCCGACAATGATTTCACTGCCGTTTAAAATCATACTGTTTGTGCTTGTTGACGGATGGGATTTGCTGGTCAAGTCGCTGATTACGAGTTTTAATTGAGCGGGTGGTATAGATGACGCAGGGGGAAATTCTGACGATATGCAGGGAAGCGGTGCTGACCGCGCTTACGATTGCCGCGCCTTTTTTAATCGCGAGCCTTATCATCGGCATTGTGATATCGGTTTTTCAGGCGGCGACGCAAATCCATGAGCAGACCATCACTTTTGTGCCCAAAATCCTGTCGGCGGCGCTTATCCTGTTATTTATCGGCGCGTGGATAATCAACGTGATTGTGGGCTTCACCGAAAACGTATTCACGATGATAAACAATCTTTCGTAGCGGGTACTGCCATGTGGGAACTTATATTTTCAAATTTTCAGGTGTTTTTGCTGGTTTTGATGAGGATTACCGGAATGATAGTGTTCAACCCAATCCTCGGCAGGCGGAACTACCCGCCGCAGCTCAAAGCGGGGCTTGCGTTTTTCATCTCGATAATCGTAATCAACGTAATCCCCCACATCGAATTAAAGTTTGCGGGCGTTGAAGATTTTATGTTCGCGGGCTTGAAAGAGCTGTTTATCGGCTACGCAGTCAATTTTCTGTTCCAATTGTATATATCGGTAATTATCGTATCTTCCGAATTGATAGATTTTCAGCTTGGTTTTGGAATGTCCAAAATCTACGACCCGAAAAGCAATGTTCACATGCCGGTTACCGGCGGTCTGTTAAACGCGATGTACGTGCTGATTTTTTTCAGCAGCAACGGTCATCTGACTTTCATGCGGATAATCGCCTCGTCGTTTGACATCTTCCCTGTCGGAACGCAGCTGTTCAATCCTGAATTTGGCAGGTTTTTGGTTGACCTGTTCGGCAACATACTGGTGCTTGCGATAAAACTGGCATTGCCGGTGATTGCGGTCGAGGTGATTGCCGAAATCGGGATGGGCGTGTTAATGAAAACCGTGCCGCAGATTAATATTTTTGTTGTCGGGCTGCAGCTTAGAGTTCTGATTGGCCTTGTATTGGTCGCGGTGCTGCTGCTTGGAGCCGCAGAATTCTTTGACGACATGACGGTTCAAATGTTCAGGAACATAAACAACACGCTTAAGCTGGCGGCGAGCTAGCCCGGATTTAACGGCAGGGGAGGGGTCATATGGCATACGAAGGCAGAACCGAAAAAGCCACTCCGAAAAAAAGGGAAGACGAACGAAAAAAGGGGAACATATTCCAAAGCAGGGAAGTCGTAACCGTTTTCACTCTGGCGGCGGTCGCGCTGCTGCTAAAAACCCTTGCCCCCCTTTACTTCGATTATATAAAGCAAACCGTCCATTATTATTTTGGGCGGGCGCCGGAAGACAGCGTGCTGACAATCAACGAAACCAGAACCATCTTCAATGATATCCTTATCCGGATACTTATTCTTACCCTCCCGCTCGCGGTTGTGGCTTCGGTATCGGCGGTGCTGGCCACATTTGCCCAGACAAGGATGAACATCTCCCGCGAGCCTATCAAGTTCAAGATATCGAGGGTGAGCATTATAAACGGGTTCAGGGGCCTGTTTTCGATTAAATCCGCCGTCGAGCTTGTAAAGTCGATTATAAAGGTGTCGGTAATAAGCTATATACTCTACCAAAAAATAAGCTCTAACATCAACACTATCCTCAAAATGATTGGCAGCGACATTCTGGAAGCGGTGTACTGGATTGCCGGCACTGTGATTTCAATAATACTGAACATCTGTGTTGTGCTGTTTGTTTTTTCAATCTTTGATTACCTGTATCAGTGGTGGGAATACGAGCGAAGGATAAGGATGACCAGACAGGAAGTCAAAGACGAATACAAACAGTCGGAAGGGGACCCCCTGGTACGGGGAAGGATAAGGGAACGCCAGCGCAGCATAGCCAATATCAGGATGATGGCGAGAGTTCCTACAGCCGATTTTGTGGTAACAAACCCGTCCCATTACGCAGTCGCGATAAAATACGACCCTGATAGCGAGAGCCATAAAGCTCCGGTGGTTGTCGCAAAGGGGCGGGGCTACATAGCTTTGAAAATAATCAGCATTGCCAAAGAAAACAGGGTAACGGTAACCCAAAACCCGGTTTTGGCAAGGGCGCTTTACAAATTGGTCAGAGTCGGCGGCGAGATACCCCCAAAATTCTATCAGGCCGTCGCCGAAATACTTGCGTTTGTCTACAATTTGAGGAAGAGAGATAGATTGTATGAGATTAAAAAATAGCATTATTGTGCTGTTTGTTTCATGCGTGCTGTTTTTGATTATTGTTCCGTTAAATCCGGTGTTGCTGGATTTGATGCTGATATTCAACATGACACTGTCGTTGTGCATATTTTTAATATCCATGTATATAAAGGAGCCGCTGGATTTTTCAATCTTCCCGTCGATGCTTTTGATAACCACCCTTTTCAGGGTCGCGCTCAACATTTCCTCGACCCGCCTTATACTGGGTGAGGGCGGGGAGGCAGGCGCCGTAATCAGGACTTTCGGGCAGTTTGTTATCGGCGGCAACCCGGTTGTCGGGATTATCATCTTCATAATCCTTGTAATCATGCAGTTCATTGTAATAACCAAGGGCGCGGAAAGGGTAGCCGAAGTGTCCGCAAGATTCACTCTGGACGCCATGCCGGGCAAACAGATGGCAATTGACGCCGACTTGAATTCCGGCCTGATTAACGAGGACATGGCGAAGGAAAGGCGGATGAAAATCCAGCGCGAGGCCGACTTTTACGGCGCAATGGACGGCGCGTCCAAATTTGTGAAAGGGGATGCGATAATCTCGATAATCATAGTGTTCATTAATATTATCGGCGGTTCGGTTATCGGGATTTTGCAGGGCGGCCAATCGCTTTCGGAGGTTATGCAAATCTACACCGTCGCGACGGTCGGAAACGGCCTTGTATCCCAGCTTCCGTCGCTGATGGTTTCTACCGCGATGGGCATGATTGTTACGAGGGAGGCGTCCGAGAACAACCTCGGCGAGGACCTGACCCGCCAGTTTATTTCAAACCCCGACGTTTTCCCGATTGTAGGCTTTGTGGTTTTGTTTTTGGCGCTGATACCGGGGTTCCCGAAACTTCTTATCGTGCTTTTGTCAACGGTTTTGATTTTCGGCGGGGTTTTTCTGAAGAAAAGGGCGGCGCAGCAGTCGGCCGTTCCGGAACCTGCCCTGCCGGTAAGCGAGACCGAGTATTATAAAAACCCCGAAAACATATATTCGCTGCTGGATATTGAGCCGATTGAAATGGAGTTCGGATACAGCCTGCTGCCCTTAATTGACCAGAGCAGAGGCGGGGGCTTTATCGACAGAGTGGTCATGCTCAGGCGCCAGTTTGCGATGGAGGTCGGGATGGTGATACCTTCGGTGCGCCTGCGCGACAACGCCTCCATAAACCCGAACCAGTACGTAATAAAAATCAAAGGCGAGGAAGTCGCAAGCGGCGAAGTTCTGGTAAACCACTATCTTGCGATGAACCCGGGCGAAGTTGAGGAAGAGATTGAGGGTATCGACACCGTCGAGCCTGCGTTCGGCATCAGCGCGAAGTGGATTACAGAGGATAAGTGCGATACCGCCGCGATGAACGGGTACACCGTGATTGACCCGCTGTCAGTAATTCTGACCCATTTTTCGGAAGTGGTGAAGAAACACGCCCATGAGCTGTTAAGCAGGCAGGACGTCGCGTCGCTGCTTGAGAACCTCAAAAAAACCAACAAACCGATTGTCGAGGAGATTGTGCCGGACATAATAAGCATGGGCGAGCTTCAGAAAATACTTGCAAACCTGCTTATGGAAGGAGTTCCTATCAGGGATTTGGCCACCATACTTGAAACGGCCGCCGATTATGCCGGCACAATCAAGGACACCGACATATTAACCGAGTACGTAAGACAGGCTTTAAAACGCACCATTACAAGGAAGTATGCGCCGGAAGGCAAGATTAGGGTTATCCTGCTGAACCCCGATTTGGAAAACCTGATTGTCAAAAACGTCAAAAAAACCGAGTACGGCTCATACACCATGATAGAGCCGGAAATCCTGCAGAAAATTGTTGCGGCCCACGTCAACCAAATCAAAAAGGCGAGCGAACTTGTCCGCGCGCCGGTGGTTCTGGCCTCGCCGATTGTCAGGCTTTATTACAAAAAGATGATAGAGCAGTTTGTCCCCGACGCGGTTGTGCTCTCCTACAACGAAATCGAGCCCTCGGTGCAGATACAGTCAATTGGGACAATAACCATAGATGCATAGGGTTGAAAGGATTAAAGATAGAAAGGCATGGGCAGTCGTTATGAGTACCGCATTTGCATTGAATATCACTGACAATCTCTGGCAGGAGTACAAGGCCACGCGCAGCCTTGAACTGCGCAATAAAATCCTGCTGAATTACCTCGGCATAGTAAAGTGCATCGCCGTCAGGATGAGCGCAGTATACAGAAACAAGGCGGAGCTTGAGGACATAGTCAACGAAGGCGTTCTGGTGTTGATGGACTGCATAGAAAAGTACGACCCCGACAAGGGCGCGAAATTCGAGACCTATGCTTCCTTCAGGATAAAGGGCGCGATTATCGATTTTATAAGAAATCAGGATTGGGTGCCCCGCAGTCTGCGCAAAAAGGTCAAGACTGTGGAGGACGCATACTACAAGCTGCAGTCTGAAACCGGGGAAAATGTTTCGGATGAGGAAGTCGCCGCCCATCTCAACATCAGCGTGGACGAGCTTAACAGGACAATAGGGGAGGTAAACTCGTTTTTCCTGCTGTCGTACGAGGAGCTGCTGCTGGATAACTCGGCTTTCAACAACTGCCTTGCCGAGAATACCACAGAAGGGCATATTTATCAGGAGGAGCTAAGAGATATCATCGCGCAGTCAATCGACCAACTGAACGAAAACGAGAGAGCGGTGATATCCCTGTATTATTTCGAGGAATTAAAGCTGAAGGATATCGCGCGGATTTTGGGGGTTACCCAGTCGAGGGTATCCCAAATCCACGCAAAAGCACTTATGAAAATGAAATTAAGACTGAAAAAATATATCGAGGACGAGGGGTGATACCATGTATACAGGTTTTTATTCTGCGGCGGCGGGGCTTATTGCCAACAGCAGGGCTGTGGATGTTGTGGCGAATAACTTGGCAAATGCCGACACCGCCGGCTACAAAAAGGATTTTCTGATTACGACTTCTTTCGGGGAGCACATGCTGGTGCAAAACGGTACGGCGTTGGGCGCCGTCAATTTCGGGGTAAGGCCGGATATTACCCAAACATCCTTTGAACAGGGCGGGGAAACGGTAACCGGGCGCACTCTGGATTTGCTCATCAGGGGCGAGGGGTTCTTTACCGTCCTGCTGCCCGACGGTACCACCCGCCTTACCAGAAACGGACAGTTTGAGCTTAATGAAAACGGTTTTTTGACGGACAGCCGGGGGAATATGGTGGTTTGCGCCAACGGGCCGGTGATGATTGGGGACGCGGATTTTACCGTGGACCATGACGGGAGAATTTTCAGGGGCGGGGTCTACCTCGACACCCTGTTAATTACCTGCCCGGCGGACTATGGCAGCCTATCAAAGGCGGACGAGGGGTATTATGTCAACACAGCCGGCGCGGCCGGCGAATTCAATTTTTCGGTGGTTCAGGGCTCGCTGGAGCGGCCGAACACCAACATGGCAGAGGAAATGACCGAAATAATCGGGCTTTCAAGGCATTTTCAATCATGCGCGAACGTGATAAAGATTTTTGATGAAATCATGGAAAAGGCCGCCAATCAGGTGGGCAAAGTATAGTCAAAGGGGGAAGGCTTGAATGATAAGGGGATTTTACTCGGCGGCGCTGGGGCTTAACAATTCACAAACAAAACTCGATGTGATTGCCAACAATGTCGCGAATATCGGTACAGCAGGGTATAAGGTACAGTCGGCAGGTTTTTCGGATACCCTGTACTCAAATATTCAGCAGAACGTGAATATTGGCAGCGGGTCGAGGGCTGCCGGCAATTCAATCAGGTTTGAGCAGGGAGCAAAACTGTATACCGGCTTAAGCTGCGATTTTGCGATTGACGGCGACGGGTTCTTTGCGGTGAGCGGACAGGACGGCGGCATATTCTATACAAGAAGCGGCAGTTTTTCAATATCCGCCGAGGGCGAGAACAGTTATCTGGTTACAGCCGAAGGGCTGTACGTGCTGGATGAAGATTTAAACCGCATTGAAGTTATTGACGGGGCGCCTGTCGCCAGACCCGCGGCCTTCAGTTTTCAAAACCCGTATGCGCTGCAGCCATTGGGCGGAAACAAGTATGCCCCAACGCCGCTCTGCGGGCAGGTTTACGCGGTTGATACAATCGTAATGCAGGGATACCTCGAAGAATCCGCGGTCGATTTGGTCGAAGAGATTGCGAAAATGATTGAAGCCCAGCACGCCTTTCAGCTTAACTCTAGGGTTATCAGGACAGCGGACGAAATGGAGCAGGCTGTAAATTCGCTGAGATAGCGCGCTTAATATTTTCGGTTTTATGACGATATATATATAGTGATTAACGCCGGATTAATTCCGGGCCGTTGTATCAAAACCGTGCAACCTGTTTTGCTGAAAGGATGAAACTTAATGAAGATTTGGCCGAATGGGCTGATTCCCTTTCATAAGGCTAAATTCAACGCGGATATATCGAATAAAACCGATAATGCCAAAAAACTTGCCGGCATTGACAGACCGGTAAGCGATAAAATTGAAATCTCCGAAAAAGGGCTGAGGCAGCGGGAGATTGCCGCGGCGAAAGCCGGGCTTGTGGAAAGTATTGAGAGAGCCGCAAGCGAAAAAAGAATTCAGGAGCTTAGGGAAAGGATACAAAGCGGCGATTATCATATTCCATCCAAAGATATAGCGGACGCCATACTGAAAAACAGATGATTGCAGGTGGATTAAGTGTTGGTGATAAACAAATTGTCGGGTCTGCTTGATGAACAGCTTAAAATCTGCAAAAAACTGCTTGAACTCGAAAACCAGAAAACCGAAATCTTGCTAAAAGGGGATTTTAAAGCACTTGACGATATTGTTACCCGGCAGCAGCCGTATATCATGAGCTCGGCAAACTGCGAAAAGCGCAGGGAAAAACTTCTTGACGAAATGGGCGCCAGCGGTCTGACCCTGCGCCAGATAATTGAGAGCAACCCGCAGGCAAAGCAGCTTGAAAGCGTTTTTTCGCAGTTAAACGACGTGGCCGCGCAGCTGAAGAAAGCCTGCGAGAAAAACAAAGCCATACTGGACTCAAAGCTGAAAGTAATCAACTACATTTTGTCGACAACCGGCGCCTCCGACGACGGGATGATTACATACTCGAATATCAGGCAGGGCCAAGACTGAATTACTGGAGGTAAGACCAATGCGCGCGACTTTTTTGGGGTTTGAAATCGTAAGAAAAGCCTTAAATGCGAGCCAGAAAGGGCTGGACGTCGTTACCCAGAACATATCGAACGCAAACACCGAAGGCTATACAAGGCAGAGGGTCGACTTAAGCGCGGTGCCTTCCGGGCGGGGTTCGTTCCTGTATTCAAATTCTACCACCGCTGACGTCGGCATGGGCGTTAATGTCGACAGGATTTCGCAGGCACGCGACAAGGTGTTGGACTACAAATACCGCAAGGAAAACGCGATTAACAACACGTGGAACACTACGCTGTCGGGACTCAGGGACATCGAAAACATAATTGACGAATACGACAAGGACGGGCTTAACTCCGCGCTGTTGAGTTTTCTGGAAAAGCTGCACACCTTTTCGGGCAACACCGCGAACATAGAATACGCGAGTTTGCTCAGGACATCCGCCCAGACTGTGGCCCAAACCCTGAACAAATATGCCGAACAGCTGAATGAACTCGAAAATCTGCAGCTTGAGGAGCTTAAGATTGTCGTAAAGGATGTAAACCAGCTTCTTGACAAAATCAATAAAATCAATACCGAAATCAAAAGCGCAATGGTCGCCGGCTACACTCCGAATGAATTGCTTGACACGCGAAATATGTATTTGGACAAGCTGTCCGGCTATCTCAACATCTATGTCGAAAATAACGACGACGGCACGGTTTTTGTAAAAACCGGCGACGTCTATCTGATACACGGTCAGACTGTCAACAGCATTGAGGTAAACCCCGGCTATCCGGTCATTTTGTCAGACAGTAGCGGGAACGAGTTTATTGTCAGCAACGGTCAACTTTTCGCCCACCTGCAGTTGCTGAACGGAAACGGGGTATACGCGTCAGGAAACGAAAGTGATTTTCAGGGAATACAATACTATAAAACCTCGCTGGATATGTTCGCGCAGAGGTTTGCCGAGGTGTTCAACAGCCTTAATGAGCAAAACGGCACTCCGAAACCGCTGTTTGCAGGCGACAGTTACGGCAATATTACCGCCTCCACAATCAGCATATCCGACGACTGGCTTTCCGACGCGATGTATATCACCGCCTCAACACAGGAAAACCCGGTAGCAGGCGCAAACGACAATATCATCCGTATGATACAGGCGATGGACGCCAATCATGTCATTTCTCCCGCCTTTACGGGTTCGTTTATTGACTTTGTAACATCCCTTAACGGCGATATCGCGATGGATGTCAGATACTATCAGGATATGGCCGAAACCAGTGATATCGTGCTTCTGTCGGTGGACGAACAGCGCGAGTCGGTGTCCGGCGTCTCTCTAAATGAGGAATCGATTAACATGATAAGGTTTCAGAAATCATACAGCGCCGCCGCCAGAATTATGACCGCGCTCGACCAGATGCTGGATACTCTGATTAATCACATGGGAATTGCGGGAAGATAGGGCAAATCCCATTGCGATAGCGCAATAAATGGAAGGATTGGGTGGTATATATGCGCCTGACAAACAACATGATACTGAAAAGGTACATGCGCAATTTGAACACAAGCTTTAAAACACTGAATAAACTGAGCGACATTTCCTCCTCGCAACAGCTGTATAAAAAAGCGTCCGAAAACCCGGCCGCGGCATTAAAAGCGTTCAACGTCAGGAGCGATTTGTTCAAAATAGGGATTTACAAGGGCAATCTTCTTGATGTCAGGAATATTTTGACCGATATCGAGTCATGTATTGCGACAATTAACGACATTGCGGTGGAGGTAAACACCAGAATAGAACAGGCGAAAAACGTTACATACAGCGAAACTGAACGCGCCGCAATCGCCGCTGTTATAGAAAACATGCAGGTGCAGCTGTTGGAAGTTGTCAACAGAAGAACCGCCGGCAGGTACATATTCGGCGGCTCGAATTTGACTGAGATGCCTTTTACGGTGGAAGACGGAAAACTGCTGTACCACGGGGTTGACGTTGACACCGGCATATTCGAGAAAGACAGCATATATGTGGATTTGGGCGCGGGAATGTCGTCGGGCGCCGCGCCGGTAAACGACAATACCGCCTTTGATATCTCTTACCCCGGAGTTCGGCTGCTGGGGCACGGCGTGGACGAGGACGGCATATCAAACAACCTATATAACATCATGTCCGATTTGGTTGCAATGCTTAACAACAATGACATCTCGCAGATTGACAAGTATCAGGCGAAGTTTGAACAGGTTATCAGCGGCATATTGGTGCAATACGCGGATATCGGCGAGAAATGCAATTTTGTAAACTTTCTGGATAAACGGTTGCTGGTGGACGAAGAAAACTATCTTAACAAGCAGGACGGCCTTGAAGTCGCAGATTTGGCCGAAGCGTTCATGAACCTCGAATACCAGAAGATGGCCTACAACGCTGCGCTGAAAATCGGCGCGAGCGTTCTTCAGGGCTCGCTGCTGGATTTTTTGTCATAAACTTATGATGGCAGGCGGGGGACGCTATGATTGTTGAAACAGCGGAATTCGGATATGTGAAGGTTGCGAAGGAAGATATAATCTATTTCCCGGAGGGGATATACGGGCTTGAGGATATAAAAGAATATGTCTTCCTGCAAAAAAACGATTTAAACGTGCCGATAGTATGGATGCAGGCTGTCAGCAACAAACACATCAGGTTTGTGGTGTTCGACCCGTTGTTTATTGTTGAAAGCTATGAGCCGGTTATCACCGATGAGGTGTTGACAAAGCTCGGCGCCGAATCCTTGAGTTCGCTGGTCTTTTATGTTATCGCGGTGGTACCGAAAGACATCAGGGATATGACAGTCAATCTGAAAAGCCCGATTGTCATCAACCCGCAGACCAGAAAAGCCTATCAGGTTATCCTTGAAAACCCCGCTTATCAGGTACGGCATCTGGTATTTCGTGATAGCGGGGTGGCAGGGTAATGCTTATAATCTCAAGAAAACCGCAGGAATCTTTTTTGATTGGCGATGATATCGAGGTCATAGTGCTTGAAGCGCAGAACGACAGGGTGAGGCTCGGCATTGTCGCGCCAAAAGAAATCCAAATCCTCCGCAAAGAGCTGCACGATACCAAGGCGGCAAATCAGGAAGCGCTGGAATCGGTCGAAAGGCTGAAACTGGACAATTTAAAAAACATGGCGCTGAGTAAAAAAGAGCAGCGCAACGATTAATAATCAGTTTAAGTCGATTAGATATCGTTTATCGGTATTAACAAAACATAAAACCCGCCAATCGGCGGGTTTTGGACCGCTGAAAGACAGGCATTTTCACGCGAGTGAAAATGCCTGTTTTATCGGTTGGATTAGTCAGTTGTTTCAACTGCTCACACTTTTGGC
>LFTH01000019.1 GCA_001513365.1 Clostridiales bacterium DTU033 | reverse complement strand
GCGCTGTCCATGCCGGGAATATGGATACAGCGGATTACCACCAGGGAGCCGACCGACGACATGATTGAAGTGGCTATAACGGCGTTTGGCGAAGTTGTGCCCGACAATCAGGAACTGGACAAATATTAAAAGGGGCTCCGGTATGACTTATCGCGAGCTGTATAATAAAGTTACCGAAATCCTGATAGACGCAGGGTGCGGCAGCCCGGAATTTGACGCGGGCTGCCTGCTTTCCCATTTTACCGGGGTAACCAAAGGCATGCTGCCGGTAAAAGGCGGTGAGCCAGCGCCGGACGGCATATCGGAAGCGGCGATTGACGCTGCCCGGCAGCGCGCGGGCGGCAGGCCGCTGCAGTATATCATCGGAAACTGGGATTTTTTGTCCCTGACGCTGGAAGTGGGCGAGGGGGTGTTAATCCCGCGCCCCGATACCGAGCTGCTCTGCGAGGCCGCGGCAAAATACTTGACGGATTTTATCCCTTCTGCGTACGAGGGGGAAAAGCCGCGGGTGCTCGACCTGTGTGCGGGCAGCGGCTGCGTGTCGCTCGGAATTGCAAGCCTTGTGCCGGGTATCAGGGTGGTGGCGGTGGAGCTGTCGGAGCAGGCGTTCGGATACCTGCGCCGCAACTGCCTGCGCCATCCCCGGTTTGACGTAACCCCTGTGATGGCGGATGTGCTTGCGGATTATGATAAATTCGAGTCCGGCTG
>LFTH01000026.1:6683-8661 GCA_001513365.1 Clostridiales bacterium DTU033 | reverse complement strand
CCGTGTGCGAATTTGCACACGGTTTTTATCGGTTTATTAACTTAAGGATTATTCCTGTGCGGGGGTATCCTCTTCTTGCGGCTGTTCCGGGGACAATTCTTCCGCGGCCCCCGCCGGATTTGAAACCTCGGATTTCGCCGGCTCTGAAATGCCTGAAACCGCCGGCTGCGATACCTGCGAATCCGCTGTATTTGCGATTTCGGACACATCCGGCTGCAAAACTTCAGATACTTCCGGCCCCGATATTTCCGGCTCTGCCGGCTCTGGAGCTTCCGGCTTTGCAGGCTCTGTAACCTCGGTCTCCGCGGGCTTCGTAACCCCGGTTTCCGCAGGCTCCTCAACTTCTGTTTCCGACTGCTCTTCAACCGAAGACTCTGCGGGCAGCGCGGCCTCGGACTCCGCCGGCTCCGCTACCTCCGGCTTGTCAGGCTCGGCGGTTTCTGGAGCTTTTGGCTCTGCCGGCTCGGTTTTTTCGGGTTCTGCATGCACTGATGTTTCTGGCTCTGCCGGCTGCGGCGCCTCAAGTTCTTCAGGTTTTGGTGTTTCTGGCTCTGCCGGCTCGGTTTCTTCAGACTCCGCAGTCTCTTCAGTCTCCGCAGCCTTTGACTCGGTCTCTTCGGCTTTGGCAGGTTCCGCCGCCTCTGGCGCAGGTTGTTCGGCGCCTGCGTCTTCGGGCTCCGCGACTTCAGGCTCTGCCGCTATTGGTTCGGCCTTATCCTCATCAGTTTTAAGCTGAGTATCCGCGCCGGTATCCGCGTCGGCAGCTTCTTCCTCCGCATCCTTCCGGGCTTTTGCGCTCTCTTCGAGCAAGGCGCGGATTGAAAGGCTGGCCCGCTTTTTCTCAAAATCAATATTCAAAATCTTGACCGTAACTTCCTGACCCAGCTCAAGTTCGTCCTGCGGCTTTTCAATCCGGCGGTCGGCAATCTGCGAAATATGGATTAATCCGTCAATCCCCGGCAGGATTTGAGCAAAAGCGCCGAAAGACGTCAGCCCGACGATTTTCGCCTTGCAGACCGAGCCGACCGGGAAATCTGCCTTTAACTTCTCCCACGGGTTGTCGTCGGGGTTTTTATAGCCGAGCGAAATCCTTTTCCTTTCCCTGTCGAGTTCGCGGATATACACATTGACCGTGTCTCCGACATCAACAACTTCCGACGGGTGTTTTACACGGGACCACGACAGCTCGGAGACGTGAATCATCCCGTCCACTCCGCCAAGGTCCACAAAAGCGCCGTAGGACGTCAGCGACTTCACGACCCCGGTATACTGCTGACCCACCGCCGCGACCGCCCAGAATGCCTCTTCTTTCTGCCTGCGCTCCTCGCGGGCGACCACCCTTACCGAACCGACGGCGCGGCGCCTTGCCCTGTTGGTCTCGATAATCTTGAAACGCACTTTCTGGTTGAGCAGCGGGGTGAGGTCCTCCATACGGGTGGAGGAAGCATGGGAGGCGGGTATGAAAATACGTATCCCGTTGGTAACGGCAATAACGCCGCCCTTGACCACATTGGTAATCACGCCTTCGAGGATTTCGCCGGTCTTTTCGGCCTCTACTATCTTATGCCACTCTTTAACCGCGTCAACACGCCTTTTTGAAAGCACTATGGTGCCTTCCTGGTCGTTGGTGCGCAGAACCAGCAGTTCAAGCTCGTCCCCGATTTTAACAATATCCTCAGGATTGGCCTCCGGGTCGGCCGACAGCTCGGATAAGGGGATATACCCGGTTTGCTTGCGGCCGACAACCTCAACCTGTACCTCGTTGGGTGCTATGCCAACAACCACGCCGCGTACCCTTTCATCGCTGTTTAAGTTTTGAAGGGAAGCCTCAAGCGCCTCCTCAAAACTCATTTCCTCAAAAGACCTCTCTGCAGCGCCATCCCCGCTCTGCTCCAGACTCTGCTCATCGCTCTGTTCATCGGCCTGTTCATCGTCCAGTTCACCGCTCTGTTCAGTGCTCTGTTCCGGACTCTGTTCA
>LFTH01000026.1:0-6549 GCA_001513365.1 Clostridiales bacterium DTU033 | reverse complement strand
CGTTGTCCTCCGGATCAGGGGCAGTATCAGCCGGGAATTGCGCTTCATCAAATTCTTTTTCGTTAGTGTTGATAATCTCGGACATGGTTGAAAGTACCTCCTTTATTATATCGGCAGGAGTAGAAGCACCCGCGGTTATTCCGACCGTCTTAACACCTTTATACATCGACGGCTCAAGCTCGTCCGCCCTTTCTATCAATATGGTCGGACAGTGTTCGGAGCACACATTCCTTAGTTTTTCGGTGTTGGAGCTTTCACGTCCCCCGATTATAACCATTATATCGCTTTTTTTGGCTATACTGACAGCCTCGCTCTGCATTTTGGCAGTAGCACTACATATTGTATCAAAAATTACCACATTTGTATAGAGTTTTTTTGTGATATCAACGCATTTTTGCCATATCGCAGTGTTAAAAGTGGTCTGGGACACTAAAACCACCCGTTCGGAAGGAGAAATGACCCCTTTTTCGTATAATTCCATGATGTCGTCGGGGCCTGAGATTACAAAAGAACGGCCGCCGCAGTGCCCGCGTATCCCGACAACTTCAGGATGCCCCTCGTTGCCCGCGATTATAACCACAGAGCCGTCCTGGGATTCGCGGGACACGATTCTGTGTATTTTTGCTACAAACGGGCAGGTGGCGTCGCAGAGTTCCACCCCTGCTTTTTTTATTTTCTGATACACCGATTTTGGCACCCCGTGCGAGCGCACCACCACGACCGAGCCTTCCGGAGCCTCGCTTGGCTCGTCTATAACCCTGACCCCTCTCGCCTTCAGTTTTTCCACCATATGGGGATTGTGGATAACCGGGCCCAAAGTGCAAACCCCGCGCCCCTCGTCCAACAGCCGGTTGACAGCCTCTACCGCTTTATTCACGCCGAAACAAAAACCGGCGGATTTCGCAACAAGTATCTTCAACTGTTTTCCTCCATCAACGCCGCGATACTTTCCATAATCAGGCGGGACGCATGCCGCAAATCGGGGTTTTCGCCATCCAGATGAAACTGTGCCGGCGTCATCGGCTTGCCAATAAAAACGCAGGTTTTTTGAAACGGCCTTACCCTCTGGGATTTTGTCTTAATCGCCGCAGGCAGCACCGACGCGCCGGTCCGGGATACAATCAGGGCGGCGCCGGATTTGGCGCGTCCCAGTGTCCCGTCTTTTGAACGGGTGCCTTCCGGGAAAATCCCCATCAGCTTGCCTTCCCTGACCAGCCGTTCCGCAGTGTCAATCGAGCCTGTATCCCCCTTGCCGCGGTTGACCGGAAACGCGCCGAAAAGCTTTGAAAGGAACCACGCTGCAACAGGGTTTTTGAACAGCTCGGCTTTTGCCATGAAGTATATCGACCGGCGCTTAAACCCCATCAGCAGAAAGACCGGGTCAAGGTAAGATATATGGTTGCTGCAGAGTATCAAAGGCTGTCGGTCGTTCGGAATATTCTCAATCCCCTTGATTTTATAGGGAAATAAAAGATAAAACAGCGGACGGACAATCCACAACAAAATACGCCCGAATTTCATATCAGGAGCCAGACCTTTCATTAAGCCGTTCTTGGACAATTTGTTTGATTATCTCAAGCGACTGCTCAAAAGTATTGCCGGTGGTATCTACGGTTATCGCGTCCTCCGCTTTTCTGAGCGGGGCGGTCTGCCGGTTGGCGTCGTCATAGTCCCGCTTTATCATGTCGGCGAGCACGTCCTCGAACGACGCCTCAATCCCTTTTTCTTTAAGCTCCAGAAACCTTCGCCTTGCCCGTTCTTCAGGCGAGGCGGTGAGGAAAATCTTTATGTCCGCGTCGGGCAATACCACCGTTCCGATATCCCGCCCGTCCATCACTACATTGTTTTTCTTCGCGGTTTCCCTCTGCAAATCAAACAAAAACTCCCGCACAGCCGGAATTGCCGATACCGCGGACGCCGCCATCGAAACCTCAGGCGTGCGTATCATATCGGACACATCCTGATTATTGACAAAAACCCGCTGGCTTCCGTCAATATACTTAAGCTCAACCTTCAGGTCTGGCAGCAGCTTTTTTACAAAGACACTGTCCGACGGGGCACCGCCGCGCTTTAGCACCTGGTAGCCCACCGACCGGTAAAGCGCGCCGGTATCGACATAAATAAACCCAAGCTCCCTCGCGAGCGCCTTTGCAAGGCTGCTTTTGCCTGCCCCTGACGGGCCGTCAATCGCAATCGAAACTGTTTTCATCTTAAATCAATTTCCTTTCTGCGGGTAATCAATCGCCGAGCACAGACCTGCCTGCCGCGGCGCCGGTGGAAAAGGCTATCTGCAGGTTAAAGCCGCCGGTGTATCCGTCCACGTCAATAACCTCTCCTGCAAAATACAGCCCTTTTACAATCCTAGACTCCATGGTTTTTGAGTTTATTTCGGACGTTTTTACCCCGCCCGACGTGATAATTGCCTCGTCAATCGGCCTGAAGCCCTGTATGGTAACCGGCAGGGACTTTAACAAAGCGCCCAGCCCCCTGCGCCGCTCCCTTGTGATGGAATGGCATTTCGTCTTTGGCGGAATGCCCGAAAGCGACACTATCACCGGGCAGAGCGACCGGGGAAGCAAATTATCCAGCGAATTGGCGAAATCCCGGTTTTTGTTCCGCTCAAAATCCCTTATAAGGCGCAAATCAAGCTGTTCCTCGGTCAGCGCGGGCTTTAAGTCAATCAGCAGCCGGTACCTGCCCGGTCGCATGCCGTCCATGTGGGCGCTGGCGCTGAGCGCAATCGGCCCTGACACCCCGAAATGGGTGAACAGTATCTCCCCAAAATCCTGATAGATTATTTTATTTTTAATGGTATCTTCAACCCTTACGGCGCAGTTGCGCAATGACAGCCCCTGCGCTTCCCCGCACCACCCGTCCTCTGACACCAGCGGGACCAGCGATGGGCGGAGAGGGGTTACGGTATGCCCGGCCTGCCGCGCCATAACATAACCGTCCCCGGTCGAGCCGGTCAGCGGGTAAGACATGCCTCCAGTGCAGATTACCACCGCGCCGGCTAGTATTTCCTCCCCGCTGTCGAGCCTTACGCCCCTGCACCTGCCGCCGCCTATAATCAGGCTGACAGCCCTACCGTTTTTTAACCGGCAGCCGGACTTTCTTGCAAAGGAGACCAGCGCGTCCACAATCTCGACAGCCCTGTCGGAGGCCGGGAAAACGCGGTTTCCGCGTTCGGTTTTAAGGCTGACCCCGTTTTTTTCAAAAAACGCCATCAAATCCCGCGGGGAAAAACGGCTCAATGCGCTGTACAGGAACTTTCCGTTCCTTGGCAGATTGGCGATAAACTCGTCAACATCGCAGTTGTTTGTGATGTTGCAGCGCCCTTTGCCGGTTATCATCAGCTTACGCGCCATCCGCTTGTTGCGTTCAATTATCGTAACATCAAGTCCGCGCCCCGCGGCGGTGCCCGCCGCCATAAGGCCGGCGGCTCCCCCTCCGATTACTAATACCGAACCTTCTTTTGAGTTGACGATACCGACCAGACCCTTTCAAACACCGTTTCAGGCTTCGGGCTTTTGATAAACCTCGTGATCTTCCCAAATCTTTTCAAGCTCTAACAGCCTGCTGATGATTTCCTCTTTTTTCTTCAAAGAAATCGCGACAATTATAGCGTTTATCAGGCTCAAAGGCGCGACAAGGGAATCCACAATCGCCGCCATGTCGCAGTGCGCCAGCAAAAGATAGGTCGCCGAGCTTGCAATCGGAGATATTTTGCTGTCGGTTATCGCGATTACCGGCGCGTTTCTTGAATGGGCGAAATTCATCGCTTTCACCGCTTTTGAGGAATACCGTGGAAAACTGATGCCGATTGCCATATCCTGCGAGCCGATATGCAGCATATCTTCAAAGATTTCGGTCTCGCTCGATGTGTACATCAGCTTTACGTCAATCATCATAATTTTCAGGTAATATGCCAGAAAGAGTGCGAGCGACCTGCAGCTTCCCGCGCCGTATATATACACCCGCCTTGCCTTGACAATCGCGTCCACCGCGCTGTCAAAGACATCTTTTGGCACTTCGTCAAGGGTCTTTTTTATGTTGGCGATGTCGCAGGCAATCACATTGCTTAAGACCTCATCGCTTTTCATCCGGGTCTCGGTGGCCTCAATCCGCTGTATGGATGTCATCTTGCTGCGGGTCAGCTCCTGCATGGCTTTCTGAAGCTGCGGATATCCGTCAAACCCCAGCTCGGCGGCAAACCGGACCACGGTGGATTCGCTGACCCCCACCGCCTGTCCCAGCTTGAAGGCGGTCATAAAAGCGGCTTTATCGTAATTCTTGGTTATATAATCGGCTATCAACCGCTGGCCTTTGGAAAAACCTGACTGTTTTTCGGCAATCCGCGATAAAAGACCATATTTCAAGGCCGTCCACCTCTTTTCACATAGTCTTATTTTAATTGTATTAACAAAAAATTGCAATAGCGGAGTTTGGGGTTATCAGCGTCCGGCCGCTGCCGGTTTTTTATCCCCCTGTTTCCCCTGACACCCTGCCCCAGCGGCTAAATATCGTCTTGCGTTTATTATCTATATCAAAAGCCTGTTTAATGCGGCAGGGTGGAATTATACACCCTGCATTTTGGCGAACAACCCAAAAAAAGCAAAAAACCGGCAGGGCTCACACCGCCGGCAAATCAGACACCGTTATTCCTCCGGAAGCAGCTTGTTAATCTCGTCCCGGAAGGTGGATATATCCTTAAACTGCCTGTAAACAGACGCAAACCTCACATAGGCAACCTCGTCAATGTCCTTCAGCTTTTCCATCGCAAGCTCGCCAATCCGGTACGACGTAACCTCCCTGTCGAGGGAATTGTGTATGTAGGCTTCAATCTCGTCAACCGCTTTCTCAAGGGTCTCAAGCGAAACCGGGCGCTTTTCGCATGCCCGAAGCATCCCGTTGAACAGCTTGTTGCGGTCGAAAACCTCTCTGGACTTGTCTTTTTTCACAACGATAATCGGAAGGCTTTCCACAATCTCATACGTGGTGAACCGCTTTGCGCATTTTAAGCATTCGCGCCGGCGTCTTATACGTGAGCCTTCATCGGTCGGGCGGGAGTCGATAACCTTGCTTTCCATAAAGCTGCAGAAAGGACATTTCATTCTCATCACCCCTGCGATTATGCGACAATTTACGCGCTTTAGGAAAAGTATAGCATATCTGCGCACATCGTGCAACACGACCTTTATATGCACGTGTCAGGGCTGTCCGAACACATATCCGAGATAGTCTTCAACAATATCTCTGACAAACAGCGGGGACAAATCGGCGCCGACCAGCCGCCTTTGCAGCTCCTCCACATCAGCCTTTCTGGTGGATAAATCCGGAAAACTCACAACCTCTCCGCCCGAAAACTCTATCTCAAGCCCCCATACCCTGACGCTTTTGTTTATCTCATCGCACCAAAGTGATGATGAAACCAATCGGCACCGGGTTACATACTGCAAAATATGCTGACCCGGCTTAGCTGTAATCCGGCTCAAATCGGCCACCCTTTCTACAACTTCATTTTGTGGTGTTTGTCCACAATTTATGATACATTATATCATAAGTTTTAATTATGTCAACATATTATAGTCAATTATTATAATATTTTGTGAAATATCTTGAATTTTTGTATTTCATATTCCACCACAAAATTCTGTTTTTCGGGTGATTACTTCCAAATACGAACGGCAATTCTGGTATTCATGTCGATTAAAGGGCGCCGATTATCCGGTTTAATTCTTTTTTTGCCTCCACCAACTCCCCAATCTCTTTGAAATTGCTGCGGTAAAGTTCGATAATCAAATCCCCGTCAAAACCATATTCCTTCAGTTTGCGCAACAGCCCTGCATAATTCATCCGTCCCTTTCCCGGAATAATGCAGTCGCGCTCGGCGTCGTTGTCGCTTATGTGGACATGGCGTATCCCTGCGCCCATCGCCGAAATCACTCTATTCGGGATAATCCCGCACCTGACGCTTTGCTTTAAATCAAAGACAAACTGCGCCTTCTCTCCGAGCAGGCGGCGCATTTCCTCTATATACGAAAGCTCCGCCGAACGGTAGTAGGCCACATTTTCAAGCAACAGCGTAACATTCCTTGTCCGCCCCAAATCATAAAACACCTCGTACCTCAGAACCGATTCCCTGACCGACAGCGGGCCGCCCGGCCGGTCCCCGTGCATGATGACGTACGGTGCCCCCACTATCTCAGCCGAGCGGAACACTTCGTCCAGCCGCTTTAAACCGTCCTCAAGCCTTCTTTGGTAGTTTGAAAACAGCAAAAACGCCTCGCACGAAGAGTTGTATGAGTGCAGCGCGGGTATGCGCGCCCCGTAATCCCCGGCCATCCTTTTGAGCTTTGCCGCAAATTCGGCGGTGGCCTCGGATTCGGTGTTCAAAAACACTTCGATTGTGCGAAAACCCGCCTCAAGCAGCGCCTTAAAAGCGTCCTCGGTGCGCATGGGGTATAGATTGGCGGTGGAAACGCCGACATTCATAATTCCTACCTCCGTTTGCCGGTTGGCGTATTGTAAAGTTAAATGAAAGTTGAG
>LFTH01000051.1 GCA_001513365.1 Clostridiales bacterium DTU033 | reverse complement strand
TTTAAACATACTAGGAGGTTTAAGATGGGGAAAATACAGATGATTACTCCGCTTGTCGAGCTTGACGGGGACGAGATGACCCGGATACTCTGGCAGGCAATCAAGGAAAAGCTGATTTTGCCGTTTGTGGATTTAAAGACCGAGTATTATGACCTCGGATTGCCAAACCGCGACAGGACTGAAGATAAGGTAACGGTTGATTCCGCGAACGCGATAAAGAAATACGGGGTGGGGGTTAAATGCGCCACCATCACCCCGAACGCCCAGCGGGTTGAGGAATATAACCTCAAACAGATGTGGAAAAGCCCTAACGGTACCATCCGCGCCCTGCTCGACGGGACGGTATTCCGCGCGCCAATTGTGGTAAAAGGGATAACGCCGACAGTGTCAACATGGAAAAAGCCGATAACAATCGCCCGCCACGCCTACGGCGACGTGTATAAAAACACCGAAATCAAGGTGAGCGCCGGCTCACTTGCCGAGCTTGTGGTAACCGGGCCGGACGGCAGTCAGACCCGGCAGACAATCCACGAATTTGACGGCGGCGGCGTGGTTATGGGGATGCACAACACCGACAAGTCGATTGCAAGCTTCGCCCGCTCGTGTTTTAACTATGCGCTGTCGGTTAAGCAGGATTTGTGGTTTGCGTCCAAGGACACGATTTCAAAGGTTTACGACCACAGGTTCAAGGACATATTCAGCGAGATTTACGAGAATGAATACAAATCCGCTTTTGAGCAGGCAGGCATTGAATATTTCTATACCCTGATTGACGACGCGGTCGCGCGGGTAATGCGCTCTGAAGGAGGTTTCATCTGGGCGTGCAAAAATTACGACGGGGACGTGATGAGCGATATGATTGCGACCGCTTTCGGCTCCCTCGCGATGATGACAAGCGTGCTGGTGTCCCCCGACGGGAAATATGAATACGAGGCTGCCCACGGTACCGTTACCCGCCATTATTACCGGTATCTCAAGGGCGAGCCCACCTCCACAAATCCGGTGGCCACAATCTTCGCGTGGTCGGGCGCGCTACGCAAGCGCGCCGAGCTGGACGGGCTTGACAGTCTGGCGGAATTTGCGGACAGGCTGGAGCAGGCGACGCTGGAAACTATCGAAAGCGGCATAATGACCAAGGACCTTATCCTGCTTTCCACACTTGCCGAAAAACGTGGGGTCAATACCGACGAGTTCCTCGACGCGATTGCCGCAAGGCTTGAAGATTTGATGTAAACATGCCGTGAAAACGGCAGACAAATCGCCCCCGCCCGCAAAAAACGGGTGAGGGCGAAATCATGTCCGGGATATCAAAAAACGGCTGTGTTAAAAGTGAAAAGTCTTGCCCTCCGCCTGTTAGAATAAAGCATGAAAGCGCGGGAAAAAAGGCGGCAGGCGGGGGAGAAATCAAAGCGGTAAAGGCGGGTCGGAAAAACAAGGAAAATAGGGTATCCGCTCTTGACAAGAGGTAAAAAGCGTGATATATTATCACTTGCGTTTATGCAAGAATGGGGGAATTCCCGAGCGGTCAAAGGGGGCAGACTGTAAATCTGTTGCCACAGGCTTCGGTGGTTCGAATCCACCTTCCCCCACCA
>LFTH01000090.1 GCA_001513365.1 Clostridiales bacterium DTU033 | reverse complement strand
TAGCAAAGCCCCTTATGCCTTTTTGTGTATGCGGCAATGCTTTGCCTGAGTTTCAGCAAACCTGAATTCGGGGTGTACCACGTCCTGCCCTTTTGCAGCGACCTGATACCCTCCTCCCTGATATGCCACGGGGTGGAAAAGTCGGGTTCGCCGATAGACAGCGAAATCACGTCGTCCATTTCGGCGGCGATGTCGAAGAAACGCCGGATACCGGAGGGCTTAAGGCTTTCAAGCGCTTTGTTTATCCGGATTTGGTAGCTCATCGGATTACAATACCCCTCTTTCATCCTTTTCTTCGTCCCGCAGGATGATACCGCTGTCCTTGTAGCGCTGCAGCACAAAATGGGTGGATGTCGAAATCACCGAATCAAGAGTGGATAAACGCTTGGCGACAAACATAGCAATATCCTTGAATGTCCTGCCGCTGACGATAACCGCAAGGTCGTATCCCCCCGACATAAGGTAAACGCTTTCGACCTCGTCAAACCTCATTATCGTCTCGGCAATCGCGTCAAACCCCAAATTCCTCTTAGGCGTTACCCGCAGCTCGATTAACGCGGTAACATAGGCGCGGTCGGTACGCTCCCAGTCTATAACAGCCTTGTACCCGCGGATAATCCCGTCCCGCTCCCACCCGGCAAT